>NZ_JAAOIR010000001.1:1021975-1362634 GCF_011440375.1 Halorubellus sp. JP-L1
GCCGCGAACACGACGAACGCGAGCAGGCCCGTCGTGAGGACGACGTCGACGACGGGACCGGCGAGTGCACTGAAAAGCGACGGCGAGAACGCACTCGCGGCTCCGGTGACGAGCACGACCGCCGCCACGCCGGTTGTCGCGCGCTTCCGGTCGAGGTCGCGTTCGTCGACGAGGTACGCGACGACGATCTCGAGCATGCTGATCGAGGAGGAGAGCGCGGCGAGCGCGACGACCGCGAAGAACCCGACGGCCAGCAGCGTGCCGTAGGGGAGGGTCGCGAACGCGGTGGCGACGCCGACGAACAGCGCGCCGGGGCCGCTCGTCGCGACGTCCACGCCGGGCGTCGAGAACAGGAGCGGGAACACGACGAGGCCGGCGAGCACGCCGAGACCGGTGTTCAGGACGGCGACCATGGTTGCGTCGGCGGGGAGCGAGCGGTCCTCGCCGACGTAGCTCGCGTACGTGATCATCGTGCCCGCGCCGACGGAGAGCGTGAACAGCGCCTGTCCGGCGGCGGCGAGGGCGACGTCGACGGCGTTCTCCTGGATGGTCGCGAGGTCGAACGCGAGGTAGAACGCGTAGGCGTCGCCGGCGCCGGCGAGGCCGCTCGCCCACGCTGCCATCCCGACGAGGACGATCGCGATGACGGGCATCATGACGGTCGTGGCGCGCTCGATGCCGTCGCGGACGCCGCCGTAGACGACGCCCGCGGTCGCCGCGAGGAACGCGACGTGGAACGCGGCGGCCTCGGGGCCGTACGCGATCGAGTCGAAGTACGCGCCGGGGGCGTCGAAGTACGCGCCGGTCGGTGACGCGACGAGGTACCGGAGGATCCATCCGCCGACGACGCTGTAGAACGAGAGGAGGACGACGCCGGCGACGACGCTCAGGAGGCCGACGTGCCCCCAGTTCCGCGACCCGGAGAGCTCTCGAAGCGCGCCGACGGGGCTCTTGCGCGACCGACGCCCGAGGACGAACTCCGCGAGGAGTCCGGGGACGCCGACCGCGAGGACGATACCGAGGTAGACGACGAGGAACGCGCTCCCGCCGTTCTCCGCTGTCATCCACGGGAACCGCCAGAGGTTCCCGAGGCCGACCGCACTCCCCACGGCGGCGAGAACGAATCCGATGCGACCCGTCCAGGATTCACGTGCCATTGGTACCCAACGGCGCGCCCCCACCAAAGTACGTTACGGACCGGCGATTCGTCAGCGTTCGATTATCACGGTTCTTGCGGCCAGTATTGACGGTTCCCGGACGAACGAATACGCCTCCTCGAACGAACGGTGAAGAATCGTCGACGAACCGATTCGAGCGTCGGTCCGGAATCGTCGACGAACCGATTCGAGCGTCGGTCCGGAATCGTCGACGAACCGGTTCGAGCGTCGCCTCAGACGCCGTGGCCGGCGACGCGCCGGGCACCGCCGACGAGGACGACCGCGATGGCGACGGCGAGGGCGACGACGACCGGCATCGACGACAGGACCGCCGGGTCGAGGACGCCGGCGGTCACGAGGATGGTCTTGACGCCGAGGACGAGCGTGACGGTGAGCGCGAGCACGACGACGGTACGGAGCGCCCACAGCCACGCGAGCCCGAGCGTCTCGCTCCCGCCGGAGCCGCGCGCGAGTTCGCGAGTCGAACGCGCGCCCTGCGTCCAGCCGACGACGACGGCGACGCCGAGACCGACGAGCGGGAGGAAGAGGTTGTACGCGAGAACGTTGTACCAGTCGAGCGCGCCGACGCCGTTGAACGAGAATCCCCAGGCGGTCGGGGCACCGAGCAGGAAGATCCCGGCGCCGAGGACGGTGGCGACCGGCTTGCGGTCGCGACTGGTGTTCTCGACGACGTACGCAACGACGACCTCGAGGAGCGAGATCGCAGAGGAGAGCGCGGCGAGCAGGAGGACGAGGAAGAACAACAGCCCGAGGACGCCGCCGGCGGGGAGGGTCGCGAACGCGGCCGCCATCGACTCGAAAACCGCGCCGGTGCCCGCGGTGTCGAACCCGATGCCCTCCGCGGCGAGGACGGGGAAGACGACGAGGCCAGCGAGCACGCCGACGACCGTGTTCAGGACGACGATAATGGCGCCGTCCGCGGGCAGCGAGTCGTCGTCGCCGAGGTAGCTCGCGTACGTCACCATCGCACCCATCCCGAGGCTGAGCGTGAAGAACGCCTGCCCGACGGCGTTCGGGAGGACGTCCGGGAGGTTCGCCGCGAGCGTCCCGAGGTCGGGATCGAGGTAGTACGCGTACCCGTCGGCGACGCCCGGGAGCGTGCTCGCCCACGCGGCGAGCGCGACGAGGATGACGACGATGCTCGGCACCATCACCTTCGTTCCGAGCTCGATGCCGTCCTCGACGCCGAGCGCGACGATGCCGACGACGAGCGCCATGAACACGAAGTGCAGCGCGAGCGCGCCCGGACCGACCGCGATCGAGTCGAAGTACGCCGACGGGTCCCCGAAGTACGCGCCCGTGAGACTCCCTCCGGCGTACCGGAGCACCCACCCGCCGACGACGCTGTAGAACGAGAGGATCCAGAACGCGACGAAGACGCCGGCGCCGCCGACGACGCCCCACGAGCCACCGGCGTACTCGCGGAACGCGTCCACGGGATTCTTCTCGGTGTTGCGGCCGACGACGAACTCCGCGAGCAGCGCGGGGAACCCGATCAGGAAGACGGCGGCGAGGTAGACGACGAGGAACGCGGCCCCGCCGTTGTTCGCGGCCTGGAACGGGAACTGCCAGATGTTCCCGAGGCCGACTGCGCTCCCGACCGCGGCGAGGATGAACCCGACGCGGCTACTCCACGTTTCTCTCTCCGCCATCTCTCTTCGCTCGCCGCGGCTGAGCCCTAAACGTGGCGGTTGTTTCTTCCGACACTTGGAGCGAAGATACCAGAACGATCGAGGACCACAACCGAGTTCGGACTGGACGGCCGAGAACGACCATCGAGTTTGAACGGGGCACTCGAGACCTCGAACGCGCTCGAACGAACCGTTCCGGACGTCAGCACATGATCGACTGGAGCGGTCCTCGGGTCCCCAGCCAGAAGCATCATACGAACCGAGTCCATTCTACGACCAATGATAGACGGCTTGCTGCCGTTCGTCTACACCGCGTCGGCGGTGCTGACGGGCGGACTCGCCGTTCTCACCTGGCGGAATCAGCACAGCGACGGGTCGCGAGCGCTCACCGGAATCCTCGCCGGGATCACGTTCTGGCTGGTCGCCATCGTCGCGGCCGAGACGACGACGGCGCTCGCTCCGAGACTCCAGTGGGCGGCCATCACGTTCCTCGGGACCGGGCTCACCGTCGCCTTCCTGTTCCTGTTCGCGCTCCGGTACGCCGGGTACGTGGACGTCCTCGCGGGGCGACGCGCGCTCGTCCTCGCCGTCCATCCCGTCGCGATCGCGCTCCTCGCACTCACGAGCCAGGGCTCGGGCGTCGAACTGTTCGGCGTCGGCGGGCACGAACTCCTCTACGAGTACGTCGACATGGCCGCGTACGACGACGGCAGCATCGAGTGGGCGTGGGGGTTCTGGGTTCACGTCGCGTACGCGTACGTCCTCGTCGCCGCGAGCTCCGTCCTCATCCTCAAGACGACGCTCACGTCGAACGACACGTACCGCTGGCAGAGCGTGACCGTCGGGATCGCCATCCTCGTCCCGTGGCTCGCGGACGTCGTCGAGTTCCTCCTCTTCGAGAACGTCAACGGCCTGCTCGCGCTCGGATTCGGCGTTTCCGGTATCCTCCTCGCGCTCTCCGTCCATCGCTTCGAACTGTCGAACGTCACGCCCGTCGCACGCCCCGTCGTGATGGAGGCCGTCGCCGACGGCGTCCTCGTCGTCGGCGCCCACGGCCGCATCGTCGACCTGAACAGTCGCGCACGCGACCTCCTCGACCTCGACGAGGACGCGCTCGGTGCGGACGCATTCACGGTTCTCCCTGGCGCATTCGACGCGTTCGAGGACCCCGAGACGGCACCCACGCGAGAGCGCGTCACGTACGACTCGCGGACGCTCGAGGTGGAGACGACGCCGTTCGGCGACGACGACGAGACCGGGCGCGTGTTCGTCGTCCGCGACGTCACCGAACAGCACGCGTACCGGACGGAGCTCGAGCGGAAGACCGAGCGCCTCGACCGGTTCGCGAGCGTCGTCAGCCACGACCTCCGGAACCCGCTCTCGGTCGCGAAGGGGTACGCCGACATCGCCGAAGAGACCGGGGACCCGGACGCGTTCGCGGAAGTGCACGCGGCCCACGACCGCATGGAGTCGCTCATCGAGGACGTCCTCCTGATGGCGCGCGAAGGCGAGACGTCGACCGACCCGGAACCCGTCGCGCTCGCGGACCTCGCCGAGCGCGCGTGGGCGACCGTCGACACCGCGAACGCGACGCTCGACGCGTCGGCCGCCGACGGCGCCATCCTACACGCGGACCCGGACCGGACCGTCCAGCTGTTCGAGAACCTCTTCCGGAATTCGGTCGAGCACGGGGGGCCGGACGTCGCCGTATCCGTCGGCGTCCTCGACGACGCGGGGTTCTACGTCGCCGACGACGGCACCGGCATCGACCCGGACGTCCGCGACGACCTCTTCGAGACGGGCGTCACGGGCGGCGACGGCACGGGCCTCGGGCTCGCCATCGTCGACCGCATCGCCGACGCCCACGGCTGGACGGTGACCGCGACCGACGGCACCGACGGCGGCGCGCGATTCGAGTTCCGCGGCGTCGACACCGACCCGAACACTCCCGACGCCGGCCCAGGCGCTCCCGACGCCGACCGGACCGCGGACGACGCAGTGTCGACGTGAGCGCGCTCGCCAGTTCCTCGGGACCGCCAGTGCCCGCTCAGGCTTCGCCGTAGACGGGGACGGCCGCGCCACTCGTCACGGACGCCGCGTCCGACGCCAGGAAACAGATGACGTCCGCGACGTCCGCGGGATCCACCCAATCGTCGCTCGCCTCCATCATCTCGCGGTTCATCGGCGTGTCGAGCACGCTCGGCATGACGGCGTTCGCGCGCACGTCGCCGAGTTCCTCCTCGGCGATCGTCTCCGTGAGCGTCCTGACGCCCGCCTTCGACGCCCGATACGGGCCGTCGCCCTCGCCGCCCTCCAGGGACGACCGCGACGAGATCGAGACGATCGCGCCCTCGGTCTCGCGGAGGTGGGGGACGGCGTGCTTGCTCGCGAGGAACATCGACTTGAGATTGACGTCGAACAGGAACTCGAACTCGTCGACGTCCGTGTCCGCGACGTCGTCGCCACCGCGCCACGTCCCCGCGACGTTACAGAGCACGTCGACGCGCCCGTGGTCCGCGACGACCGACTCGAAGCAGTCCGCGACGGCGTCCTCCTCGGTCAGGTCCGCCTGGTAGAACGCCGTTGCGTCGTCCGGGTCCAAGAGGGCGTCCTCGTGACTCGGCTCGCGCACGTCCACGGCCGCGACGGTCGCGCCCGCGTCCCGGAACGCGTCCACGACCGCACTCCCGAGCGCGCCCGACGCACCGGTCACGACCGCGACCTGCTCGCTGAAGTCGAACTCGACTGGCATACCTTACAGGACGGTCCGATTCGTGAAATGCCTCGGGGTCGTCGACCGCGCCGGGGTCGAACCGTCCACGCAACATCGTTCAGGGCGCGTCGAGCGCGTTCGCGACGAGCGTCGACTCCGCCCTGCGCAGGAGGTCCGACGCCGTCGATACCGCGCAGTCCATCTCCGCGGCCACCGCCTCGACGCCGTCGTCCCGCGGCACCTCGTAGTAGCCGACGCGCCACGCCGCCTGCAACGCCTCGCGCTGGCGGTCCGTCAACCCGCGCTCGTCCCAGCCGGCGTACTCGCCGACGCGCGTCACGTCCACGTCCATCGCCGCGGGGAGGGACTCGACGACCGCCTGGAGGTCCGCGGCGCGCCCGACGACCGTGAGCTCCATCGTCATGTCCGGGTGGAAGACGACGGGGCCGGCGACGACGACGGTGTCCTGCTCGAACGCCCCGAGCAGGTCGCGCTCGGCGTCGTCGTTCCGCGCTCGAACGTAGAGGAAGAACGCGTCCGGGCCGTCCGGCGTCACGTCGTACTCGAGGACGTCACCGCGCTCCGCGAGCGTCCCCTCGTACGCCTCGCGGTCGCCATCGACGTAGAACAGGAGCGTGCGGACGTCGCCGTCGGTCTTCCCCTCCACGAGCACCTCGCGGTCCACCGCGGGCGACTCGCAGACGAACCGATGCATCGGATTGATCGTGTCCGCGGTGTGCCGGATGCGCACGTGCAGGGACTTCACGAACCGACGACACGCCACCGAACGTACTTAAACTGACGATAGGGTTCGCGGCAACGAACACCCGCGTCGGTACCGACCACTCGAACATGGAGTGCACCGACGAGTCGCCGACCGTCGACGCACGCGACGACCCGACGCTCGCGAACCAGGACGACCTCCGGGCCGCGCTCGCGGCCGCCGGACTCGACCTCGGCGATGGCGCCGCCGCCGCGGACGGCCCAGATACCGCCGCAGACGGTCCAGATACCGCCGCGGACGACCGCCACCGCGGCCAGGAGCTGTACGACTGGTGGAGTCGACACCCGCGCGTCTACGCGGCCCTGATCGACCTCGCCGAACCGCTGTTCGACGTCGCCTTCGACGCGCTCGACGCGAGCCCCGGCGAGGTCGTCTGCGACCTCGGCTGCGGGCACGGCCGGAACTTCCAGCGGCTCGCGACCGCCGTCGCGTGCGAACGCCCCGACGCGGATACATCGAGTGGCGCCGTCGTCGGCGTGGACTACAGCGAGGGCATGGTCGCTCGCGCCCGCGACCGCGTACGCGACCACGGCTGGGAGCACGTCCACGTCGCCCGCGCCGACGCCACCGAGACCGTCGGCCCCGACGACGCGTACGACGCCGTCTTCACGACGTTCGCGCTCCACACGATGCACGACCCCGAGGCCGTCCTGGAGAACGTCCACGACGCGCTCGCCCCCGGCGGCCGCTTCGTCGCGCTCGACGGCGGCGGCCTCCGCGCTCCCGGCACCCGCTGGCTCAACCCCCTCTTCGAGCGCGTCCTCGCACTGACCGTCAGCCACCACGTCGGCGCCGACACGCTCGCCGCCACCCGCAGCGTCTTCGACGACGTCACCGTCGTCGACACGTTCGACGCCGGCAGCGGCTACGTCCTCCACGCGAGAAAAGAATCCGACGCCTGAGCGAACGCCCCGCGAGTCCGACCGACTCAGTGCACCGCCGACAGCATGGGTGCGCCGGTCAGGACGCTCGGAACGAATGATTCGGCAACGACAACGCTCTCCTCGTCATCGTCTTCGTCACCGTCGTCGCTGTCGTCGCTGTCGTCGCTATCGTCGCTATCGTCGCTATCGTCGCTGTCGTCGCTGTCGTCGCTGTCGTCGCTGTCGTCACTGTCGTCGCTGTCGTCGTCGAACACTTCGGTCGGGTCGCCCGGGTCGCCCTCGGCGGGGTTGTTCCCGGCCGCGCCGCTACAGTTCTCGCCGTCCGAGTCGAAGTTGGGGTTGACGTAGTCGCCATGGGACTCGGTGAGGATGCCGACGAGCATCCCCCCGGGACTCCCCGGTCGTTCGCCTTCGTCCAGCGTCTGCTCCTGGCCGACGGTCAGTTCGCCCTGACCGGGGTTGTACGTCACTAGCTGCACCGTGACCGGGAAGTCGTCGTCGTCGCCGGAGAGCTCGACGTTCCCACAGCCGAAGAACACCACCTCGAACTCCTCTTCGGCCGGCGGCTCCGGTTCGTTGCACGTCACGTCGATGTCGCCGGTGTCGTCGAGCAGCTCGCCGGAGGTGTCGGTGCCCGCGTAGACTTTGACGTTCGTGACGTTCTCGCCGTTGGGGTTCTCGAACACGATGTCGCCCGAGAAGTTCCCGTCGTCGTCGGTCTCGACGCCGACGGTCTCCGTCGAGTCGTCCTCGTACTGGACGACGGCAGTCACGCGGTCGGCATCGAGGTTCGCGACCTCCACCGTTACGTCATCGCACGTCACGTCCAGAATCGACCCGGACGGATCGGGCTCAGGTTCAGGCTCCGGCTCGCTGCACGTCACGTCGACGTCGTCCATCACGGTCAGACGCGTGCGGTCGTTCGCGTTCGCGCCGTCGTAGAGCACGACCCGCGAGACGTTCTTGTCCTCGGGGTTCGAGTAGTCGACGTCGCCGCTGAACTCGCCGTCAGAGCCGATCTGCTTGCTCACCTGAGTCGTCGAGCCGTCCTCGAACTCGACCTTCAGCGAGATCGCGTCGTTCTCGAGGTTGCTCACCTCCACGGTCACGGCGTCGCACGTCACGTCGCGGATGCTGCCCGCCGGCTCCGGCTCGGGCTCCGGCTGCGTGCACGTGACGTCGATCGGGCCGGTCTCGGTGAGCATGCTGTCGCTCGTGCTCGACCCGTCGTAGAGGACGACTCGCGTGACGTTCTTGTCGTCGGGGTTGTCGTAGGAGATCCGGCCGTCGAACTCGCCGTCGGAACCGATGGACTCCGTCGCGGTCGTCGACGATCCGTCCGCGAACTCGACCTTTATCGTAACATCGGACTCGTCGGCGTTGCTGACGAGGACGCTCACGTCGTCGCACGTCACGTCGCGGATGCTTCCTGCGGGGATCGGGTCCGGCTCGTTGCAGGTGACGTCGATCGGCCCAGTCTCCGTGAGGAGCGTCGCGTCGTTCCCGGCTCCGTCGTAGAGCTTGACGTTCGTGACGTTCCGATCACCGCCGTTCGAGTAGTCGACGTCGCCGCTGAATTCGCCGTCCGAGCCGACGGCCTTGCTCACCTGCGTCGTCGACCCGTCCTCGAACTCGATCGTCAGCGAGATCGCGTCGTTCTCGAGGTTGCTCACCTCTACCTCGACTGCGTCGCAGGTCACGTCGCGGATGCTACCCGCGGGCTCCGGTTCTGGTTCGGGCTCCTGGTCGGGCTCGCTGCACGTGACGTCGATCGGGCCGGTGTCGTCCAGCAGTTCGCCGCTCGTCCCGGACCCGACGAACAGCTTCGCGCGGGTGACGTTCCTATCGTCGGGGTTGTCGTAGGAGATCCGACCGTCGAACTCGCCGTCGGAACCGATGGACTCCGTCGCGGTCGTCGACGAACCGTCCTCGAAGAACACCTTCGCCGTGACGGCGTCCGCGTCGACGTTGCTCGCCTCGACGCTCACGTCGTCACACGTCACGTCGCGGATGCTGCCAGCGGGCTCCGGTTCGGGTTCGGGCTCCGGTTCGCTGCACGTGACGTCGATGCGGCCGGTGTCGTCGAGCTCCTCGTCACCGGTCTCGCCGGCGAAGAGCGTCACGCCAGTGACGTTCTTCTCGTCGGGGTTGTCGTAGGCGATGGCTCCGTCGAACTCGCCGCCCGCAACCGCGGCGGACTCGCTCGTCGACGAGCCGTCCTCGAAGGACACCTCGACCGTGACGGACTCCGCGTCGACGTTCGCCGCCTCGACCACGACCTCGTCGCACGTCACGTCCACGACGTCGCCGGTCGGTTCCGGCTCGGGTTCGGGCTCCGGCTCGGGCTCCTCCTCGTCCGGGACGCACGTCCCGTTGACGAGGTACGCCGCGCCGGCGTCGTCCCCGGCGGCGCTGTCGTTGAACGGCGCGCCGACGACGACGTCCTTCGACCCCTCGCCGGTCGCGTCACCGAGGCCGGAGACCACGTAGCCCGCGCGGTCGTCCTCGCCGGCGCCGACGAGCGTCGCCTGCGCGGTCGAGAGGTTCCGGTCGTCGCCGAAGTCGCCGTCGCCGGCGACGACGTACGCGGCACCGGCTCGCGGCGCGGTCGAGTTGTTCCCGGGCGCGCCGACGAGCACGTCCGCGTGCGGGTCGCACGTGACGTCGCCGGATCCAGCGCTGGCGACGTCCCAGCCGGCGCGGTCGCCGGCGCCGTTCCCGCGGAGTTCCACGCCCGCTTCGCTCAGGTTCACCGTCCCGCTCGCGGTCGCCGACCCCTGGACGACGTACGCGATGCCGGACTGGTCGCCGTTCGTGTCGTTGAACGGCGCACCGATCACGACGTCGCCGTACGTGTCGTTGTTCACGTCGCCGGCGTCGGCCACCGCGAACCCGGCGAGGTCGAACGATTGCGCGCCGGTGTACGTGACCTGTGCCGAGTCGAGGGACTGCTCGGCGTCGAAGTCGTCGTCGGTCAGGACGTACGCCGCGCCGGCGTCCGTGCCCGTCGAGTTGTTCCGGGGCGCGCCGACGAGGAGGTCGTGGTCGCCGTCGCCATCGAAGTCGCCGGCGGTCGACACGGACTCCCCTGCGCGGTCACCGTCGCCGACGCCCGTGAACGTCGCGTTCGCGGTCGCGAGCGACCGGTTCCGTTCCGTCGACGCCGTCGCGTCCGCGAGGAGGTACGCCGCGCCCGCGTCCTCGCCGGCCGTGTCGTTCCCGGGCGCGCCGACGAGCACGCGGTCGGTGACGTCGTCGCTCGCGTTCCCGATGCCGGCGACGGACGTCCCCGCGCGGTCGCCCGCGTTCGCGCCGAGGAACTTCTTGGTGGCGTCCGCGAGCGACGCGTTCGCGGGCGTGTCCTCGTCGACGTCGACGACGTACACCGCGCCGGCGTTCTCGCCGGCCTGGTCGTCGAGCGGTGCGCCGACGAGCAGCTCGGTCTGGTCGTCGTCGTCGACGTCCGCGGCGTCGAGCGCCGCGCCGGCGCGACTGTTGCCCGCGTCGCCGTAGAGCGTCACGTCCGCGTCGCTCGCGTTCGTCTCGCCCGGCTCCACGGGCCCGTAGAACACGTAGACGACGCCGGCGTTCGGGCCGCCAGTGTCGTTCCGTGGAGCGCCGACCGCGACGTCCGCGACGCCGTCGCCGTTCAGGTCACCGACCTCGGCGACGGCCGACCCGAACTGGTCGCTCGCGTTCGCTCCCCTGAACGTCGTGTTCGCGTCCGCGAGCTCGATCAGTCCTGAGACGCCCGCGGGAACTGCCGACGCTCCGGTCGTGGACGCACTTGGGCCGTCGCCGACGGTCGCCTCCGATGACGCCCCGTCGGCGTTCGGTCGTTCGAGTGGCGAGGCCGACGCCGCTGTTGGCAGCGGTACGGCACCCGCCACTAGCATGCTACTCACCGTGACGAACGCGAGAGCGACCGCCAGCCACTCTTTGCGGCGGCCCTCTCGCGAGGATGGATCCGTATTACCTGGCATCTCGTCTCTATCCTCCGACGGAAAGTCCCTTTGTTATGAGAGGTCAATCCCGAAGTAACGCCGCCGGTTCCGAATCAATGAATACCGTTACTACCGCCTGAAAGGCCTCGAAACGGCAATTCTGCGCCGAGCGTAGACGCCGTCACGCACCGGAGAAACGGCGTGTTACTCCCCCACACGATCGGGGCTTGCAGCGACGACGCGTTCGCGCCAGTCGAGATCGCCCGCGACCACGAACACCGCGCTCGAGGCCGCGTCGACTCCGCCCGCATGCACCGACGCGACGCTCGAGGCCGTATCGTTTCCGATCGCGTTCACGGACCAAAGCTCGAGGCCGCGTCGAATCCGGTCGCAACGGGTGCGCTCGGGTCCGGTCGTCGCTTCAAAAGGTCGTGCAGACGGGGATGCCGACGGTGTCGTACTCGCCGAGGTTCTCGACGACGCCGGGGACGTCCTCCAGGGCGACGGTGTCGCCGACGATGCGGCCCGGTTCGAGCTTGCCGGTGTCCATCATGCGGAAGATCTCCTCGTACTCGACCTGCGGGCAGCCGTAGGACCCGTAGAACTCGCGTTCGCCCGTCACCATCGCGTCCACGGGCAGGCTCACTTTCGACGAGTCCGCGGCCCGCTCGCCGAGAGGGTCGACGCTACGGATCGACGCCGGGCAGCCACTCGGGGTGGAAGACGAGCGCGTAGAGGACGAGCACGTCCAGCAGGACGAACGCGATCGTGGGCGACTGACCGTCCGGGGAGAACGCGACCAGCGACGCACCGAACGCGGTCAGGAAGGCGAACACCGCGACGAGGACGCGACGCGTTCGAGACCACTCGCTGGGATGCATGGTGGGCGCGACGACCGTGTCGGTCAAGAGCGCTTCGAAGTCCGCACCCGTCGGCGAACGGTGGGTTCTTGTCGGTACCACCTGTACGGTCTCTGAGATGGAAGAGCGCACGCGAGCGTACCTCCGGGGTCGCTTCGGCGACCACTACGGCCGCGCGTCGGTGTCGCCGCCGCCGGCCCCGAACGAGCGCGAGTGGGGGCACATCCCGTGGACGTCGGGGTCGGGGACGACGATGGTCCGCCATCGGTCGTGGCTCGACGTCGGCGACCTCGAGGGGTTCCTCGAACGCGAGCGCCCCCGGCACGTCTACTTCTCCGCCGGGACGTACGACGACCCCGGCGCGAGCTCGATGAGCCGGAAGGGCTGGCGGGGAGCGGACCTCGTGTTCGACCTCGACGCCGACCACCTCCCCGGCGTCGACCCCGACGAGACCACGTACGGCGAGATGCTCGCCGCGTGCAAGGGCGAACTGCTCGATCTCCTCTCGATACTGGAGACCGACTTCGGGTTCGAGGACCTCACCGTCGTGTTCTCGGGCGGCCGCGGCTACCACGTGCACGTCCGCGACGACGGCCTGCGCACGCTCGACCGCGGCGACCGTCGCGAGATCGTCGAGTACGTCCTCGCCGAAGACCTCGACCTGGACGCGCTCCTGGAGCGCGAACTCGTTGCGGGCATGGGCCTGGAGAACCCGACGGAGAAGCGCACGCTGTCGACGACCGGCGGGTGGGGGAAGCGCGTGCACGACAACCTCCTCGCGCTCGTCGACGACGTCCGCGCGCTCGACGAAGACGACGCGATGGAGCGACTCCAGTCCTACGACGGCATCGGCGAGGGCTCGGCGTCGAAGCTCGTGGACGTCTTCGAGCGGAACGACGACCAGATCCGTCACGGGAACGTCGAGGTCCACGGGCGATTCCTCACGCTCGCCCGCCAGGTCGCCGCGGAGACGTTCCGCGAGGAGTCCGCGCCGATCGACGAACCAGTGACGACGGACATCAATCGCTTGATCCGGCTCCCCGGGAGCCTCCACGGCGGCACCGGCCTGTCGGTCGAGCGCATCGAGCGCGACGAGGTCGCGGACTTCGACCCGCTCGTCGACGCCGTCCCGGAGACGTTCACGGGCGAGACGATCAACGTCGACGTGCACGACCCAGGTACCGTCGAGTTACTCGGCGATACATTTAGGTTGGAGGCGGGCGCACAGTCCGTACCGGAATACGTGGGCATCTTCGCGATGGCTCGCGGACGCGCCGAGAAAGCTCGAGAATGAACATCGACGAACTCCGCTCCGCGCAGAGCAAGGAACGACAGAAGTCCGACCTCCAGCAGCTGCGGGAGTCGTTCTACGGCGACGTCGCAGAGTACGTCGAGGAGCTGGAGGCCGAACGCGAGCGTGCCGCGGACGCGGCCGAGGACCCGTTCGGGTCGCCGGAGGTCCAGCAACTCACGAACGACATCGAGACGGCGAAGGACACGGCAGAGGCGATCTACGAGCGCCGGCTCGGGAAGATCGTCAAGAAGGCGAGTCTCGTGTCCGCGGAGATGGCGAACCCGAACGACGTGAACGGATTGACCGCCGAAGAGCAAGCGCTGTTCTCGGACCTCGTGGCGCGCATCGAGGAGAACAAGGCGCACATGCTTGACGTCATCGCGGGCGACGCGACGCCGGGCGCGCCGGCTGACGCGGGCGACGTTGGCGCGCCGGACGCGACGTCGGCGGCCGCGTCCGCGGACGCGGACCTGCACCCGGAAGCGGGCCTGGACGCGGATCCGGCCGCGGACGCGAGTTCGGATGCGGGCGCCGACGAGGATCCGAACGCGGGCGAGTCGGCGACCGACGACGACCTGCGGCGGTCGGAGGCGGCGGCGGTCGCGGGCGTGGACGACCCCGACGAGGACACGACCGAGGACACGACCGAGGGCGCGGACGAGTCGGCGACCGACGGCGTGTCGGCGGCCGACCTCATGGGCGGCGATACCGACGCGGACGCGGCCGACACAGCCACCGGCCGCGAGGGCGACGACGCGGCGACGGACGCGACCAGCGAGGGCGCGGTCGACGACGACGCCGGGGACGCGGCGGCCGATGCCGCAGGCGAAGCCGGGGCGTCGACGAGCGCGGGCGATGCGGCCGATGCGAGCGATGCGGGCGAGCGGGCGACGCTCCGGGTCACGGAGGACGTCGGCGAGATCTTCGGCGTCGACGAACGCGAGTACCGACTGAGCGCCGAGGACGTCGTCACGCTCCCCGAGGAGAATGCGGACGTCCTCGTCGCGCAGGACGCGGCCGAACGGCTCGACTGACGCGAGACGGACGAGCGGGACGAGCCGACCCGATTCCGCGGACGCTCGCGATCGGTTCCTGCCGTTTCGACGCCAGTTCTCGGCAGTTTCTGCTGGTTTCGACGGGTCGAGAGCGAAATCCACTTTTGCGCGCGCCGCTCGGGGACGGGTATGCTCGAACCAGGCGTGGACGCACCAGACTTCGAACTCCAGAACCAGGACGGCGACCCCATCGCGCTCTCTTCCTACGAGGGCCAGCGCGTCGTCGTGTACTTCTACCCACGCGCGAACACCGAAGGCTGCACGACTGAGGCCTGTAGCTTCCGGGATCGGTGGGACGAGTACGGCGAGCGCGACGTCGCCGTCCTCGGGATCAGCGACGACCCCGTCGACGACCTCGCGGACTTCGCCGGCGAGTACGACCTCCCGTTCGAACTCCTCTCGGACCCCGAGGGCGAAGTGAGCGTGCTCTACGACTCCTACGGCGAGAAGGAGATGTTCGGGAAGACGTTCGACGGCGTCTTCCGGAACACGTACGTCGTCGGCCCGGACGGCCGCGTCGAACTCGCGTACGAGGGCGTCGACCCCGAGGCGCACGCGGACGAGATCCTCGCTGACCTCGACGAGCTCGAATAGCGGAACCGTCTCGAATAGCGGAACCGATAGGAGGCGGGCGCACGTCGTCCCACTATGAACGCCGCCATCCTGCTGTTCGACGGGTTCGACGAACTGGACGCGGTCGGGCCGTTCGAGGTGTTCCAGAACGCCGCGAACGCGGGCGCGAGCCTCTCGACGACGCTCTGCACGCTCGAACCCGCCGAGCGCGTGACCGCGAGCCACGGCCTCCGCGTCGAGGTGGACGCGACGCTCGACGACGTCGACCCCGACCTACTCCTCGTGCCGGGTGGCGGCTGGACCGACCCGGACAGTCCGGGGGTGCGTCGCGAGCACGAGCGCGGCGCGATCCCCGACGCCATCGCCGCCGCTCACGAGCGTGGCGCGAGCGTCGCGAGCGTCTGTACCGGTGCGATGCTCCTCGCGGCCGCGGGCGTCCTCGACGGCCGACCGGCGGCCACGCACCACGACGCCGAGCGCGACCTCCGCGAGACGCGCGCGCTCGTCCAGCACGCGCGCGTCGTCGACGACGGCGACGTCCTCACGTGCGGCGGCGTCACCGCCGGCCTCGACCTCGCCGTCCACCTCGTCGACCGCGAGTTCGATAGCGACGTCGCCGACAAGGTGACGCGAGAGATGGAGTACGAACCGAGCAGCGACGTCCACTTCGGGCACGATTGAAATCGCACTGGCAGGCACGATGTCGGGACGGGAGAATCCGCGAGCGCCGGCACGGTCCAGTTGCGGGAGTTCGAGAAGCGAGCAGGCCGCAGAGAGTGCTGTCCACGACGCTCGGCTCGGAGAACGCGTAGACATCGAGAATCAAGGCGTTTGGGAGGACGAGCGCACGCCGACACCCGTACGCTGCTTCGCGGTTCGGCGTCACTCGATGGGACTGACGGTCCGTGAAGTCGCGGCCGTCCTGGACTGGTTTGGTGTCGCCGCCGTCATCGGGCGGTCTGGAACTGGAAAGAGACATCGGCCGACACATAGAGCGACCCGACGACGTTCACGAGAACGGAGTTCTTGTGCAGGCAACTAGAAGTCACCAACGTCTGGTGACGGCGGCGCCGTCGCGGGTCACGGTCGACGAGAAACGTATCGAGGCGACTCGGAAACGGGACGTACGACGCCCTTCGACGCGCAGAATCGGTACTTATAGTAGATGGCCGACAGAATCCGCGAGATGATGGGCGTCCTCGAAGACAAACGTAATGCTCGGTTCTTCTACAAGTACCTCTCGAACGTCTACGACCAGATCAACCGGATCAACTGGACCGAAGACATGCGGTCGGAAGCGCTGGGATGGCTGGAGTTCGGCGACGACGACGCGGTCCTCGACGTCGGCTGTGGGACCGGCTTCGGCACTGCTGGACTGGTAGAACACGCCGAGACCGTTCACGCGCTCGATCAGAGCGTTCACCAGATGGAGAAGGCCTTCGAGAAGTTCGGCAAGCAGGGGGAGGTCACGTTCCACGTGGGCGACGCCGAACGCCTCCCCTTCGCGAACGACACCTTCGATATCGTCTGGTCGTCCGGATCGATCGAGTACTGGCCGAACCCGGTTCAGGGGCTCGAAGAGATGCGCCGTGTCGCCAAACCGGGCGGCCAGGTACTCGTCGTCGGTCCCGACCGCCCGTCCAATCCGCTCCTCCGACGCGCCGCCGACGCGATCATGCTGTTCTACGACGAGGACGAGGCCGACCGCATGTTCAGGGAGGCTGGATTCGAGGAGTTCCACCACTCCATCCAGCGAGCGACGCCGCTGAGCCCGAGAGCGATCACGACCGTCGCACGCGTGCCCGACGAAGAGCACTGAACCGCCCGCTTGCGCCGGTACATCGAACCCGGGACGAAGCACGGTCGACGAGAACGCGCCTCGGCGTTCCCGCCATGCGTGTCGACGTTCCTCGACAGAACGAACCGTCGATCGATCACGCCCCGAGTTCTGACGTCCAGGCCCACGTTCGAACGGCTGGAGTTGTGGGTTAGAGACTCTGTTCGGCGTTTCTAACTGCAGCTCTGTGGGCGAGTTTTTGGAACAGTCCGTCCCAGATTTGTGCTCGACAGATCCTACCCAAACGACGGTGGAGCCCGAAAGACGCCACTTCGGAATTCGACCGGACGTGGTACGTCGTGTCGTAACTCCGATCGTCGTGTCCTGCGTCGAGCGGGTTGAACTCGCGGTACTCGATCACCGGCCTCCCGTCGATTTCTCGAAGTTCTCGCCGGAGATCGTCCCAGGCGTCTCCGTTGTCAGCGACGACTGTACTCGGACTCTCCCTATTTCTCGTGAGTACTTGCCAGCCGATCTACGTGTCGTTCGGTTGTTTCGTCAAACAAAGGTGATCGAGAATGAACGGCCGACGTGGCGGATCGTTGTGGGAGGAGTCGGCACGCGGCGACTCGACCCGGTCCTACTGGAACGTCCGGCTGGGCTCGGCCTCGGGCTCGGGTTCCTCGCGTCCGAAGCGTTCCTCGATCTCGTCGTAGCGTTCCTTGACCTCCTCCGTGACGCTCGCCTTCACCTCGTCGAGCGCGTGCTCGAAGTGCTCGCGGGTGATGCGGACGTTCCCGACGGACTCGTTCATCTCCTCGGGGTCGACGGAGTTCACGAACTCGCGGGTCGCGGCCATGCTCGCTTCGCGCGTCACGGCCTCGACGTCCGCGCCGACGTAGCCGTCGGTCTGCTCGGCGAGCCACGCCAGGTCGACGTCGTCCGCGAGCGGCTTGTTCCGCGTGTGCACCTCGAAGATCTTCTCGCGTGCCTCCGCGTCCGGCACCGGGACGTGGACGTGGCGGTCCAGGCGGCCGGGCCGCAGGAGCGCGTTGTCGATGAGGTCCGGGCGGTTCGTCGTCGCGATCACGACGACGTCCTCCAGGGCCTCCAGGCCGTCGAGCTCCGTGAGGAGCTGGGAAACGACGCGCTCGCCGACGCCGCTGTCACCGGTGCGCGAGCCGCGTTCCGTCGCGATCGAGTCGATCTCGTCGAAGAAGACGACGGTCGGTGCGTTCGCCCGCGCCTTCTCGAACACCTCGCGGACGCCCTTCTCGGACTCCCCGACGTACTTGTTGAGGAGCTCGGGGCCCTTGATCGAGATGAAGTTCGAGTTCGCCTCGTTCGCGACCGCCTTCGCGAGCAGGGTCTTCCCCGTGCCCGGCGGGCCGTACATGAGGACGCCCTTCGCGGCCTGCAGGTCCATCGACTCGAACACCTCGGGGTAGTCGAGCGGCCACTGGATCGTCTCCCGGAGGCGCTCCTTCGTGCCGGCGAGGCCGCCGACGTCCTCCCACGTGACGTCCGGCACCTCGACGAACACCTCCCGCATCGCACTCGGCTGGATGCCCTTCAGAGCGTCCTTGAAGTCCGATTCGGTGACCTTCAGCGCCTCCAGGACCTCCGCATCGATCTCCTCCTGCTCGAGGTCGAGCTCGGGGCGGATGCGGCGGAGCGCGTTCATCGCCGCCTCGCGACCCAGGCTCTCGAGGTCCGCGCCGACGAACCCGTGCGTGTTCTCGGCGTACTCGTCGAGGTCCACGCTGTCGCTCATCGGCATCCCGCGCGTGTGGACCTGCAGGATCTCCATGCGGCCGTCCTTGTCCGGGACGCCGATCTCGATCTCGCGGTCGAACCGGCCGCCGCGGCGCAGCGCCGGGTCGATCGCGTCCACGCGGTTCGTGGCAGCGATGACCGTCACCTGACCGCGTTCCTCGAGCCCGTCCATGAGCGAGAGGAGCTGGGCGACGACGCGGCGCTCCACGTCACCGCTCGCTTCGCCGCGACTGGACGCGATCGAGTCGAGCTCGTCGATGAAGATGATCGCGGGCGCGTTCTCCTCCGCGTCCTCGAACACCTCGCGGAGCTGCTCCTCGCTCTCGCCGTAGTACTTCGACATGATCTCCGGGCCGCTGATGGTCTGGAAGTGGGCGTCGATCTCGTTCGCGACGGCCTTCGCCATCAGCGTCTTCCCCGTGCCCGGCGGACCGTGCAAGAGGACGCCCTTCGGCGGCTCGATGCCGAGTTGCTTGAACAGCTCGGGGTGGCGCATCGGGAGTTCGATCATCTCCCGGACCTGGTCGAGTTCGTCGTCGAGCCCACCGATGTCCTCGTACGTCACGTTTGGCACGCCCTCGGCGCTGGCGCCACCGCCCTGTGCGCCCTGGATCTGCTCGGCGGGCTTCTCGCTGATCTGGACGTCCGTCGAGTCCGTGATGACCACGGTGCCCTCCGGGTCCGTGTTCGCGACCTTCAGGGGGACGGACTGCCCGCTGCCCGCCATCGGACCGAACGAGAGCGAGAACGGGATGGTCTGCCCGCTGGTGACGGCCTGCCCGCTGAGCTTGTCGCGCACGAGCGGGCCAATGTTCCCGCGGATGCGGAGGTTCTGGGGGAGCGCCACGGTGACGCTCTTTGCCGGCTTCACGTCGGCCTTCTCGACCTCGACGCGGTCGTCGATGCCGACGTCGGCCTCCTGGCGGAGTCGACCGTCGATGCGGACGACGCCCCGTCCCTGGTCCTCGGGATACCCGGGCCAGACGCGCGCCACGGCCTTGCCGTCGCTCTTGCCGGTGATGATGATGTAGTCGCCGTTCTCCAGGTCGAGCTCCTGCATGGACGACCGGTCGATGGCCGCGAGCCCGCGCCCGGCGTCCTTCTGCTTTAAGGGTTTGACCGTGAGTTTCATGCGTTGGCCTCCATCTCGATGGTTAGCACGCCATTTCTGATAAAGGCGCGCGTCGGCGTCGACGGGACGGCGAGTTCGACCTGTTCGTCCTCGGGCCCGACCACGATGACGGTGTCCTCGAGGACGTCGACGCTCCCGTCGGTGAGGTCGAGGTCGGCAGCGACGACGACCGCGTCGTCGTAGTCGTACCGCCGAGCGAATCTCGCGTCGTTCTCCGTGAACTGCTGAATATTCATCCTAACTACTAGTTAGTCACTATAGTATATAAATCTTTCTCCTACTAATCGCACGAGGGCGAATGGGTAGAGAGAGAAGAGTTGATTCGCAGTTCACACGACTTTTCCCGGCCGTCAGTGCCTCGACAGCGGCCCACCGAAATGCCGACGCCCGAACCCCGTCGGGGAACCGGGGTTTATGCCCGCTCCCGGAGAACCAACACGCATGCAGACCGTCTCCCACCAGGGCCGCGAGACAGCATACGAGGTCTTCGACCGCGGCGGCGACGGCGCTCCCGTCTGCCTGGTCCACGGCAGCGGCGGCACCCGCCGCGTCTGGAAGTCCCAGGCCCGCATCGCCGACGACCGCCCCGTCGTCGCCGTCGACCTCGCCGGACACGGCGACAGCCCCGACGTCGACGCGTCCCCCGGCTACGAGACGCTCTCGGCGTACGCCGACGACGTCGTCGCCGTCGCGAACGCGACCGACGCACGCGTCCTCTGCGGGAACTCCCTGGGCGGCGCGGTCGTCCTCCACTGCCTGCTCGAACGCACCGACGAACTCGCCGTCGACGGCGCCGTATACGCCGGCACGGGCGCGAAACTCGCCGTCCTCAGCGACCTCCGTGACTGGTTCGCGAACGACTTCGAGCGCGCCGTCGACTGGCTGCACCAACCAGGTCGACTCTTCGAGGACCCCGACGAGCGCCTCGTCGAGGTCTCCCGGGACGCGATGACCGACACCGGACAGGCGGTCGTCGAACGCGACTTCCTCACCGCGCACACGTTCGACGTCCGCGACCAGCTCGGCGACATCGAGACGCCCGGCCGCGCCATCGTCGGCGAACACGACGCGCTCACGCCCCCGCGGTACCACGACTACCTCGCGAGCGAACTCCCAGACTGCGACGTCGCGGTCGTCGAAGAAGCCGCACACCTCGCGATGCTCGAACGCCCCCGTGGGTTCAACGCCGCACTCGCGGACTTCTGCGATCGCGTCGACGAGAACGAGTAAGTCCAGCGACCGGCAGGTTCGCGCTCAGTACAGGTCGTCCAGTTCCTCGACGCCCTCGCTGTGCTCCGCCGCCGGGAACTCCCCGGACTCCACGGCGTCCGCGTACGCCTCGATGGCGTCCGCCATCGCCTCGCGGACGTCCCCGAACTCCTCCACGAACGACGGCGTCCAGTCGCTGAGACCCACGGCGTCGTCCACCACCAGCACCTGCCCGTCGCAGTGCGGGCCCGCACCGATCCCGATCGTCGGAATCTCGATCGCCTCGGTGATCCGCGACGCCAGCGACGCCGGCACGCGCTCCAGCACGAGCGAGAACGCGCCCGCGTCCTCGTGCGCTCGGGCGAGCTCGACCATCCGGTCCGCCGCTTCCTCGCTCGTCCCCTGGAGCGCGTACCCCTGCTGGTTCACGGACTGCGGCGTCAACCCGAGGTGCGCCATCACGGGGATGCCGAGCCGACTCAGTTGCTCGGTGAGGTCGACCGTGTGCTCGCCTGACTCCAACTTCACGGCGTGCGCGCCCGACTCCTTCAGCATCCGCCCGGCGTTCTCGATGCTCTCCGACTCGTCCGCGCCGTAGGAGAGGAACGGCATGTCCGCGACGACGAGCGCGTCCTCCGCACCGCGCGCGACCGCGGCCGTGTGGTCCGCCATCTGGTCCACGGTCACGGGGAGCGTCGTCTCGTGCCCGTGCTGGGTGTTCCCGACGCTATCACCGACGAGGATCACGTCCACGCCCTGCTCGTCGACGAGGGTCGCCGTCACGGCGTCGTACGCCGTCAGCATCGTGATCGGCTCTTCCCCTGCCTTCTGGAGGACGTCCCGGACGGTCGTTCGCATACGAGCGCGTAGTTCGTGCGTCACTATACCGCTACTGGAATCGGCACACGAACGCACCGGACTAAATGGCTCGCCTCGGCGGTCAGTCGCTCGACTCGTCCCGCTCCGTGGACCGTGGACGGTCAGTCGCTCGACTCGCCCCGCCCCGTGGACCGTCGACGGTCGAGTCCGGCGGCGACGACGATCGCGCTGACGAGCGCGAGTTCGACCGTCGCGACGAGCGCCGCCCACACCGGGAACGCGCCCCCGCTACCGCCGTCGTCGCGCTGCTCTGCTGGGGGGTCGCCGCGAGCCTCGGCGCCGAGTGCAGCACTCACCGACAGCCGCCCCGCGGGAACGCCGTCGACCGCGACGTCGCCCTCGACCGCCTCGAACGGCACGACGACGCGTGTGCGCTCGCCGGGCGCGAGCACGACCGTCCGTCGGGCGACGACGGCGCCGTCGACCGTCACCGCAACCGCGCGCCTGACGACGCGATCCGTCGGGTTCGAGACCTCCGCGGACACTGCCGTCTCGCGTCCGGCCTGCACCCAGTCCGCGCGAACCGTCGCCGCCGACACCGACACCGGGCCGGACTCCGCGCTCGTCGCTCGGTCGGCTGCCTCGACCGATACCGTCCCCGCACGGTGTGAGTTCACCGCGACCGCGTGCGGTCCGAGGTCCGAGAGCGACAGCCGGAACCGGACCGTCGTGCGTTCGCCCGCCGCCAGCGACACCTCGTGCGTCCGCCGGACCGTGCCGTCGACGACGAGCGTCGCCGCGAACTCGCCGGCGCCGTCGCCGCGGTTCGCGACGGTCGCCGACACGAGGAGCGTCTCGCTCGGCCGGACCGCAGACATCGACGTCCGCGCGTTCCGCACGTAGAACACCGCCTGCGGAGCGTCGGTCGTCGTGACCGGCACCCCGACCGTGTCCGGTACCGTCACCCCCTCCCAGGCGTCCGAGTCCTCCTCACCGCCCGAGGAGTCCGCCGACGCCGTCGTACTCGCCGCAGTCGTCCGCGGTTCGGTCGACGGCGGCCGCGTCGTCGACTCCGTCGGCTCAGCGGTCGTGGGCGGAGCGGCCGTCTCCGTCGGCTCAGCGGTCGTGGGCGGAGCGGCCGTCTCCGTCGGCTCAGCGGTCGTCGGAGCGGTCGTCTCCGTCGGCTCAGCGGTCGTCGGAGCGGTCGTCTCCGTCGGCTCAGCGGTCGTCGGAGCGGTCGTTTCCGTCCGTTCCGCGGTCGTCGGTACCATCGTCTCCGTCGGCTCCGGGACCGTCGTTCTCTCGTCTTCGCACTCGTCGTCGCCCCACCAGCTGTCGTCACCGCACTCGTCATCGTCTTCGTCGTTCTCGTCGTCGTCGCCCCACCAGCCATCGTTCTCGTCCTCGTCGTTCTCGTTCTCGTCTTCGTCGTTTTCGTCCTCGTCTTCGTCGTTTTCGTCGTTCTCGTCGTCGTCGCCCCACCAGCCATCGTTCTCGTCGTCCTCGTCGTCCTCGTCTTCCTCGTCGTCGCAGTCCTCGTCGTCGTCGCCCCACCAGCCGTCGCCCTCGTCGTCTTCGTCGTCTTCGTCGTCTTCGTCGCAGTCCGGTGACGGCGCTGCGTCGCCGGTGGCGTCCGTCACTGGCGCGGGCGAGCCGTCGGCCACGGCACCCGCGCCGACGGCGACTGTCGCGACGGCGAGCACCGCGACCGTCGCGAGCACGACGGCGGCGACACGCGTCGAATCGTCGCTGGTCATGGCCGTTCCACGACCAGTACCGAGTTTGTTATGCGGAGGTGACGGGCGATAACCGATTCATACCGTCTCGCGGACGACGTGCTGGCGAACGCCCACGCACGCGCCGGGGTCGCCCGTAGACGACACGCTTAACCGCGTCTCGGAACGACGTTACGGCGATGAGCGAAGCGTCGGACCCGACCGAGACCGAAGCGTTCCGGGCGGTCTGCGAGACCCTCGTCGACCGCATCCTCGCCGGCGAACTGGAACGCGACGACGTCGAGTCCGCGAAACTACGGGCGTGCTCGGAGCACTCCGCGCCGAAGGTCCCGAAGAACTCCGAGATACTCGACCACGCACCCCAGGAGCGCCGCGAGGAACTCGAGGGCGTCCTGATGCGCAAGCCCGTGCGGACCGCCAGCGGCGTGTCGCCGGTCGCGATCATGACGAGCCCGCACATGTGCCCGCACGGAAAGTGTCTCTACTGTCCGGGCGGGCCCGCGAGCGAGTTCTCGTCGTCGCAGTCCTACACCGGCCACGAACCCGCCGCAGCGCGCGGCGAACAGAACGACTACGACCCCTACGGCCAGGTGACGCTGCGGCTGAACCAGCTGCGGGAGATCGGGCATCCCGTCGACAAGGTCGAGCTGATACTCATGGGTGGGACGATGACCGCGCGGAGTCACGACTACCAGGAGTGGTTCGTCAAGCGCGCGCTCGAAGCGATGAACGACTTCGACGCCGACAGCGAACCGAACCCCGCCGAGGGCGAGAGCTTCGCGGAGACCGACCCCGATTTCTCGTACCTCGAGGACGTGATCGCCGCGAACGAGACCGGAGACGTGCGCTGCATCGGGACGACGTTCGAGACGAAACCCGACTGGTGCGACCCCGAGCAGATCGACCGCATGCTCGACCTCGGCGGGACGAAGGTCGAGGTGGGCGTGCAGACGACGTTCGAGCGCATCAACCGCGAGATGCACCGCGGCCATGGCGTCCAGGCGAGCATCGACGCGAACCGACGGCTCCGCGACGCCGGGTTCAAGGTCGGCTTCCACATGATGCCCGGCCAGCCCGGGATGAGCCAGGAGATGTGCCTGGAGGACTTCCGGCGGATCTTCGAGCGCGAGCAGTGGAAGCCGGACTACCTCAAGATCTACCCGACGCTCGTCGTGCGTGGCACGCGCATCTACGACCAGTGGCGGCGCGGCGACTACGACCCGCTCGGGAACGAGGACGCCGCTGAGTTGGTCGCCGAGATAATGTCCCAGATTCCGCGGTACACCAGACTCCAGCGCGTGCAGCGGGACATCCCCGCGGACTTCATCGACGCGGGCGTCTGGAAGTCGAACCTCCGCCAGCTCGCGTGGGACGTGATGGACGAGCACGGGTGGACCTGCGAGTGCATCCGCTGCCGCGAAGTCGGGATGAACGACGAGGACCCGGAGACCGTCGAGCTCGACACCATCGAGTACCAGGCCGCGGGCGGCACGGAGCAGTTCATCAGCTTCGAGGACTTCGAGCAGGACCTCCTCGTGGGGTTCTGTCGCCTCCGGTACCCGAACGACCCCGTGCGGCGCGAGCTCCAGAACGCCGCGATCGTCCGCGAACTCCACGTGTACGGGAACCAGGTCGGCGTCGGCGACGACGGCGAGGACGCGGACGTCCAGCACCGCGGGTACGGCCGGCGACTCCTCGCCGAAGCCGAGGACCGGGCGCGAGACGCCGGGTTCGACAAGCTATCGGTCATCTCCGGCATCGGCGTCCGCGAGTACTACCGGGAGAAGCTCGGCTACCACCAGGACGGCCCGTACGTCTCCAAGTACCTGTAGAACCAACGCTCTGGGCCCCGGAGCTACCCGGAGCGCCACGGTTGACGTCCAATCGAGGCGGTCGGTTACGATGGCGCCACGACGCAGGCGTCACTCATCGATGGCGTTGTGAGGAAGTGAATCAACACGCTGCTTATCTCTCCAACTCTGTTTTAGGGTAGTAACGTGTCTGACCCTGGCCTGAACGACGGCGACCGCGAGCGCATCGCTGAGTTCCTCTCGAAACCAGCGTACGAGCGCGACGTCGACGATCTGGTTCCGGCAGACGACCCGGACGAGGCCGAGGACGCGAGCGACGGGGATAGCGACGACGGCGGGCCGGCGCGGGACCTGAACGCACCGGACGGGCGACTATCGGAATCGGGCGCCGACGGGACCGGAGACGAGTAGGGCACTCGCGTCACGGACTCGCCGTGGTGAGTCGGGCGCGACTCGCAATAGCGACTCGATCGCGCTAACCGGGACCGAGACGCTGCGGCGGTCGCCGGCCCCGACAACGGAACGTCTTTCCGCGAGCCACCGGTACGCGCCGGTATGGACGCGAAACGCGAGCTCTCCAGCGTCGACCTCGCCGCGCTCGTCTCCGAGTTCGGAGCGTACGAGGGCGCGAAGGTCGACAAGGCCTACCTCTACGGCGACGATCTGCTGCGACTGAAGATGCGGGACTTCGACCGTGGCCGGGTCGAACTCATCATCGAGGTCGGTGACGTCAAGCGCGCGCACGCCGCGGACCCCGAGCACGTCCCCGACGCACCGGGGCGGCCGCCGAACTTCGCGATGATGCTCCGCAACAGGCTGTCCGGTGCGGACTTCGCGGGCGTCGAGCAGTTCGAGTTCGACCGCATCCTCGAGTTCCGGTTCGAGCGCGAGGACCAGGATACGATCATCGTCGCCGAGCTGTTCGGGCAGGGGAATATCGCGGTCTGCGACGAGACGTACGAGGTCGTCGACTCCCTGAGCACCGTCCGCCTCAAATCGCGGACGGTCGCGCCGGGGTCGACCTACGAGTTCCCGGAGTCGCGCATCAATCCGCTCGCGATCGAGTTCGAGCCGTTCGTCGCGAAGATGAACGACTCGACGACGGACGTCGTCCGCACGCTCGCGACCCAGCTCAACCTCGGCGGGCTGTGGGCGGAGGAGATCTGTAGTCGCGCGGGCGTCGAGAAGACGATGGACGTCGCGGACGCGACCGAGGACGACTACCGGCTCGTGTACGACGCGCTCGACCGGCTCCGCGAGGACGTCGCGGACGCGACCGTCGACCCGCGGCTCTACCGGACCGACCCGGACGCGGACGGTGACGGCGCGGGCGGCGCGGGCGGCGCGGACGGGAAGGGTCGAGTGGTCGACGTGACGCCGTTCCCGCTCGAGGAGCGCGACGAGTACGTCGCGGAGGCGTTCGACACGTTCACCGACGCGGTCGACCAGTACTTCTACGAGTTCGACCGCAGCCAGGACGACGAGGGGAGCGACGGGGAACCGGGCGGGGACGACGCGCCGGACTTCGAGAGCGAGATCGCGAAGTACGAGCGGATCATCGAACAGCAGGAGGGCGCGATCGAGGGGTTCGAGGAAGATGCCGAGGCGTACCGCGAGCAGGCCGAGTCGCTGTACGCGAACTACGGCCTCGTCGACGACGTCCTCGGGACCGTCCGATCGGCGCGCGAGGACGACGTGCCGTGGGACGCGATCGCGGAGCGGTTCGAGGAGGGCGCCGAGCAGGGCATCGCGGCCGCGGAGGCGGTCGTGGGTGTCGACGGGAGCGAGGGGACGGTGACGCTCCGACTCGACGACCACGACGTGACCGTGCAGGTCCGCGAGGGCGTCGAGCACAACGCGGACCGGCTCTACCAGGAGGCAAAGCGCGTCGAGGAGAAGAAGGAGGGCGCGCTCGCGGCGATCGAGGACACGCGAGAGGACCTCGAGGACGTCGAGGAACGCAAGCGCGAGTACGAGCGCCGACAGGAGGAAGGCGGCGAGGACGGTGACGGCGACGGTGCCGACGACGGCGACGGCGAGGACGCGGACGGCGAGGGCGACCACGACTGGCTGTCGGACCCGTCGATTCCGGTCCGCCAGCAAGAACAGTGGTACGAGCGATTCCGGTGGTTCCACACGACGGACGGCTACCTCGTCATCGGCGGTCGGAACGCCGACCAGAACGAGGAACTCGTGAAGAAGTACCTCGAGGCCGGCGACAAGGTGTTCCACTCGCAGGCCCACGGCGGCCCCGTCACGATACTGAAGGCGACGGACCCGAGCGAGAAGGCGAGGGACGTCGACTTCTCCGAGGCGACCCTGGAGCAGGCGGCGCAGTTCGCGGTGACGTACTCGTCGGTCTGGAAGAACGGCGTGTACGCGGGCGACGTCTACATGGTCGACGGCGACCAGGTGTCGAAGACGCCCGAGTCCGGCGAGTACCTGGAGAAGGGCGGGTTCGCGGTCCGGGGCGACCGAACGTACTTCCGGGACACCCCCGTCGGCTGTGCGGTCGGCATCCAGTGCGAGCCGTCGACGCGCGTCGTCGGCGGGCCGCCGGCGGCGACCGCGGAACGCACGGAGACGATGATCGAGGTCGAACCCGGGAAGTTCGCGCAGGGCGACGCCGCGAAGCGCATCTACCGCGAGTTCCGCGAGCGGTTCGCGGACACGTCGTTCGTGCGGAAGGTCGCGAGCCCTGACCGAATCCAGCACTTCATGCCGCCCGGCGGCAGCCGCATCAAGGAGGACTGACGGGAACCGAAGCGGGACGACGGTGGACGTGCGACGGCCGCGGTGAGTTCGTCCTCGCGCTGGTAGCGCTCGCTAGCATCGCCGCGGCAACCACTTTTTTGTGTGATACCTTTGAGTTGTTCGACACGATGAGGGGTGTTCGATGTCGCTGACGAACGCACGCAGACCAGCGAATACGCGCGAGCGGTACCGCTTGATGGCCGACGCGGCGTCCCGACCGTTCGCGGTCGGTGCCGTCGCCGTTCCACTCGTCCTCCCCGTCCTCGGGTATCTCTCGAGCGACGTCCGAATCATGTTCACCGTCCATCTCTTCCTCGGGGCATTCTGGTTCGGTACTGCGGTGCTCGGGGCAGTCGTGCTCGGTCCCGTCATGGGCGGACTCTCCGAGGGAGCGAACGTCGAATTCGCCGAAGGGTTCGTCCCGAAGATGAATCTGCTCATGGAACCGGTCTCGGTCGGCGCGGTCGGTTCCGGGATCGGGCTCGCCAGCATGATGGGGCTCTTGACGTCTCCGACACCGTCACTGTGGGGGGCGCTCGCCATCGCAGTCGCGCTCCTCGTGCTCGGGTTCGGTCCGCTCCACAAGTTCACGGCCGGGATGTTCGACGAGATCGCCGCCGACGAGACCGACCACGAGCGACTTGCCTCGCTGAACGAGAAGTACGGCATGTTGAGTCTGGTCGAACTCGTCCTCATGGTCACCATCGTCGCACTGATGTCTGGCATTCGATGGGGATTCTAGCGCACAAATTGGTCCTGGAGTAGTCTCCGTCGGACTGCTTCGGGACTCCCAGTCCGCTCGGGCGCGAGTCGGGCGGCGTCGGCGCGACCGATAGCAGGACACTTACACCGTCCGGGGCAAGCCACGTGCATGCAGATCAAGGACCGGTACCGCGTCGAGGGCGGCCGGGAGCGCATCACGCTCGTCCCGGAGAGCCTCGACGACCTCTGGCACCTCCAGTACGTCCTCGAGCCCGGGGACCTCGTCGCGGGCGACACGACGCGGCGCATCCAGCGCGACGACGAGGAACTCCGGGACAAGGGCGGTGAGCGCGAGCACATGTTCGTGACGCTCGACGTCGAGGAGGTCGAGTTCCACAAGTTCGCGAACCGGCTCCGGGTCTCGGGCGTCATCGAGGACGCGTCGCGCGAGGACCAACTCGGGTTCCATCATACGCTGAACGTCGAGGACCACGACGAGATCGAGGTCGAGAAGGTCTGGAAGCCCGACCAGGAGGCGCGCCTGGAGGAGGCCGAGGAAGCCGCGGAGAACCCGGACGTTGCGATCGCGACCGTCGAGGAGGGCGAGGCGTACATCCACACGGTCGCGCAGTACGGGACCGACGAGAACGGCCGGTTCACGGGGACGACGGGGAAGGGCGAGTACGCGCGCGGCCGGAACGAACTGTTCGAGGAACTCGGCGCGGCGCTCTCGCGGATGGACGTCGACGCGATCGTGCTCGCGGGCCCCGGGTTCACGAAGCAGGACGCGCGCAAGTACATCGCGGACGAGTACCCCGAGGTCGCCGACCTGATAACGATGGTGGACACCTCGGGCGTTGGCGACCGCGGCGTCCACGAGGTCCTCAAGCGCGGTGCGGTCGAGGACGTCCAGCAGCAGACGCGCATCGCGAGCGAAGCGGAGTACATCGACGAACTCACGAAGCGAATCGCGCAGGGCCACGAGGCCGCGTACGGTCCGGAGGCGGTCGCGGAGGCCGCGGAGTACGGCGCGGTCGAGCGGCTGCTCGTCCTCGACGACAAGCTCCGCGTGGAACGCGGCCCCGACGGCGACTGGGCGATCGACGTCGACGACGTGGTGACGAGCGTCGAACGCCAGGGCGGCGACGTCACCGTGTTCTCCTCGGAGTTCCCGCCCGGCCAGCAGCTCCGGAACCTCGGCGGCATCGCGGCGCTGCTGCGCTACCGACTCGAGTGAGAGCGCTACCGACTCGAGTGAGAGCGCTACCGACTCGAGTGAGAGCGCTGCCGGCAGGATCGATCGGGACGCGACCGGCCTATCTCTTTTGGCGTGACGAACAACTACCAGGAGTCCGTCGTTCGGGACGCGGTCGGACGAACAGGGTCGACAGACAGACCGGATCCGTGCCACGGCGTCACCACTGGCCACTCCCCATGCCGTCGCACAGCGCGGCAGCGGTGCTATAGCGACACGCCGCCACCCGCTCCCATCGACCACGCCCTCCCCACCCCCACCTCAAGGCTGTCACCACCCACTCAAGGCTGTCACCATCCGTTGCCAACCCCGTATCGTCTGCCACTCCAGGGGGAGCATCCGCCTCCCGACTTCGCAGATCCCACATTTAGCGCCCGGGCGCCAGGACCCGAACGAGTTCCGTCGCTGCGGCATCTCGCACCCCTCTCTCCTGACCAGTAGACGCGTTGTGGAGTACCGAATCGGCCGACGTCGCACACACCGCGAGTGATCCGTGCGAGCGTTCTCGCGCCGCGAGCGACTCAGGCGGTCTCGGGCGGCGTCAGCGAATTCAACGCGAGTTCGTGCAGGACGGTCGCGAAGTTCGTGCGCGCCGTCCAGAACGCCGTCTCCGTCGAGAGTTCGGGGATGTCCGCGCGTTCGCCGAGCACGCTGATTAGGACGACGTTCCCGTCGGCGAGCACTGCGCGACCGGTGCGTTCGTAGTCGATGGTGGCGTCCGCCGGCCCGGTCGCGACCACGTCCTCGTCGGCCGCGAACAGCGCTCGGACGTCCGGGTTCACGCTGACGACGCGGACCGCGACGCCCTCGGCTGCCGCTTCGCGGAGCGCCGCCTCGATGGCCGGCGCGACGAGGTCCGGCGACCGCGCCGCAAACACGACGCGTTCCTCGGCCTCCCTGATCAGTTCCGCCGTGCGATCGGCGACGTGGTCGTGCCCCGAGAGCGTCCAGATGGCCTCCTGTTGCTCGTTGTCGCCGCCGCGCTCGTTCCGGACGCTCTCGACGTACCCGAACGCGCGATCGGACTCCGTCTCGAAGCGCTCCCGGAGCGTGTTCCGGGCCTCCTCGACACTCACCGGCCGGTACTGCATCGGACTCGACTGCTGGACCTCCACCAGGCCGCGGTCCTCGAGGCTCTCCGTGACGCTATACACTTGCGACCGCGGAACGTCCGCGACTCGCGACGTCTCCCGTGCGGTTCCCGATCCGAGCTTCTGGAGGGCGATGAACACCTTCGCCTCGTACGTCGTGAGTCCGAGTCGCTCCAGCGAGGCGACGGCGTCGCCGTCCTCCATTCAATCGTCACCCCCCGCGGGCGCCTCCGCACGCGTCGACGGCACCGCGAAGTCCGCCTCCGGACCGAAGTACTTCACCCACACGACGAGGAGGCTCGGGAGCACGAGCACGCTCGCGAGGAACGCGTACACGATCGTCATCCCCGTGATGACCCCGAACTGCTGGAGCGCCGGGAAGATCGCGAACGCGAGCGTCCCGAACCCGCCGACGGTCGTCGCCGCCGACCCCAGGAGCGCGCCGCCGGTGCCGGTGATGGTGCGGTCCATCGCTTCCCAGACGTTCCCCGTCCGCTCGAGTTCGAGGTTGAAGCGCTCACTGACGTGAATGGAGTACGCCACGCCGAGCCCCACAGTGAGGCTCGTGATCATCCCCGTCAGGACGTTGAACGGCATCCCGATGGCGTACATCGTCCCGAGGATCCACGAGACGCTGAGTGCGACCGGGAGAAGCGTGAACGCGCCCAGGGTCGCCGACCCCTCCTGGATCCGGTACGCGATCATGAGGAACGCGAACACCGCGACGAGCGTGATGACGAGGCTCTGGATGACGGTGTCGAGCAGTTCCTGCTGGACGATCTCGTTCACGACCGGACTGCCGGTCGCGGTCGCGCGAGCACCGTCGCCGTTCATCGTCGCCGCCACGGCCTGCAGTTGCGTCGTGACCTCGCCGGTGTCCGCGCCGCCCTCGATGGGAACGACGAGCTGCATCGCCTCGTACCGGTAGCCGTCGTCGGTCTCGACGCGATGGACGTACTGACTGGCCTCGTCCTCGTTCACGCGGAACAGCGCGGAGAGGACGCCGGTGACGTTCTCGTCGGGGACGCCGTCGCCGTCGGTGTCCGCCGCATGGAACGTCTCGTTGAACGACTCGTTCCGGGCGGCGGTGTCGCGCATCACGGACAGCGGCGTCCGCGTCGCGACGTCGCCGCTGGACCCGCGGAACGCGGTCGTCATCCCGTCGAGGCCCGTCTCGGTCTCGTTCAGTCGCGTCATGACCGCAGGCGAGTCCAGTGACCGACTGTCGTTCGCCTGCACGAGCACCTGGGCTTGCGAGTCCTCGCGCTGGAAGTTCTCGTTGACGTAGTCGAGGTTCTGCTTCGCGGAGTACTCGCCGGGCTTGAACGGCTCCGGGAGCTGGTAGAGCCACTCGGCGGGTTCGTCCGCGATGAAGCTCTCCTGGGAGAACTCCGTGCTGACCTGGGTCGCGCCGACGCCGCCCGCGATGGAGACGACGAGCGCGATCGCGATGACGACCGTGGGCGCCTTCCGCGCCGCGACCGCGCCCGCGGACAGCACGGTCGAGAACCGGCCGCCGCCCGTCCCGAACGCGCGCTTCCGGCGGTCCAGCCCGATGCGGTTCTCGAGGAACTCGTCGGCCTCGATCTTCAGCGCCGGCACGAGTGCGCCGAACACCGCGAGCGCGGCGAGGATACCGACCGAGGAGACGACCCCGAAGTCCTGGATCGGCGGGAGCGGGCTGGTGAGGTTCGAGAGGAACCCGATGACGGTCGTCGCCGTCACCCACGTGAGCGCGAGACCGACGCCGCCGAGCGCCACGCCCATCGATCCGCGGACGTCGTCGACGGTGTCGTCGTCGGTGCGGGCCTCCCGATGCCGCATGAATATGTGTATCGCGTAGTCGATCGACAGCCCGATCAAGAGGACCGGGACCGCGATCATGATCTGGTTGAACGAGATCCCCTGGAGGCCCATGAACCCGAACGTCCACAGGAGGACGGCGACGATGCCGAACAGTCCGAGGACGATGTCGAGCAGGTCGCGGTACGCGACCAGGAGCGTCAGGACGACGAACAACAGCGCCATCGGCGCGACGATGTTCACGGAGTCGGTCAGGGACTGACTGATCTCCTGGGAGATGACCCCGAACCCGAAGACGACGTACTCCTCGCCGTCGCCAGCGCCCGTGCTATCGGACTGGGCGACGTCCTGCATCTCGAGCTGGACGGCGGTCACGCTCTCGCCGACGGTCTGACTGTTCGAGACCTGGCTGTCCGAGCCGGTCTCGAGGGTGGCGACGAGCATCCGCGCCTCGGCTCGCGTCGACCCCGGCTCGAAGTCCTGGGGCATCAACCCGAGCGCTTGCCCGGCGAACGCCCCGTCGCCGTTCGAGAGCACGGTCTCCGTCACGTTCTCGACCTGGCTCTCGTTCATCGACTCGACGTGCTCGAGTTGCGCGTCTAGCGACGGCGTGCCCGACGACTGGAGCTCGCTCTGGCGTTCCTGGAACGCCTCGAAGTCCTCCTGGAGCGCCTCGCCCTCGGCCTCGAGTTCCTCCGCGCGCTCCTCCAGGGCCGCGGACTCGTCCTCGATGACGCCCTGCGTGCCGAGGCGATAGCTCGCCTCGACGTCGGCCTGGATCGCGCGAATGTCGCCGGCGGTGGCGTTGAACGCCCGCCACTCCGCGTCGCCGAGGTCGACGCTCGTGTTCGCGTTCAGCTCCTCGAACTGCTCGCGTGCGCTCGCGTTCGGGTTCGACGCTATCGCGGAGAGCGCCTCTCCGACCTTCGGTGCGGTCTCGTTCAGTGCCGCGGCCCGGTCCTCGAGCGCGGCAGCCTCGTCCTCGATGACGCCCTCGGTGCCCTGCCGGTACGCTTCCTCGGCCTCCTCGCGCGAGGTCGCCGACCGGAGCTGTTCGGCTGCGTCCTCGAACGTGGCGTAGTCCTCCTCGTCGAGGTCGACGCTACTGTTCGCGTTCACCTGCTCGAACTGCGTCCGAACGTCAGCCGAGGAGTCCTCCCGGAGGGTATCCAGCGCTCCCCTGAGGAGGCCGGCGGTCTCGTTCAGCGCGACCTTGCGCTCCTGGATGGCCTCGGTCTCGTTCGCGAGCACGCGCTCCGTGCCGTCCTCGACGGTCGGCCGGATCGCCGAGCGGTTCTCGCGGACCGCGGTCGCGGCGCGCTCGAACGTGGCGTAGTCCTCGTCGTCGAGCTCGACGCTACTGTTCGCCTCGACCTGCTCGAACTGCGCGCGGACGCTCGCGTTCGGGTCCTCGGCGAGCGTGTCGAGCGCGTCCTTGAGGAGGCGACCGGTCTCGTTGAGTGCCTCGCCGCGTGCCTCGAGTTCCTCCCGGCTCTCGTTGAGCGAGTCCGAGCGCGCCTCGAGTTCCGCGCCGCGCTCGCGGAGGTCGCCGGCCTTCTCCTGCTGGATGGCGGTGATGGCGACGAGGTTCGACACGCCGAACAGCCCGCGGTCGGCCGCGAGCGTCCGGTTGATGCTCTCGTTGCTCCGGAGTTCCTGCTGGTAGCGCAGGGACGCGAGCAGCGACTCCCTCGTCAGGACGTTCCCGTTCTGGGACTGGTTCCTGACGATGACCTGGACGCTCGTCGTGCTCGTGTTGTCCGCGACGAACGTCTCGTCGATGTATTCGGAGGCGTTCGCCGCGTCGTTCGTGCTCTCGAACTGCCCGAGGCCGGAGTCCGACTCGACGGCGGCGGCCTGCGAGCCGAGGCCGGCGGTGACGAGCAGGAGCGCGACGATGACGACCTTCGTGTGGTCGGCGATACCGTCGGAAACGCGGTCCATCAGACTCACGCGGACCACCGATCCGTCGACGATGTGGTGTGTGTACGGAACATACGACAGTGGTGTTGTTACTCGCCTACTAACAGAGAACCGTTCATAAACTTGTTCGTCCCAGTGCGCGTGAACGAAGGACAACCCAGTCCGGGTTTGAACCAACGGGAAACGCCAGGAAACGTCGGCGCTCGTCGTCGCCAGGTTCGTCGTCGCCAGCGTTCGTCGTCGCCAGCGTTCGTCGTCGCCAGCGTTCGTCGTCGCCGGTCCCCCTCGCCACCGGCGCCCCTCGCTACTCGATCGTGACCGAGAGCATGTCCTCGGCGAACCGGACGTCGCCGTCGTAGTGCCGTGCGACGGACTCGAGCATCTCCTCGTGGACGCCCTCCGTGTGCGGGTAGAGGTGCGTGAGGTAGACGCGCCCGTACTCGCGGCCCGCGAGCGCCTCGCCGAGCTGCGTCGGCGTCGGGTGGTTGTCGACGTCGACCGCGTCCGGGAACGAACAGTCGTGCGCGAACACCGCGGTGCCCTCCGCGAACGCCGCCAGCGCCTCGGTCGCCTCGCCGTCCCCGGAGAACGCGAACCGGTCGCCGAAGCGGTACGCGAGACAGGGCTTGGAGTGCTCGGTCCGGTGCGCGTCGACGTCGAACCCCACGACCTCGAACTCGTACTCGCCGACCTCGCGGACCGAGAGGTCGACGCGCCCGTCGAGGTAGTCGTGGACGTCGAGCAATCCGTCGACGAGTGCCTTCGTCCCCTGCGGCCCCACGACCTCGAGGTGCTCCTCGCCCGCGAGCCACCGCGCCTTCAGGAGCGCCATGAGGTCCGAGACGTGATCGAGGTGGTGGTGCGTGAGCAGTACCGTCGAGACGTTCTCGGCGCCGACGCCGGTCTCTTCGAGGCGATGCAGGACGCCGGCGCCGCAGTCGACGAGGAGATACCGGCCGTCCTCGTCGAGGAGCAGTCCGGTCTGGTGGCGGTCCGCGAGCGGCATCGCGCTCCCGGTGCCGAGGAAGGTGACACGCATACCGGAAGGGGAGACCGCCAGCGGGAAGAAACGGTCGTCTCGAACCGACCACGAGTCCTCCCGGCGGATCGAGACTGCGAGGAGAGCCCTGCGAGCCGAGGGAAGGCGGCGGGAATCGCGCGCACCACAACCCCCAAGTGCGTCCTCCGGGTCCGGTCGGGTATGCAGGGTCGTGCCACGGCACCGGCGGCGGGGACCGTCCTGAACGCGCTCGCGACGGGCGTCGGGGCCGCGTTCGCCATCGACGCGGACACCACCGCGAGCGTCGCACTCGACGTCCACGCCGGCGACGCTGGAGCGACCGACGGCGACGACCGCATCTCGGGGTCGGTCGCTGGCGCGCCCGACGCCGACACCGCGCTCGTCGAGCGCTGCGTCGAACTCGCCGTCGAGCGCTGGGGCGCGGACGCCGGCGTCGACCCGGCGACGACCGGCGGCGAGGTCACGACCGAGAGCGACGTCCCGATGGCCGCCGGCCTGAAGTCCTCGAGCGCCGCGGCGAACGCCACCGTGCTCGCCACCGCGAGCGCGCTCGGCGTCGACCCCGACCCGCTCGACGCCTGCCGACTCGGGGTCCAGGCCGCGCGCGACGCCGGCGTCACCGTCACCGGCGCGTTCGACGACGCGAGCGCCAGCATGCTCGGTGGCCTCACCCGCACCGACAACCGGCGGGACGAACTCCTCGCGCACGACGACGTCGAGTGGGACGTCCTCGTGTGGACGCCCCCCGAGCGCGCGTACAGCGCCGACGCCGACGTCGACCGCTGCGAGCGCGTCGCCCCGATGGCCGTCCTCGTCGACGAACTCGCCGACGCCGGCGCGTACGGGAGCGCGATGACCGTCAACGGCCTCGCGTTCACCGCCGCCCTCGACTTCGACCCGTCGCCCATCGTCGACGCGCTCCCCGACGCCACCGGCGCCAGCCTCTCCGGCACCGGCCCGAGCTACGTCGCCGTCTTCGACCCAGACGCCAGCGACGACCACGCGACTGACGGCGCTGACGACATCGACGCAGTCGCCGCCCGCTGGCGCGACCGCGACGGCGACTGCTGGCGCACCACCACCCGCAGCGACGGCGCACGAATCCTATGACACGAGACACCAACCAGACCAACGACGACACCCACGACGACCACGGCAGCGACGCCGTCGACCACGACGGCCGCGGCGGCGACGCCGCCGACCACGACGACCGCGGCGGCGGCGCCACCGACCACGACGACCGCGGCGGCGACGACCGCGACGCCGGCGACGAGATTCCAGCGCCCGACGAGATGAGCCTCGACGAACTCCGCGACGAGATCCAGGGGATCGACCACGACCTCGTCGAACTCATCGCGCGCCGCACGTACGTCGCCGACACCATCGCGCAAGTCAAGGACGAACGAGGCCTGCCGACGACCGACGAGGAACAGGAGCAGCGCGTCATGGACCGCGCCGGCGCGAACGCCGAGACGTACGACGTCGACGCCAACCTCGTCAAGGCAATCTTCCGGCTACTCATCGAACTGAACAAGGTCGAACAAAGAGAGAGTCGGTAGGCGAGAGAACAGTTGTTAGGGGGGTTCTAGCAAGGGAGTAGTATGCGGGTGCGGCGATTCCCGACACCACCTTGGGAATTTTGTGACTCGACGAGCAGCCGGGAGATTCGACCAGGTCTGTTACACACGCAGGTACGACAACCGCTCTGAGTACCTCGCTGCTTTCAGCCGCTCTATCTTTCGTCCAGAGTCATTCCTCGTCGGTCGGTTCGAGTGGGACTCGCTCGACCTCGATCTGGTGATCTCCCAGCGGCCAGGGAACTCGCCGAAATCGAGTACGCTGTCGTGTTCGCCGTGATATATCGTCGTCATGGAGACTCCGTGGATGCGTCCTCGCTGTTCGAGGTCGGTTCGTTCGTCGTCGTCAACGGCTACTGGTACGTCGACGTCGAACATACGCATTCGGAGAAGGATAGTTCACCAGTCGGCCCGAAGAATACTCGAATCAGCTCGGAGATGGCGCGTCCTCGGGGGATTCGGGGACGAGCCAGCGTGGGACGACTCGCGTGAGGACGACCATGCCGACGAGTTCGACGAGCGTCTGCGTCACGACGACCGCGGGTGCCAGTCGGTAGGCGTCCGGAAGCGCGAGTGCGAGCGGCAGGACGACCAGCGAGTTCCGGGTGACCGACGTGAAGACGAGCGCCCGACTCTCACCGGTATCCATCTGGAGGGCGTCCGCCGCGAGCCGGCCGAGTATCGGCATGACGACGAGGAACGCGACGTACACCGGAACGACGACCGCGATCTGTTCGATCGAGTTCCGGACGCGGGGGAGCTGGGACGCGACGACGACGAACAGCGTCGCACCCATCATCGGCACCGGTAGCCAGGCCATCGTCGCCTGCCAGGCGTCACCGGTCGAGGACCGGTCCGCCCACGCTTCGGTGAGCCAGGCGAGCGCGAGTGGGAGCGCGATGATGAGCAGGAACGCATCGACGAACGGCCGTGGCTCGACGACCGCCGCGACGTCCGGCCCCGCGAACAGCCAGAGGTACGCTGGAAGCGCCAGCAGTTGGACGAGCATCAGGGCGGGCGTGGTCGCGGTGATCTGCTCGGCGTCGCCACCGGCCAAGTCGGTGAACGTGATCACGTAGTCGATGCACGGCGTCAACAGGACCATGAGCGCACCGACGAGGATAGCTGGCCGCTGGGGCAGGAACGGCGTGAATCCCCAGACGACGACGGGGACGACGAGGAAGTTCATCCCCAGGGCTGCCGCGACGAATCGTCCGTTCCGGAACGCGCGACGGAGTCGAACGAACGGGATCTCGAGGAACGTGACGTACAGCAGGACCGCCAGCACCGGGTCGACTAGTCGTTCGACGAACGGCGCCGAACCCGGACGGCCAACGCCGACGCCGAGCGCGAGGAGCACGAAGCCCGCGTAGACGACGACCTGGTGTCGCTGGAGCCACCGCTTCGCGTTCATTCTCATCCCGTTTCGGCCGCGTCGGTAAACTATCGTCGCTCCACCGTCACGTGCCGTCTCGCTCGGTACGGTGGACGGCCGACAGAGTCACGACATCGTCCGTCGAGAGTGTGCCGACGGCGTCAGATGGGTAGACTCGCTTCCGGTCGCCAGTCCGCGTCGAGTCGCGCGCCGGTGTCGGCGAGTGCCTCGAACACGACGTCGACGTCGTCGTCGGTCGTTCGATGGTTACAGATCGAGGTCCGGAGCGTCCGCCGGTCGTGGACGGTCGTGGTCGTGAGGAACGCGAGGCCGCTGTCGACGACCTCGTCGACGATCGCCTGATTGAGGCGGTCGAGGTACTGGTGGACGCGATCCATGGGCTCGCCGGGGTCGGTCTCGTCGCCGCGTGCGTCGTCGAGCGCGGCCCGGAGGTCCGCTGGGACGTACCGGAACGAGTAGATGAACAGGTTCGGTTCCTGAACCGCTTCGAAGTCGTCGTGGTCGCGCACGCGCTCGTCGAGGTGCGCCGCGCGAGCGATGCCACCGCGGAGGTTCTCTCGGTAGCCCTCCACGCCGAGTTGCTTGAGGCTCGCCCAGACCTTGAGCGCACGGAACCCGCGGGACATCTGCGGCCCGAACTCGTAGTAGTCGAACTCCTCGGGGGTCTCCGCGACGGACCCGCGGAGGTACGACGCGTCCATCGCGAACGTCTCGGCGAGCGTCTCCCGGTCGTGGACGAGGACGGCACCGCACTCGTAGGAGACGTTCAGCCACTTGTGTGGGTCGAGCGTCACGGAGTCCGCGCGCTCGATGCCCGCGTACCGGTCCGCGAGCTCGGGAAGCATCGCGCCGACCGCGCCGCACGCGCCGTCGACGTGGAACCACAGGTCGCGGTCGTCGCAGACCGAGGCGATCTCGTCGAGCGGGTCGATGGCGCTGACGTTGATGGATCCCGCCTGTGCGACGACGCAGAACGGCTGGTCGCCGTCGGCTTCGTCGGCGTCGAGACGCGCTTCGAGCGCGTCGACGTCCATCGTGAAGTCGTCGTTCGACGGGACGAGGCGGACGGCGTCGCGACCGAGGTTCAGCATGTCGGCAGCGCGATAGATGCTCGAGTGACACTCGTGGTCGGCGACGTAGAGCGCGTACGTCGGGCGCTCCTCGCCCTGAAGTCCCACCTGTCGCGTCTCGTGGTTCGTCTGGTCGCGGAACGCGGTCAGGACGGCGACGACGTTCGCCATCGTCCCGCCACTCGTCAGGAGCCCCATCGTCTCGGTCGGGTACCCGATCGCGTCGGCGAGCCACTCGACGACTGTGCGTTCGACCTCGGTCGCCGACGGGGCGGGATGCCAGCCGCCGACGTTCATGTTCAGGGCGGCAGCGATCGCGTCCGCTAGCGCGGCGATGGGGAGGCCGCCGCCCATGACGTACCCGAAGAACCGCGGCGAGGGATTGTGCGTCGCGTACCGGAGAACGTCGGCCTCGATGGCGTCGAGGACGGCGCTCGGGTCCTCGCCGGACTCGGGGAGCGGGTCGTCGAACGCGGCGACGACGTCGCTCGGGTCGGCTTGCACGTAGACGGGGCGATCGTCGAGCGATCCGTAGTAGTCCGCGATGAGGTCGATCGCTCGATACCCGAGCTCGCGGAATGCGTCGGGGTCGAGTTCCCCGGGTCGTCGACCGGACTGGGAGGACATACCAGCAGCTACCACCCAGCATGTGCTAACGATTGTCACTCGATGGCTGTGGTTGGTTACCTCTCGCCGCCGCTCCGTGGTTCCGAGGGCAGTCGAACGACCGCCCGTACCCGAACCGCCGCGTCACCCGTCAGTACGCGAACCGCCGCGTGACGCGCTCTGCGATCTCGGGGTTCGCGTCGCGGATGCGGTCGGGGTCCCGTTTCCCGTCGACGTTGACGACGTGGACCTCGCCGCGATCACCGCTGTAGACGTCCTGGAAGTCGTAGACGACGCCGTACGCGTCGACGCCGTCCGGGACGTCCGCGCTCTCTGTGAGCGCGTCGACCTGCCGGTCGACGTTGTACTCGACGAGGTGATTCACGGCGTCGGCGTGGTCGAGTCCCTCCGGGAGTTCGTCGACGCCGGGCTCGATGCGCGGCCGGAGGAGGTCGATGCAGCGCTCGACGCCCGGCGGATGCTCGCTGGCGGGTACCGGGTCGTCGTCCGCGTCGCCGCGTTCGGCCCTGATGGCGTCGTACGTCGCCGTCACCGCGCCACAGCCGGTGTGGCCGACGACGACCGCTGTCTCCGTGCCGGTGTACGCGAGCGGATAGACGACGTCGCCGGAGACGACGGTCTCGCCGTCGTCGGTGCGCTGGACGACGCGGTTCCCGATGTTCCCGACCGTGAACACGCGCCCTGGTTCGTCGTTCCCAAGGAGGGCGTCCTGGAGGACGCGCGAGTCCGAGCAACAGACGGAGACGGCGTCCGGGTGCTGTGCGTCCTGGAGGTCGTCGAACCGGTCCGCGAACGCGTCGGCGTGCGTTCGATTCCCGTCGAGCAGACTGACGATCGGTTTCGCCATGCGGAGGCCTTCAGCGCGAACCGAATAGTTTCCTGCGGTCCGCGGTGGCCCTACTCGGGCACGGCGAACTCGAACGCGAGGTCGGCGTCGGTCCGTGCGCGGTCGACGATCCGCTCGACGACGTCCGTCTTCCCCCGCGAGTACGTCTCGACGTCGTCGGTCTCGGCGGCGAGCGCACGCTTCTCGCGCTCGTAGTCCACCCGCAGGCCGTGGTGCTCGCGGAGGACGTCCCTGGTCGCGACGCTCGTCTTCCAGCCGTCGGCCGAGCGCGCGAACACGTGGACGTTGAACCGCTGGCCGTCGCGCTCGCGGAACACGGGATGCCAGCCGTCGTGGTTCCGATGTAGAGTGCCGCCGAGAGCGTCCGCGATGACGCCCGCGACGTCACCGACGGCGTCGTCGGCGACGACGACGTCGACGTCGACGACGTCCTTCGCGGCGAGGTCCGGGACGGCCGTGGATCCGACGTGCTCAATGCGGACGACGGCGTCGGCGAGGCCCGCCTCGGAGAGTGCGTCTCGGATGCGTTCGCGTTCCGCGCGGAACCGGTCGCGCCAGCAGTCGAACTCGGATTCGACGAGTTCGATCGCGTCGGCTTCGTAGTCGACCATTGGTAAGCGGAGGGCGGCCCCGTCCTTCAACGTTCCCGAGGCGTGCGAACGAGTGCCAGACGACCGCAAACGCCTTTCAGGCGCTACGCGACGGGTCGCACGTGACCGAAGTGAACATCGACGACGACGACGGCGTCGTGGTGGACGCGCTCGCAGCCGCGTTCCCCGACCGCGAGGTGGCGACGGTCGGCGAGGCGGGACTCTCCTGGAACGAGGGCAATCGGACGGTCCGCGTCGAGTTCGCGGCCGGCGACGGCGCGTACCTCAAGGTCGCCGTCGACGGCGACGGCTCTCGCGCCGCGACCGAGGCGGCGGGGCTCTCGTACGCGAACGCCCACACCGACGCGGCCGTCCCGACCGTGCTCGCACGCGACCTGGACCGCGACCGACCGTACCTCGCGACAGCGGACGTCGACAGTTCGACTGCCGAGGATACCGCAGGCGTCCACTCTGCGACTGCCGAGGCCGCCCCGGCGGTCGTCGGCTGGCGAGCGTGGCGCAACGCCGACGACGACGAACGCGCGGCGCTCGCTCGCGGGCTCGGTCGGACGCTCGCCAGCGTCCACGCCTGTCGATTCGACGACCACGGGCACGTCGTCGGCGGCGACGCCGACGGCCTCGACCTCGACCGCGGCGCGTGGACGGACGTCCTCCTCGACACGATCGATTTCACGCGCGAACAGGCCGGCGACGGCCGGTTCGCGCACCACTTCGACGCCGTCGTCGAACTCGTCGAGGCCGGGCGCGACCGGCTCGATCGAGCGCCGGCCGCGCTCCTCCACGGCGACCCAGCGCGGCCCAACACGTTCGTTCGCGACGCGACGGCGGGCGCGCCGGACGCCGCAGCGACAGCGCCGGACGCAACAGCGACAGCGCCGGACGCAACGGCGACAGCGCCGGACGCAACGGCGACAGCGCCGGACGTCGACGGAACACCGACGGTCGGCCTCCTCGACTGGGAGCTCGCGCACGTCGGCGACCCCGTGCGCGAACTGCAGCGCGCGAACCGTCAGTTCGTCACCTCCACGTTCGACCCCGGCACCGACCGCCACGTCGACGCGTTCTACGACGGCTACCGCGAGCGCGCCGACGGCCTCCCCGACGGCTTCGACGACCGACACCGCATCTACGACGCCGTCGCGTACCTCGGCGTCAGCGGGTTCTTCGAGAAGTGGGAGCGCGAGTTCGAGACGTCGACCGACGAGATCGCCGCAGACGTTCGCGAGGAGATGGACCGACGACTCGACGCGGCGTGGAGCACGGTCGAGACCGCTCCCGGACACTGACCGCCGGCGCTAGAACGGGAACGACGACCGGAGCCGCGAGAGCACCCCGTCGCTCCCCGAGGGCTCGTCGCCAGCGAACGCCCTCGCCGCCTCCGGGTCCGCGAGCACCGTCTCGGACGCCACCGGGTCCGTCACCCACTCGAACTCGTCGACCGCCTCCGCGCCCCCACCGGCGGTGCGGTCCGCATCCGGGTTGGCAGCGGGGTCCGAATCGACTCCTGTACTGGCGTTCGGCTCCGGTGCGTCCTCGAACCCGACGACGTCTGCCGGGTCCGGCGGCCCCGCTCGTTCGTCGACGTCCGTCGCGAACTCGTCGAACGCCGGCGGATCCGGGAGGACGTCTCGCTCGCTCGGAAATCGGTCCGCGAGCATCACCTCCTCGGGCGTGTCCTCCTCGAACTGCTCGAAGAGCGCGTCGACGCTCGCCTCGACGACTGCCGGGTCCACGCGCTCACCCTCGAAGACGGTCGCTGGGGCGTCGAACGAGCGGTCGACCGCGACGCGCTCGTCCGTCGTCGACCCGGCGCGCCCGTACGACTCCTCGCGCTCACCCATCACGCCCACACGAACAGCACGCACCGTATTAAATTTTCCTCAAAAATATACGAATGTTACGCGGTGGGTCGATGGGTCGGCGCGTCGAGGGGTCCCGCGCAGTCAGCGGATCCGAACGGCCACGACCGCCGCGAGCGCAGCGAACAAGACTGCTACGACGCCGAACCCGGGCAACTCGCCGCTCCCGCCCGACGCACCGCTCCCGTCCGTCGAGCCCGACGCCGCATCCGTTCCGGGTTCGCTCCCCGACGACTCCCCTCCACCGGTCGCCGCCGTCGTCGTTCGCGGCACCGTCGTCCCGGTGGCCGTCACCACGACCGAGGTCGTCCGGCTCGCGTTCCGGACCTTCGTCACGCCGAACTCCGACGCGACCGGCGTCCCGCCCGCACGAACCACCTCGTCAGCGTCCGCCTGGAACTCGCCGTCGCCGTCGTCGCGGTACATCGTCGCAGTGAGCGACGCCGACTCGTTCTCCGCCAGCCCCTCGTAGAACGACGCGGAGAGCGGCACCGAGACGTTCTCAGTCACGCCCGCCTCCACGGGCGCGGTCCCGACCACAGTCCCGTTCCCGGACTCGACCGCGACGAACCCGGACGCGTTCGACTCCACGCGACGAACGGTGACCGACGGCGAGTCGATGCGCTGACTGGAGAAGTCCTTCGCGGCGACGTTCACGTTCCCGTCGTCGCTCACGCGGATCGGAACCGTCACGCCCGCGGGCTGGTTCTGGAGGCCCGTCAGTGGCGTATCCTGGTTCGGTTCGAACTCGCCGTCGCCGTCGGATCGATGGAGCGTCACCCACACCGTCGCCGCCCCGTCGACCTGCGAGAGGAACTCCTCGTCGACGGGGATCTCGTAGTTCTCGTCCGGGCCAGCGGAGAGTTCGACGTGCCCGAGGACGCGCCCCATCTGGCCGGCCTGGTCGAGGTGAACGACCGCGTACCCGTCCGCGAGGACGAACGACCGCTCGACGACGACGTGGTCGTCGACGACCTGCGCGTCGGTCGTCACGTGGTTCCCGTGACCGGCGACCGGGATCGCGGTGAGGGCCGCGAGGACCACGAGACAGGCGACGGCCGGCGCGACGCTACGTCGCATGGGAGGTCCTCGGGAGCGGATTCTCAAATGGCTGTCGGGTCGCTTCGAGTGACCGACCGTCCCGGCCGCGGCAGCGAGTCGAAGCGTGCACGTCCCGGCCGCGTCGACGGCGGACGCCAGTCATGGAGATCACGCCTCGAACGAGACCGCCCGTAGCTGGCGGAACGCGCGCTCGTAGCCCTCGTGTCGCGCGACCTGGGCGGGCGTCGTCGCACGCACGTCGACCGCGTCGCCGGACTCGACGGCGTCGACGGCCGCGCCGTAGTGGTAGCCCATCTCGCCGTCGATCGCGGGCGCGAGCCGGTCGTCGAACACCGTCTCGCCGTCCCGCGTCACGGTCGCCTCGAGCCCCATCATCGGGACGACGTAACCGTTGTACCGCGTCCTCGCGGAGACGTACAGGTAGTCGCTGCCGTCGGCGAACCGACCGCCACCGTCGACGCGGCCCGCGACCAGGTTCGCGCCGTCGGAGAGCTTCGACCCGACGACCGACCCGGGGAGCGCGTCGGGTGCCGGGAGTTCGCCCATCGGCGCGTCCATCGACCCCATCGGTCTGACCGCGCCGGCCTTCCCGCCCGCGTCGACGTCGCGGACGCTGAACTGGTCGGCGACCGACTGCGTCCACTCGAAGGGAATCTCGACGGTCACGCCCTCGCCGTACGCGCCCTCGAGGTCGCCGACGCCGCGCGTCGACCCGAGCCCCTCGAAGTTCACGCGGGCGACGTACGAGCCGAACGACGAGACCTCGAAGTTCGCGCCGTAGTGAAACCCCATGCGCTGGGAGAGCATCGGGTACGTGACCTCCTGGGTCACCGTCTCGCCGTCCCGGAGGACCTCCGTGCTGACGCTCGCGGGCAGGACGGTGTTCGTCGCCGCGTCGAACACGGTCGCCATCAGGTGGAAGCTGTCCGCGTCGGTCGCCGCCGTCTTCTCGACGCTCGTCCCGTTTATATTCCAGAAGTCGTGCGGGATGGAGAGCATCAGCATCGCCCGGAGATCGCCCGCTTTCCCCATGCCCGAGGACACCATCTTGTCCATGAACGTCTGCACGTAGATACCGGTGGGGCCGTCCGGCGTCGCGGTCGTCGACTCGCTGGTCTCGGTCGGTTCGTCGCCGTCGGTCGCCGTCGTCTCGGTCCCGCCACCGCCCGAATCGAGGCAGCCCGCGAGGCCGACGCCAGCGACTGCGGGGAGGGACTGGAGGAGGCGGCGTCGTTCCATGCATGCGACTAGTTGTTCGGAAAGAAAAACGGTTTGGTTCGCCCATCGAACCATCGGTTTCGATCGCCGTCCGGCAGCGCATCCTCCCAGTTCTCGCGACGTCCACCGTCCGGCGAGTGTCCCCCCAGTTCTCGCTGCGTCCGTCCGCGTTCAGGGAGCGGCGAGGACGTACAGGGACGCGACGGTGTACGCGACCATGAGCGCGGCCAGCGGCGCGTGCCCGCGACGGGCGCGCTTCGCGTCGGCGAAGACGCGGTCGGTCGCGAGGTGTGCGGCGACGACCGCGACGAGGTGGCCGACGACGACGAGTGCGACCTGCGTCGTCCACACCGCCGCGGGCGCGAGCGCACTCCCCGGGTCGAACGCGGCCGGGACGCCGACTGCGCCGAGCGTCCGCTCGAGGGCGCGCGTCGCGTTCACGAGCACGTATGGGTAGTTGTGCGCGACGTCGTACGCGACCGCGATGGGGAGCAGGGTCGCGGCCAGGTGCCGGCCGACCCGTCCCGCTGGTGCGGTGTCCTCGCTGCGGACGCCGCGACCGCCGTCAGCTTGCGCGAGTCGGGACGAACTCGCGGACGCGGCGGCCCTGGTGACGGCGCGGCGGGCGAGGACCGCGGCGCCGATGAACGCGGCGAGGAACCCGACGTAGAGGACGACGCCGGCGTACGCGCCGGCCGGTTCGGCGAGCGCGCCGAGGAGTCGCGCCGCGGCGGTCGTCTCGACGGCGCCGTCGAACGTGACGGTCGCGACGGCGACGACGACGAACGCGGCCGTGCCGGCGTCCGCGAGCGGGCGAGCGCTCTCGACCCAGGGCGGGCGGAGGGAGACGACCACGCGCTCGCCGTCGCGCTCGGTCGCGACCGGCGCGACCCGACCGGCGAGGTCGTAGAGGACGGTGAACGCGTCCGCGCGCTCGAACGCCTCCCGTCCGAACGCGAGCGCCCCGAGGAGGGCGACGAGCGCGTACGCGGCGAGGAACGCGACGGTCAGCCGACCCGAGTTCGGGACGACCGTGAGGTTCTCGACGACGCCGACGACCACGACGAGGCCCGCGACCGCCGGCCAGCGCCCGAGCCACTCGGGATACGACCAGACCGCGACGTCCTCGCCTTCCAGGGCCGCGAGCGCGTCGTACGCCATCTCCCAGGGCGAGACGACGCGCCACGGCGACCCGACGAGCGCCGCGACGACGAGCGACCCCTTGAACAGCACCGGCCAGACGAGGACCTCCGCGAACGTCACCGCGCCCCGGTCGGTGAGGCCGGACGCGACCGCCGCCGCGAGCGCGAGCGCGACCACCAGCCGGATCGCGAGCGTGGCGCGACCGACCGTGCGCCCGTGCACGGACCCGAGGCGGACGCGACCCGTCGGCGGATCCGGCCCGACGGCGAGCGCGAGCGCTGTCCCCGCGACCGCCACTGCCGCGCCGACCACGAGCGCGAAGAACGGGATCGGGGGCGTCTCGACCGTCTCCCCGTGCGCGCTCGCCGTCCCCGCGAGCGCGAGTGCGAGCGAGCCGAGACCGACGGCGAGTGCGGTCCGGCGGAGCCGAGTCTGCATCGGTCGATACTCGCCATCGCCGGTACAAGTGCCCCGTGGTTCGCACGTCGAACGCCACCGGAGAGAGCGGGCGCTTAAGCCAGTGGCCGACCGACCGCAGGGTATGCGAGCGGTCACCGCCGTCGCCGTCGTCCTCGTCGTCGCCGTCCTCGGCGGCGTCGCCGTCCTCGGCGCGACCGACGGCCTCGTCGATGGCGACGACGCCGCCTCGCTCGCCGTGACGTGGACGAGCGACTCGGGAGTCCCCTCCGACAACAACCACCACGAGCTCGCGGTCGGCGCCGTCGACGGCGAACCGCGCGCGTTCGCACCGATCAGTTCGACGCGCGAACTCGACGCGTGCGCGCTCGTCGCGCTCGACGCGGACGCCGGCACCGAACGCTGGCGCGACCCCGTCCCGCAGGCGAACTGTACGCTGCACGCCGTCGCAGACGTGACCGTCGCCGACTACGACCGCGACGGCACCACCGAAGTCCTCTCGACCACCACCGAACGCCGCGTCGTCGCACACGGCCCCGGCGGCGAGGTCGAGCGGACGTGGAACCTCTCCGCGTACGGCTACACGAAACCGATCGTCGCGGACGTCACCGGCGACGACGCCCCCGAGGTCGTCGTCGTCGACTCCCGCGGCCTCCTCCAGGTGCTGGACGCCGACGGCGGCGTCGCGTGGACCGCCGACCACGACGGCTACGTCTGGGGGACGCCCGTCGTCGCGGACGTCGACGACGACGAACGCGTCGAGGTGGTCGTCGCGACCAGCACGGGTCGCGTCGCCGCATACGACGCCGACGGCGGCGTCGACTGGACGACCAGCCTCGACGACCGGGCCGTGACGTGGCTGACGAGCGCGGACGTCGACGACGACGGCGTCCGCGAGTTCTACGCCGGCACCCCGAGCGGGCACGTGCTCGCGTTCGACGGCACCGGCGAGCGCGAGTGGACGACCACCCGCAGCGACCTGACGAGCGTCGCCGCCGTCGTCGTCGACGACGCAGGCGCCGGCGTGTTCGTCGCCGCCAGCGACGGCACCATCGCGCGCCTCGACGCCGCGACCGGCGACGTCGTCTGGGAGACCACCGTCGCGAGCGAACCCGTCCAGATGATGCCACCACCGGTCGCGAGCGACGTCGACGGCGACCGCGCTGCGGAGATCGTCGTCGCCGCACACGACGGCACCACCGCCGTCCTCGACCCCGCGACCGGACAGACGATCGCGAGCGTCACCCACGACGCCACCGTCTTCGCAGCCCCCGTCACCGCCGACGTCGACGGCGACCGTTCTGAGGAGATCTTCGTCCTCTACGCCGACGGCACCGTCCGCCGCATCGACCACGAGCGCTAGAACAGTCAGTCGCTCGACCGGCGTGAGCCGCGGCCGCGAACGGAGCGAGTAGTCAGTCGATCGACCGGCGTGAGCCGCGGCCGCGAACGGAGCGAGTAGTCAGTCGGTCACTCGACGTCGTACGTGTCCCGGACCGTCGACGCCAGCATGCCGTCGCGGTTCAACGCGACGTACACGACCACGCAGCGCTCGTCGACCGGGTCGAGCACGAACACGTCCCGCGGTCCGCCGTCGCGGTCGCCCGCGTCGACGCGTGCGAGCAACGGATCCAGTGGGCGTTCGCCCGACCGGAACTCCGCGAACAGGTCGCGCCCGCCCGGTTGCTCCGCGAACGCGTACAGCGCGCCGTTCTCCTCGCCGTCCGTGTTCCGCGTCACCCGCGAGTTCACGCCCTCGCCACGGCGCTTCGCCGTCGCCCACGTCTCCGTCGCCGCCTCGAACAACCCCGTGACCTCGCGCGCGAACCAGAACCGCGTCTCCCGAACGACCTCGAGGGCCGTGACCGTCGGCGGCTCCGTCTGCCACGACAGCGACGCCGACACCACGTTCCCCGGCTCGAGCGCGTCCACGCCCGCCGCCGCGTGCCCGTCGAGCGCGACCGCCGTCAGCTCGTAGGCGCCAGGATCGTCGCTCGTCGGGTCAGCCGGCACCGACGCGAACGTCACCCCTCCATCACGATGCGCGCTCTCGTACACGCGGAACGTCTCCGTTGACTCCTGCACGCCGAGACTTCCGCGCGCGAGACGGTTAAGCCGCGCGGGTCGAGCCGTCCCCCGCAGGTCGGCCGCCGGAACGCGTCGGCCGTCGGAGCGCGTCTGCCGTCGTACCTCGACGAGAGAAGGTCACACTCAAGGCGCTGCCCGCCCGTTCCTCGTGCAATGACCATCCCCTCGTTCGTCATCGGCATCGCGGGTGGGACGGGCGCGGGCAAGACCACCGTCGCACGCGAAGTCGCCGACTCGGTGGGCGAAGCCGTCACCCGCATCCCCATCGACAACTACTACCACGACCTCTCGCACCTCGAGATGGCCGAACGCGAGGACGTCAACTACGACCACCCGGACGCGTTCGAGTGGAACCTCCTTCTGGAACAGCTCGACGCCCTCCTCATGGGCCAGGCCATCGAGATGCCCCAGTACGACTTCACGATCCACAACCGCAAGGACGAGACCGTCCACGTCACGCCGTCGGACGTCATCGTCGTCGAAGGCATCTTCGCGCTCTACGACGACCGCGTGACCGACCGCCTCGACCTCAACGTGTACGTCGAGACGGACGCGGACGTCCGCATCCTCAGACGCATCCGCCGGGACGTCATCGAACGCGACCGCGACCTCGAAGGCGTCATCGAGCAGTACCTCGGCACCGTCAAACCGATGCACGAACAGTTCGTCGCACCGACGAAGTCCCAGGCCGACATCATCATCCCCGAAGGCGCGAACCAGACCGCAGTGAACCTCCTCACGGAGAAAGTCGAGGTCGAACGCAGCGGCGTCGCACGCGACCTCGCCAGCGAGTGGGGGCGAAACCCGGTCGACGTCGCCGACACCGACACCGACCGGACGACCGTCACGCCCCCCAGCGACGACGACGACGAGTGACCGGCCGACCGCACCGCGCGAGCGCGAGCGCGGGAGCGAGCTCTAGCGCGGGCACGGGAGCGGGCGCGCGAGCGGAGTTCGAGATTCCACATCACTTATCACGTTCGGTGTGAGTAACATTCGCTATGAGTACGCAATCCCAGCAGACGAAGCGGGAGCAGTACGAGGAAGGGTTCCTCGACCAGAACACGTGGATCCGTCCGCTCGCGGTCTTCGTCCTGATCTGCTTCGGGCTGCTCGCGCTCATCATCACCTCGAACGCGACGATGGGGTGGCTCGGCGGCCGATTCGGCCAGGTGCTGTTCGGGATGATCGCCTCCCTCATCTTCATGAGCTTCATCATCAGCGCCATCCTCCTCGTCGTCAACGGCGCCCGGTACCTCATGGAATAACGCTCGCACGACACCCACCAACGGCGGACGACGCCGGCTCGATTCCCGCACGCTCGCCACGACTCGTTCTCGCACGACACCCACCCACCGACCGACCAGCGTTCGCCCTCGCCAACGCCGGCGCACGACCTAAACGCCGCCAGTCCCAACCAGCGACATGGCATCGGACCTCCCAGACGCCGCCGTCGCCCACCTCACCGACCGCCCGCGCATCGCGCACCTCGCCACCAGCCACGACGACACCCCCCACTGCGCGCCCATCTGGTTCACCTACCACGACGACCACGTCGAAGCCACCATCACCGGCCGGAAACTCCGCGACGTCCAGGCCAACCCCCGCGTCGCGCTCTCCCTCCAGGAAGACGACGACGGCCACGCCAAGTGGGGCCTCACCATCCACGGTACCGCCCACGTTGTCAACGACCCCGGCCACGCCGACCAGATCCACGACCGCATCAACGACCGCTACGACGCCTCACCCGACGCCTGGGACGACAACGTCCCCATCCGAATCAGCATCGCCGACCACCAGTACTGGGAGTACTGACCACACCGCGCACCCATACACTCACGAACCAGCCAGCAACGGCACCGCTACCGTCCAATAGGAACGATCGACGGAGCAGAATAGCAAGCCGGTGGAGGGATTTGAACCCTCGGCCTATTCCTTACGAAGGAATCGCTCTACCTCTGAGCTACACCGGCAGACGGCGTCTGTCTGCACTCAATCGTAGGAGCGATAACCCCAATAAGGGTTGCGAATCGACGCGGGCGTGTCACCCGGAGACGAGGCGAACGTCGAGGCAGACGTTGACCTCGTGAGGCGCGTACGACCGCACCTCGTGGCGGTTCTCCACCACGACGTCGTACGCGTCCCCGGCCGCGTCGCGGATCGCGCGCTCGCCGGGCCCGAACGGGTCGTCCTCGTGCTGGATGTCGTAGAAGTGAATCACGCACTCCTCGCCCGCCGCGGCGACTGCGGCGTCGAGGGACTCGTCCGCGCTATGCGGGAGATTCATCACGATCCGATCCGCCCAGTCCGCGTACTCGCCCGCGACTACGTCGCGGACGTCCCCCTCGACTGCCGTCACCGCGTCCGCGACCCCGTTGCGGTCGGCGTTCTCGCGCATGTACCGGACCGCGATCGGATTCAGGTCCACGCCGACCGCCGTCGCGCCCCGCTTCGCCGCCGGGATCACGAACGGGCCCACGCCCGCGAACATGTCGAACACGCACTCGCCCGCCTCGACCTGGCTCGAGACGCGATGGCGCTCGGTCGCGAGCCGCGGCGAGAAGTACACCTCGGCGAGGTCCAGTCGGTACTCGCAGCCGTACTCGCGGTGCGTCGTCTCCGTCGACTCGCCCACGAGCACGTCCCACTCGCGCACGCGCAGCTCGCCCTGGACCTTCGACGCACGATTCAGGACGGTCTCCACCGGCAGGTCCGACTCGACGATCCCCGCAGCGAGCTCCCTGGCACGCTCGTCGTCGTCCTCGTCCACTATCACGACGTCACCGAGGCGCTCGTAACTCGGCTCGAACCCGAGCACGTCCGCCGGCGTCGACTGCGTCTCCCGCTCGGGCACCTCCCGACGCACCACCTCGAACGACGACGGAACCGCGTCCGCGTCGTCGACGGGAATGTAGATGACATCGTCCTCCACGACGATCTCGCGATCCGCCGCGAGTGCGTCCGCCGCAGCGAGCGCTCGCCGCGTCTCCTCGCCCGCCGCCCGATCAGCGCGCACGCACGGCACGTCCATATCCCGACTCGAGGGCCGCGCGACCCTCAACCTGACGAACCTGACCCGCACGGTACCAGCCAGAGCGCCCCAGCGCGCTCGCCCGGACGACGCCACCGACACCCCGTCACCGGCCCAGAAATCTCCGGCGCCCCTTTCAGTCCCACCTCACAGCCCGTCCCCGCGACAGCGACCGCACCGCACCACGCCCCGCCCGCCCCCTGCTCGAAGCGCGCGCCGTCGGCGCGCGCTCGACCGGCCCGATTGCTGGCAACGCGGCGCGTTCGACGACCTGCTGGGCGCGCGGTGTCGCGCCCGGCGAACGGCGGTGAGCCAGTCGCGTCGATACCGCGCGAGGGTCGACGAGCGAGCACGGCGAGCGAGTCGTCGGCTGGGGAGGGAGAGGCCACAGTGCCGTTGCTGAGGTGGGACTGAACGGAGCCGACCGCGAGCATCGAACCCATTGCGGACCGACGGCTTCAACGCGGACGACGCCTAGCAGTCGGTATGCTCACGTTCATCGGACTCGGCCTCTACGACGAACGCTCGATCACCGTCGAGGGCCGAACGGCCCTCCGGGACGCCGACCGCGCGTACGTCGAATTCTACACGAGCAGACTCCTCGGCGCGACCGTCGACGACCTCGAACGTCACCACGACGTCGAGATCGAAGTGCTCGAACGCGCCGACGTCGAACAACACCCCGAACGCGTCCTCGACGCCGCCGAACGCGACTCCGTCGCGTTCTGCACCGCCGGCGACACCATGATCGCCACCACGCACACCGACCTCCGACTGCGCGCACACGACCGCGGCATCGACACCCGCGTCGTCCACGGCGTCACCGCCGAAACCGCCGCCGCCTCCCTCACCGGCCTCCAGAACTACCGGTTCGGGAAAGCCACCACGCTCCCCTTCGAGTACGCGCACGCCGGCAGCGACGTCCCCGACAGCGTCCTCGACACCATCACGGACAACCGCGCGCGCGGCCTCCACACCCTCGTCTTCCTCGACATCAAGGTCGGCGACGACACCGCCGGCGCCGACGAACGCGACGGCGACGAGTACATGACCGCCGACCACGCCGCCAGCCGACTCGCCGCCCACCACCCCGACACCGTCGCGGTCGTCGTCGCCCGCGCCGGCAGCCCCACCCCACTCGTCCAAGCGGACACCCTTCAGAACCTCGCCGACCGCGACTTCGGCGACCCACTCCATCTCCTCGTCATACCCGGCGACTGCCACCTCCTCGAAGCCGACGCCCTCGAAGCGCTCGCCGACGCCCCACGCGACCAGCTGGACGTCGCCTGAACCGGCTCCGCTGGCGCGACTGCAGCGACGGGTTTCTCGAGAGTCCGATAGCCGATAGGAAGCGAGTCCACAGCCACCGGCTCTGGCGCGGGAGCGCACGCGACCGCGAACGACCGTGAGCGGTCGCGAGCACACCCGCGAAGGACGCCGGCGGATCGCGCGAGTACCCCGAGCGCGACCACCAACATCGGCTGGAAAGGACGAGGAAGGCGGTCGACAGTCGGAGACTCGCATCGCACGCCACGGTCGGCCACGCACTCCCGCAGACCCGAGCGCGGAGTGCCGTCGCTGTCGACGTAGCGCGCGAAGAAAAATCGAACGTGAAGACCGAGTAGAACTCGGTTGGTTAGCGAGCGTTAGTTGTCGCGACGGGTCGCGAGGAGCGCAGCCGCGAGGAGTGCGACGAGCGCAACGGCGACACCGAAGCCGGGCTGACCACCGCTGTCTTCAGTGGTGGTTTCCTCGGGCTCCGACGTCGTCGGCTCGTCCGTCGGCTCCGTCGTCGTCGGCTCGTCCGTCGGCTCCGTCGTCGTCGGCTCGTCCGTCGGCTCCGTCGTCGTCGGCTCCGTCGTCGTGGTGCCTTCGTCGTCCTGCACCGTGATGGAGGCCGTAACAGCCGAGTTGTTACCGACCGTCACACCGTGCGTGAAGTCACCGGTGGAGTCCGGAACCGTGTAGTCGAACGTGACCTCGGCCGTGGAACCAGCGTCGACGGAGACGTTCTGCGTTTCGACCGTCTCACCGTCGAACTGGTACGCGACCTCGGTCTCGCCCGAGGAGTCGCCCGTGTTCTCGACCGTGGCGGTCACGGTGATGTTCGAACCGGGGGCGGCCGTCTCCGGCGCGTCGAGCGACGCGAGCTGGAGGTCGGACGCACCGCCGATCTGGGCGTCAACGGCTTCGAGCGTGTTCGATCCGTCCTTGAGGCTGACCGAGAAGTTGGTACCCTCAGGGATGTCCGAGACGTCGAGCGTGGTCGTCCACGTGCCGTCGGACTGGACCGTGGCCGTGCCCTGGCGGAGGAACGGGTTCTGACCGCTGGACGAGCGGGCAGTCACCGTGAGGTTCGTGCCGGACGCCACAGAGGACGTCCCCGTGACCTCCGCGGAGTCGGACTGCGAGACGGTCAGCGGGTCTTCCGAGTTCGGCTCTGCGCCGTCGATGTCACCCGTACGCTGGATGACGGAGACCTGCGAGACCGTCGAGCTCTGACTGTTCCCGTACGCCCAGGACTTCATGAACGTCATGTTGACGTTGAACGTCTGGCGCGGGTTGCGGTCGGAGACCGAGAAGTTGTCCGTGCCCGTGTCGACGAACATGTACAGCGTGTTGTCGCTGGGCGAGAGGAGCGCGGTCTTGTTGCTCGTGTTGATCGTTGCGGACGGCGTGTTTGCAGGCGTCGAGTCAGCCGTCTGCGTGATGTTCAGCTGTGCACCGTTGATCTGGTCGAACGGTCCCGTGGTGACAACGTCAGACGATGCACTGGGGACGAGGTCACCGTAGATACCAGCCGTCTGGATCTCGAGGACGAGCTCGTCCTCGATCGCGACGGTGCTATCCTGGGTGATGTGGTCCGCGAAGTAGTCGTCGGAGTCCGGGCTGAGAGCGTTCTTGCCCTCAGGTGCGGTCCACGAGGTGATGGAGCGCTCGACGTTACTCGGGTTGTTGATGACGATGGTTGCGACGCCAGTCTCTTCACCGCCGACCGTGGCGTTCACGGGGTACTCGGCAGCGCCGAGAGACTGACTCGAACCACTGAACTGCGAGCTGAGCGAGGTGCTAGCGATCTGGTCGTCGCTACCGGACGGGAGCTGGAAGGTGTTCGAGCTACCCGTACCGGCCAGCCGCGTGTTCCAGTAGAACTCGACGTAGCCGTCGTCGTCGTCGTCAACGACGGTTGCGCTCTCCGTGTAGCGAACGTCGGGGCCACCGAAGTTGACGGTTGCCCGGTCCGTGTCGCCAGTGATCGAGACGTTGACGGTGACGATGTCACCGCGCTCGTCGGAGAGTGCCTGCGAAACGAATGCTGCGGAGCCCTCAGCAGGCGCGTTGACGTTGACGGAGGCCTCGTCGGACGCCGTCGTGTCCGTGACAAGGAACGAGATGTCCTTGGGGCCTGCTTCCACGTCAGTGAAGTTGAGGGTTGCTTCGTTGTTGTCGTTACGGGTGAGGTCGGTCACGACGATACCGTCGTCGTCGTTGGCGTCACCGTCCTGGTCGATGTCTGCATCGCTGGATCCCGTGGTGGACGTGTCGAAGATTGCCAGCAGTTCGTCGTCCGTGAGGTTCTCGGAGAGAACGTACGCGTTGAAGTTGTCTGCGCGGTTCGAGTCGATCTCGAGGGTCGTCTCGGTGTCGTCGACACCGGAGTTAGCGACCGTGCTGGGATCGAGGTTGGTGGAGAGCGTCTGCTCGACGATCTCGAATCCGACCTCGTTATTCGGACCGCGGAGGACGAAGGCGCCCTCGTAGTCCGACGTGTCGAACTCAACCTGACCAGTGCTGTCGGCCTCGTACTCGTTGCGGTACGTCGAACCGTCGTCAGACGTGTTCTCACGCAGGGTAACCGTCGCGTCATTGTCGAATCCGCTGAACGTAGCGGTCTGACCCTGGAAGACCACGTCGCCACCGGAGACGGTGGAGCCAGAGGCGTACTGGGTGTTGTACGTACCACTCCAGCTGTCGAACGCGGACGCGCTGAAGCCGGACGTATCGTGGAGGTTAACCTCGTAGCTGTGGTCGCCACCAGACGGGTTGACAACGTTCGAGAGTTCAACCTGAACGTTACTCCCGTCGGAGAGACTGTCGTGGGAGTCGGCGAGCTCAATGCGGACGACCCCACTATCGTTCTGAACGACGTTGAAGTCAGACGCCGTGGTATCGGTGTCTGCAGTGGTCGTCACAGTAATGTCTCCCGGACCGACACCGGAGACGTCAGCATCACCGAGGTCGACCTCGATGTACTGAAGTGTTTGGTCATCGTCCAATTCTAAGTTTGCATCCGTAGTATACGTCGTTGTTTCGCCCTCCGTCGTCTGAGTGTTCAGGCTAATGGACGCGTTGTTCGCGGCGGCAGCCGTGCCCGCGAGGGCGACGGTGCCTGCGAACACAGACGTGACCATGAGCACTGAAAGGATCAGCGCGCGGAGTTTGTTGTTTTCTTCTGTCATGTGTTATTGTTTCGCTTCGGCGGCAACACCAGCTTTTCTCGATGTCGCCCGAGACCTGCGGGGCGCACCGATACTCGCTACTGTCACCATGGGTAGGGGTACAACAGAAAGGCACGACCCATTGTTATAAATGTCTTGTGGTGAATCGGGTTTCGTGTGATGGCCTCACACACGCTCTGTGTGCCGGTTTCTCACGGTTCCGATCCTCGTCGGTCGGCACCCCGACCCCACTGAGCGGTATATAAACGAATGGTTCGGTGCGTCGAAACCTGACGAAGGAACCCGGTCGCGAGTGAACACCACCTGACCGGCTCCTGGCCAGTTCCGGCTAACGAACCCATCTCCAGAGACCGCCGAGTGACCGGCAAGTACCGTCGTCGACAGCCCCTTGACTGGCGTGAATCGATGGATTTCGACCAAAACCGGCGAGAGTCGACGAGGTTCGACGGAACCCCGGAGTCGTTTGACCAGAGAAGCGACTCGAACCGGCCGCAGCTTACTCGCCGGGTGCGTCCGCGGGATTCAGGAGTTCGATCTCGTGGCCGTCGGGGTCCGTGGTGAACGCGAACATGTCGTCGCAGGACTCGGGGTCGCGGTAGTCCTCTGCCTCGCGAACCATCAGTTCGTCCCAGGCCTCGTGGAGGTCGTCTACGCGCACGCACACGTGCCCCCACGCGTCGCCGAGGTCGTACGTGCGGCCGTCGTAGTTGTACGTCAACTCGACCGCCATCGCCTCCTCGCTCGCGTCCTCGGGCTTCAGGAAGTAGTTCGCGAACGTGTCGCTCTCCCAGCGGCCCGTGTGCTCGTACTCGAACTTCCGCGTCCAGAACCCGATCGCCTCGTCCGCGTCCTCCACGCGCAGCATCGTGTGATCGAGGCTCCAGCGCGCGCCGTAGTCGCGCTCGACGAGCTCGACCTCGTGCCCGTCCGGGTCCTTCACGAACGCGTAACTCCCACCGCAGGACTCGGGGTCGCGGTAGTCCTCGACGCCCGCGTCCATGAGTTCCTCGTACGCCTCGAACACGTCCTCGACGCGTACTGCGATATGGCCCCACGCGTCACCCCTCTCGTACGAGCGGTCGTCGTGGTTGTACGTGAGTTCGAGCACGGCCGCGTCCTCGCCCTGGTCCTCGGGGCCGAGGTAGACGTTCGTGAACGTGTCGGCCGCCCAGCGACCCTTCTCCTCGTACTCGAGGTGCGTCGCGTACCAGTCCATGGACGCCTCGAGGTCCTCGACGCGCATCATCGCGTGATCGAGCGTGTACGTCATGCCCGTGGCTTGGTCGGGCGGCCCCAAGACGATACCGGACGGCGAAGTCGAGTTCGGCCGGCGAAGTCGAGTCGGCGAGCGCTACTTCCGGAGGACGAGCTTCATGACGTCCTCGTCCTCGAGCACGTGCTCGTCGCCGACCTGCTGGCCGTCGTGCTTCGCGCTCGGCCCGCGGATGCGCGCGAACCGGAACCGCTCCTCGAAGTCCCCGCCGAGCTTCGAGAGGGCGTCGGCGATACTCGATCCCTCGGGGACGACGAGCGGCTCGTCCCAGTCGACGCCGCGATTGGGCTTGTCCATGTAGACGCGGATGAGGCCGAGTTCGTCCCAGATGCGTTCCTTGAACGCGTCCAGGCCCTTCTCGGCTTCCGCCGAGATGAAGGTGACTTCGTCGGGATCGAGGTCGTGCTCGCGGAGGTTCTCGAACACGGTGTCCTTGTAGTCGGGGTCGATGAGGTCGGCCTTGTTGACGATCGTGATCGAGGGGAGGTAGACGCGGTTGTCCATGATGCCGTCGACGAGCCGGTCGATGTCGAGCGCCTCGCCGAGGTTCACGTCCGCGTTCACGTACCCGTGCTCGCGGAGGACGTCCGTGATCGTCTTCTCGTCGAGCCCCTGGTCGGCGGCGCTTGTGACGCGGATGCCGTCCTTGTGCTTCTTCCGGATGGTGACGTTCGGGGGCTCCTGGTCGACGCGGATCTTGATGTCGTACAGTTCCTTGCGCAGTCGCTGGTACTGCTCGATCTCGAACGGCGAGAGGACGAAGACGATGAGGTCGGCGCTCCGGACGACCGACAGCACCTCCTTCCCGCCGCCACGGCCGCCCGCAGCACCTTCGATAAGGCCGGGGACGTCGAGGATCTGGATGTCGGCGCCGTTGTACTCGAGCATCCCGGGGTTGACGTTCAGCGTCGTGAACTCGTAGGACCCGACCTCGCTGTCGGCGTTCGTGAGGGCGTTGACGAGCGTGGACTTGCCGACGCTCGGGAACCCGACGAGGGCGACGCTGGCGTCCCCGTGCTTCTCGACGGCGTACCCGCCGCCGCCGCCGGCGGACGACTGGTTCTCGAGCTTCTCCTTCTTCTCGGCGAGCTTCGCTTTCAGGCGACCGATGTGGGCCTCGGTGGACTTGTTGTAGGGCGTATTCCGGATCTCCTCCTCGATCTCGTCGATCTCGTCTTCGAGCCCCATCGTTATCGAGACTCGGCTGGCGGAACCGAAAAACCTGTTCACTCGCCGCGGTCCCCCCGAGCGCAGTCCCGGAGACCGGCGGAGACCACGAGTCCTGGGGTAGGGACGCCGGGCGAGTCCGTGGGCGAGCGGTGGCGTCGCTGGCCCGGTGGCCGTGCGGGGTCGTGTCGTGCGAACTCGTGACGGCCTCGTGAGAGTTTCGCCACGTTAATACTTGATGGCCATCACCGTTAGTTCGAAGATGCCCGACCCGGCGCAACTCCGCGACAGCACGCAGATCGTCCTGGAGCGCGAGACGCTCGCCGACCTGGAGGCCGACGTCGAGGACCGATTCATGGTCTCGATCGCACCCGTCGACGACGAGCGCTGTCGACTCGTCGGGTCGCCGGTCGTCATCAAGGACGTGAGCGACTTCCTCGCACGAAACGGCGTCGCGATCGCCTGATTGCACTCGCGCCGACCCCGATCGCGGTCGTGGTTCCGGGTTCGCGTGGACTACGCGTCGTTCGCTCGAATGTCATCGAGTGCGGCGAGCGTACCGTCGGCGTGTGCGTCGTCGAGGACGACGGTGGCGGCGGCTTTCGCCTTCTCGTCGGCGTTCGCGACGGCGTAACTGTGGTCGACGCGTTCGAACGTCGAGACGTCGTTCTCGCTGTCGCCGACGGCGACGAAGTCCTCGGGTGCCAGGTCGAGGTGCGCGGCGACGCGGTCGAGTGCCTTGCCCTTCGAGACCTCGCGGGGTTTGACGTGGTACGCGTAGCCGGTGTCGACGAACGCGAGGTCGTACTCGTCGGCGAGGTCGCGGAGGAGGTCGGCGGGGGCGTCCCGGCGGACGGCGAGTTCGGTCTCGCGCCAGCGGTTGACGAGGTCGGCGTCGCCCCAGCCGAGGTCGCCGCCGCGTTCCCGGAACGCCTCCGCGATGGCGTCGATGCGCGCGCCGGCGTCGTGGACGTGGACGTCGTCGCCGGCGACGACGACGCCGCCGTTCTCGGCGACGACGAGGTGCGGGACGTCGAGGAAGTCCGAGAGCGCGATCGGGTACGGGAACGCCTTCCCGGTGGCGAGCACGACGGGTTCGGGCCAGTCCCGGACGGGATCGAACACGCGCGGGTCGACGCCGTGCCCGCTCGGTCGCGTGAGCGTCCCGTCGATGTCGAGGGCGAGCGGCGGAAGGCCACTCATGCGGTCCCTCCACCGCGCCGTGGTGGCGTTGGCAGCATGGCGTACGCTGCGGACCGTGGACGGGTAACTCTTTCAGAACCGATCCGCGCGGGACTCCGTCGGCCGGAGGAGGGCCGCGGACGTGACGTGGATCAGCGCCTCCTCGCTCAGCTACCGCCGTCGTCGACGGCCCAGTCGAGCGAGCGGTCGACGGCGTCGTCCCAGCGCGCGTACTTCGCGTCCGCTTCGTCGGGCTGCATCGCGGGCTGGAACTCGCGGTCGACCTGCCAGTTCTCGCGGAGTTCGTCGACGGTGTCCCAGTAGCCGACGGCGAGCCCGGCGGCGTACGCGGCGCCGAGCGCGGTCGTCTCGTCGACCTCGGGCCGTACGATCTCGCTTCCGATGATGTCCGATTGGAGCTGGCAGAGGTAGTTGTTCTTCACGGCGCCGCCGTCGACGCGGAGCGTCGTCATCTCGATCCCGGAGTCGGCCTCCATCGCTTCGGCGACGTCGCGGGTCTGGTACGCGATGGATTCGAGCGTCGCCTTCACGACGTGTTCCTTCCGCGTGCCGCGAGTCATGCCGACGATGGTGCCGCGAGCGCGCTGATCCCAATGTGGCGCGCCGAGTCCGGTGAACGCGGGGACGACGTACACGCCGTCCGTGGAGTCGACGCGCCGCGCGAGTTCGGCGGTCTCGGCGGGGTCGTCGACGAAGCCGACGTCCTCGAGCCACTCGATGGCGGCGCCCGTGGCGAAGATCGCGCCCTCGAGCGCGTACTGGACGGGCTCGCCCGAGCGTTGGAACCCGATCGTGGTGAGGAGACCGTGGTCGGACCGCACGGCTTCCTCGCCGGTGTTCATGAGGAAGAACGACCCGGTGCCGTACGTGTTCTTCGCGTCGCCCTCGTCGAAGCACGTCTGCCCGAAGAGCGCGGCCTGCTGGTCGCCGAGCGCGGCAGCGACGGGGACTTCGGCGTCGAGGAAGCCGTCGGCGTCGGTGTACCCGTAGTAGTCGTCGTCGCTCGACGGGCGGACCTCGGGGAGGGTCTCCCGGGGGACGTCGAACTCGGCGAGGAGGTCGTCGTCCCACTCGGTCTTCCGGATGTCGTACAGCATCGTCCGCGAGGCGTTCGTGACGTCCGTGACGTGGTTCCCGGTGAGCTTCCAGACGAGCCACGTGTCGATGGTGCCGAAAAGGACGTCGCCACGGCTCGCGCGCTGCCGGACGTCGTCCGGGCGCGTGCGCTCCATCTTGATGGGGTCGGCGTTGTCCAGCAGCCATTCGGCCTTCGTCGCGGAGAAGTACGCGTCCGCCTCGAGCCCGGTCTTCTCGCGGATCGCCTCGACCTTGCCCGCGTCCTGGAGCGCTTCGACGCGGTCGGTGGTGCGGCGGTCCTGCCAGACGAGGGCGTTGTGGACGGGTTTGCCGGTGTCGGCGTCCCAGAGGAGCGTGGTCTCTCGCTGGTTCGTGATTCCCAGGCCGGCGAGCTGGTCGGCGCCGATGCCGGCGTCGTCGAGCGCGTCGCGGACGACGACTTTGGTGTTCTCCCAGATCTCCATGGGGTCGTGCTCGACCCAGCCGGGTTCGGGGTAGTGCTGTTCGTGCTTCGTGTAGGCGTTCGCGGCGATCTGGCCGGAGTGATCGAAGACGATGAACCGCGTCCCGGTCGTTCCCTGGTCGATGGCGCCTACGTAGGTGGTGTCCGTCATCGTTGTGTCCCTGTGGGCCACGGCGCTGTCCCATGCCTCCGCGTACCGGTCCGTAGACGAACCAGCGCCTCGTTACTGGCGGTGCCGTGTCGAGCGTAAACAACCGAGACTATCGTGATAAACGTTGCCCAACCCGTACTGTGATAGATGTACCCACGCACAGCCAGTTCGTCCGCTCTAGGTGAGTTCCATCCAGTAATTCTACTCTAAGCGGCCACTAGAGGGAGGAACAGTGAGTTCGCGTCGCTGTCGAAAGCATGGCAACGATCCCGGTAGTTACTGGAGGTCGTTCGTCGACGATAAAGCCAAGTGGCGAGGGGACGAGGTCCGAGTGAACTGATGGCACGCGATACCGACGTCCTCGTGCTCGGGGGTGGATCGACCGGCGCGGGCGTGGCGCGCGACCTGGCGCGCCGCGGGGTCGACGTCACCCTCGTCGAACAGGGCAACCTCACGCACGGGACGACGGGACGCATGCACGGTCTCTTGCACTCGGGCGGTCGGTACGCGGTCTCCGACCAGGCGAGCGCGAGCGAGTGCATCGAGGAGAACCGCGTCCTCCGGGAGATCGCGAGTCACTGCGTCGAGGAGACCGGCGGACTGTTCGTCAAGCGCCCCGAGGACGACGAATCGTACTTCCAGGAGAAGCTCGCGGGCTGTCGCGAGTGTAACATTCCGACGGAGGTCCTCACCGGCCGCGAGGCCCGCGAGGTCGAGCCCTATCTCGCCCGGGACGTCGAGAAGGCCATCGCGGTCCCCGACGGCGCCGTCGACCCCTTCCGGCTCGTGGTCGCGAACGCGGTCGACGCCGAGAACCACGGTGCGCGCATCGAGACGCACGCCGAGGTCGTCGACGTCCTCGTCGAAGGCGGAACCGACTCCCCGGCGAGCACGGCCGACGGCGGTTCGGACGAGGACCGCGGGGACGTCGTCGGCGTCGCGGTCGAACACCGGGCCGGCACGGGGAACCGCGTCCACGGCGTCCCCGGCGAGCGCGAGGAGATCACCGCCGAGTACGTCGTGAACGCCACGGGCGCGTGGGCGGGCCAGGTCGGCGCGATGGCGGGCGTCGACGTCGAGGTTCGACCGTCGAAGGGCGTGATGACGGTGATGAACGTCCGGCAGGTCGACACCGTCGTGAACCGCTGTCGGCCGAAGGGCGACGCGGACATCCTCGTCCCGCACGAGACCACGGCGATACTGGGAACGACCGACGAGGAGGTCGCGGATCCCGCCGAGTACCCCGAGGAGGGCTGGGAGGTCGACCTCGTCATCGACGAACTCGCCGAGCTCGTCCCGATCCTCTCCGAAGCCAGGACGATCCGGTCGTTCTGGGGCGTCCGACCGCTCTACGAACCGCCCGAGGTCGGGAGCACGGACCCGACGGACATCACGCGCGACTACTTCCTGCTCGACCACGAGGAACGGGACGGCCTCCGGGGGATGTCGAGCATCGTCGGCGGGAAGTTCACGACGTACCGGATGATGGCCGAGGAGATCAGCGACCACGTCTGCGACCAACTCGGCGTCCGCGCGTCCTGTTCGACCGCCGACGAGGCACTCCCCGGGAGCGAGCACCCCGCCCGGTTGGACGCGGCGATGGACGACTACGGGCTGAAGTCCCCCATCGCGCGCCGCTCCGGGCAGCGCCTCGGGTCGCGCGCCGAGGACGTCCTGTCCGTCGACGGCCCGAACCCGGTCGTCTGCGACTGCGAGGCGGTGACGCGCGCGGAAGTCAGCGACGCCATCGCGCAGTCCGGCAGCGACCTGAACGCGGTCCGCATCCGCACGCGGGCGTCGATGGGGAACTGCCAGGGCGGGCTGTGCTGTCATCGATTGGCGAACGTCCTCGGGGCGACGTACCCGGAGGACACGACGCGCGCGGCGTGGGACGAACTGCTCGACGAGCGCTGGAAGGGCCACCGGCACGCGCTCTGGGGCGAACAGCTCTCGCAAGCCGCGCTGAACGCGTTCCTGCACGCGACGACGATGAACCGCGACCACGACCCGGCGGGCCGACACCCCACGGGCGCGGACGGTTCCGCGCCCGGCGACGACGCGACCGGGTCGGCGCCGCCGCCCGTCGACGTCGACTTCGCCGCGTTCGACGACGGCACCGTCGGCGACGGCGGCCGCTCCGGCGACGACGGCCGTCGCGCCAGCGACGACGGGGGTGCCTGACTCGTGGCGATCCGCGACGACGTGCTCGTCGTCGGCGGCGGCCTCGCGGGGATGATTGCGGCGCTCGCGGCGAGCGACGCGGGCGCGAGCGTCCGCGTCGTCACCGACTCGGAGAGCACGCTCCAGCAGGCGAGCGGGCTCGTCGACGTCCTCGGGTACCCGACGCCGCACGAAGGCGAGGGCGGGGATTCCGGCCAGTACCCGGCGCCGAATCCGTTCGCGGCCGTGGAGGCCCTCCCCGAGTCGCACCCGTACCGGGTCGTGGGCGCGGACGCGCTCCGGGGCGGCCTCGGGGTCTTCGACGACGCCGTGGGCGACCTGTACCGGGGATCGCACACGGACCGGAACGCGCTCGTGCCGACCGTCGGCGGGACGGTGAAGCCGACCGCGCGCTACCCGGCGAGCGTCGCGCCCGGACTGGCGAGCGACGAGGGCGCGATGCTCCTCGTCGGGTTCGAGGGCGACGCGGACGTCGACGCGGACCGGATCGCTGCCCATCTCCGCGCGGTCGACGTGCCGTTCGACGTCGCGGGCGTCACGGTCGCGTTCCCCGGCGATCTCGACGGCACCGACCAGGCGACGCGGCTCGCGCACGCGCTGGACGCCGACGAAGCGGAGGCGCGGCGTCGACTCGCCGACCGCGTCAAGCGCGCGGCGAATGGCCTCGACGAAGGCGGCTCCGGCGGCGACGGCTCCGGCGGCGACGGCTCCGATGACGACGGCTCCGGCGGCGACGGCTCCGATGGCGACGGCTCCGATGGCGACGGCTTCGATCCGGCGAGCGTCGAGCGCGTCGGGTTCCCGGCGGTCCTCGGCCGCGACCGCCCCCGACAGGTGCGCGAGGCGCTCGCCGGGCACTTCGACGCGGCCGTGTTCGAACTGCCGCCCGCGCCGCCGAGCCTCCCAGGGCTCCGCCTCCGGTACCGGCTCCGCGACGCGCTCCGGGAGGCCGGCGTCGCCGTCACGACGGGCGTTCCCATAATCGATTTCGACGTCGACGGCGACCGGATCGGGACCGTGTACGCCGACCGGAACGGGTCGCGCGCCCCGTTCGAACCGCGAGCGGTGGTGCTCGCGACCGGCGGCCTCGTCGGCGGCGGCATCGACTCCGAGCGCGACGCCGTCTACGAACCAGTGTTCGACTGTCCCGTCGACCACCCCGCGGACCGCTACGCGTGGTCGGACGCGGACCCGTTCGGCCCGCACGCGTTCGCCCGGTTCGGCGTCCGCATCGACGCCGACGGCCGCGTGCTCGACGACGACGGGACCCCGCTCTACGAGAACGTGCTCGCCGCCGGCGGCGTCGTCGGCGGCTACGACGCGGCCGCCGAGAAGTCCGCGAGCGGCGTGAGCCTCGCCACGGGCTACGCCGCCGGCCGAACCGCCGCCGCGGAATCGACGACGACCACCGACACCACGCCGACCGACGCGAGCGCAGACCGATGACCGACGACAATCAGCCACACGACGACGCCGCACAGCACGCCGACGGTTCTACGGCCGACGGCACCAACCGCGCGGCCGGCGGGCGCGGTTCTGGTGCCGACTGGACCGACCCCGCGACCGACGGTGGGAACGACCGCGCGACCGACGGTGGGGCCGCCGTCGACGACGGCGAGTTCGAGCCCGTCCAGGTGTTCCCCGAGGCGGAGGACGCCGACCTCCGGCCGGGCGCGGACGACTGCTACAAGTGCTCGACGTGCGACACGACCTGTCCCGTCGCCGAGGTCGACGAGGCGTTCCCCGGCCCGAAGTTCCAGGGGCCCGAGCAGTGGCGGCTCAAGCGCAGCGAGGACCACGACGTCGACGACTCGATCTCGAAGTGCTCGAACTGCATGCGCTGTGACAGCGCGTGCCCGAGCGACGTCCCGCTGAGTCAGATGCACAACACCGCTCGCGCGCAGTACGTCGACGAGCAAGTGAGCAAGACGAGCGCGACGTACTGGCGGAATCGCTTGCTCGCGAACTACGGGACGATGGCGCGACTCGGGTCGACGTTCCCGCGACTCACGAACGCCGTGCTGGGGAACTCGCTCGTCCAGACGCTCAACGAGAGACTCCTCGGGATCACGGCCGAGCGCGAGTTCCCCGCGTTCGCGACGGAGACGTTCCGCGAGTGGTACGCCGAGCGCGGCGGCGAAGCCGCGAGCGTCGAGAACGCCCGTCGCGCGCGCCGCGAGCGCGACGACCCCCCGGACGCCGACAAGCGCGTCGCGTACTTCCACGGCGACTACGCGAACCACAACACGCCCGCGGTCGCGAAGGCGCTCGTGGCCGTCTACGAGTCCTTCGGGTACGCCGTCCTCGTCCCCGACCAGCGCTGCTCGGGCACGCCGATGTTCGCGAACGGCATGCTCGAGGACGCCCGCAGAGCGGCGCGAGTGAACGTCGAGAACTTCGCCGAACTCGTCGAGGACGGCGTCGACGTCGTCTGCTCGTGCACGAGCTGCTCGATGGCGCTCCGCCAAGAGTACCCCGAGCTATTCTCCATCCCCGGGACTGCGAAGGTGGCGGCGAACACGTACGACGCCGTCGAGTACCTCCGCATCAACGAGGACCTCGACGGCGAACTCGCGGCCGCGGACGTGACCGCGAGCGACGTCGGCGTCGACTCGTTCGCGTACCACGCGCCCTGTCACGCCCGCAACCAAGGGCTGGACGGCCAGACCGTCGAGTTGCTCTCCCGGGTCGACGGCGTCGACGCCGAGGACGTTGGCGACTCGTGCTCGGGAATCTCCGGTACGTACGGGTGGAAGACGGAGCACTACGACACGTCGATGAAGATCGGGGACGAGATGTTCGAGCACATGGCGGCCGCGGACGCGACGACGGGCATGACGGAGTGCCCGACGTGCGCGATGCAGATGGAGCACGGCACCGGCTACGAGATCGAACACCCCCTGGAGGTACTCGAAGCAGTCCTGGTCGACGGGCCAGACGAGGCGTCGTAACGTGGGTGCGTTCGAGTGAATCTCCGCGACAGGATCGCGCGTCGTCGACGACAGACCACCGCCGGGAGCGGCGTCGTCGTCGACCCGGTCGCGCTCGCGCCCGTCACGCACCCCGACGAACCGGTCGGTCGCGGCCCGCTCGTCGAGCAGTTACTCGACGCGCTCGACGTCGTCTTCGACGACGGCGTCCCCGAGCCGACCGCGGTCTGGGGCCCACCGGGCGTCGGGAAGACCGCCGTCGTCGACGCGCTGTTCGAGTCGCTCGACGCCGCGTTCTGGCATCGCGACCAGGCGATCGGCACCGCAACGCGCGCGCGCCAGCCGACCGACGTCCGGTTCGTCCGCGTCGACGGCCGGCACGCCGACAGCGAGTTCCAGGCGTACCGACACCTGCTGGCCGCACTCGGCGAGGACTCCGTCCCCGAGGGCGGCGTGAGCACCGACGCACTCGGCGAGCGACTCCTCGACGTCGTCGACCGGCACGACGCGGTCGTCGTCGCCGTCGACCACGTCGACGAACCCGAGACGCTCGACGTCGGCGTCGTCGCGTCGCTCGCCGACGACACCGCGATCGTCCCGTGGTACGTCACCCGCGAACCGCTCGACGCGCACCAGCTCGCCCCCGGGACGCCCCCCACGTCCACGGTCCGGTTCGAACCGTACCGGACGCACACGCTCGTCGAAGTCGTCACGGAGCGCGCGTCCCCCGGCCTCGCGCCGAACGCGCTCGACCACGAGACCGCCCGCACGATCGCCCGGCACGCGGACGGGAACGCCCACGACGCGCTCGCGCTCCTGTACGGCGCCGCGACGCGCGCCGACGCGGACGACGCCGCGCGCGTCCACGCTCACCACGTCGCGGCCGCCGTCGCCGCCTTCCCGACGGACTCCGTGTCGGTCGCACGCGCACTCGCCGAACCCCGGAACCGCCAGCGCGTCCTCGCGACGCTCGTCGCACTCGAGGACGACGCCCCAGCCCTTCCCGCGGCCGCGGCCGCCATCGCCGACCGAACCGACCTCACGGAGAGCACGGTCACGCGATTCCTCTACGAGCTCGCGACCGTCGGACTGCTGGCCAGAACGCCCGAGGACGACGGGTCGAGCGCCGTCACGCCACGGTTCCCACCCCGGCTGTTCGCGGCGCTCCACACCACCACCTGACCCCGCACCGCGAGCCCGACACGCTCGCGACGACCGCCGACACCGAGCGCGCTCGCAGTGGACAGACCCCTGACACCCCCCGAGCGTTTTATCCTCGCGGCCTCGAAACGGGAAGGCAGCAAGCGGTGGGTGTAGCATGGAGATAGACTTCCGGGCGACGACGACGCCTCCCGGGCTCGAGATAACCGACCCCGTGGAGCAGCGACATCTCCGCATCGACACACCCGAACCGGTCGGCCCGATCGCGTCCGCGACCGACGACTTCCGGTTCCCCGTGGACGCCGCCGTCGAGATCGAGACCAGCGAACTCCGGTTCGAGCAGCGCGAGGACGTGCACGTCCACGACGCCGACGGCGAGGTCATCTCGGAACTCCAGACCGAATCCCGCATCGAGATGCGCGACGGCGGCCCCTACGAGATCGGTATCCACAGCCCGATCAAGGTATACGTTCGCGCGCACGCCCCGTTCACGATAGAACAGGGCATCGACAACTTCGCGATCGCATTCCAGGGCCGACAACACGTACACGTCGGCGCCCGAACGACCCACGAACGACCGACTGGCACCATCGTCACGACGCCAGACGAGCGCGGGCTCGCCGACGCCATCTCGCTGTTCTCCTCCGCCCTGAAGACGACCTCCCCCGAGCGGTCGTTCCCGACGCTCCGGGGACATCCACCACTGGTCGAACTCGGCGACGAGTTCCGCGTGCCCTCGCAGGTCGAACCGACACCCTCGGACGTCACGATCGAGGTGCCAGAGTCCTACCGGCACGTGCTCGCCGTCGCGCCGCTCTCGTACTACCTCGCCGCCGACGTCAGGTTCGGGGACACGGGCCGCATCGTCACCGACGACGGGTTCACACTCGAACTGGGGACCGGCGACGCGTTCGAGGACCACGTCGCACGCACGCTCAAACAGCAGTTCCTCCTCGACTGCGTCGTCCGCACCGTCGGTCTGTTCCCCGTGGAACTCCACGAACGGCGGATGCTCGAGGACGACCTGCCGTTCGACCTCGCGGAGACCTACGACTGCTCGCTCGGCGAGCGCGTACGGCGGTACGCGCAGGTGCCGTACGACGTCGTCGAGCCACACCTCCCGAGGTGGCCGCTGACGGCACACGTCCCCGGGAAGTCAGACGCGGCGACGTTCCTGCCGTTCGTCGCCGACGAGATGGGCGTCGTCCGGGAAGCGCGTGGAACGGAGGTGACGCGCACGACGAGCGACGCGAACGGTGACGACGACGGCGGGGCCGAGTTGACGTTCGTCGAACCGGACGACACCGGAGAGTCCCTCGAGCACGCGTGGTTCGGCGACCACATCCCGCAGGGCGCGTCGATGCCGACGATGGCCGCGTTCGAGAACCAGCTCGACCGCGCGGAACGCGGCGGCTCCATCGACATCGCCGTCATCTGTAACGACCCGCACATGCTCGACGAGCAGGCGTCCCTCGAGTCGGCGTACGGCGACCGGGACGAACTCCCCTACGACGTCACGACGCGGTTCGGACTGTCCACGGACGCACTCGAGACGTTCCTCGTCGAGGCAGACGTCGACTTCCTGCACTACATCGGGCACGCCGAACGAGACGGCCTCCGGTGCATCGACGGAAAGCTCGACGTCCGCGAGTTAGAGAGCGTGAGCGTCCAGACGTTCCTTCTGAACGCCTGTCAGTCCCACACGCAAGCGATGGCGCTCGTCGAACGAGGCGCGTTCGGTGGCGTGGGCACGCTCGGCGACGTCGTGAACGATTACGCCATCGAGATCGGACGGATGTTCGCGCACCTCCTGAACCTCGGGTTCGCACTTCGATCCGCGACGGACATCGTCTCGAACGCGTCGACGATCGGCCAGCAGTACGTCATCGTTGGCGACGGCTCCGTGGACATGGTACAGAGCACGGGCGGGAATCCGCTCGTGTGCGAGGTCTTCGGCGAGGGCCGGGTGGAGCGCGACGTTCGGTTCGACGTGTACCCGACGAACTACAACCCGCTCGGGTCGCAGGCGAACGTCACGCTCGATTCGGTGACGGACGCGTACGTCGTCCCCGCCCAGACGGACGTCTACTCGGTGCCGTACGACGAACTACACGAGTACTTGTCTTGGATGACCTACCCGGTCATCGTGAATGGGGAGTGGCGGCTGAACAATCAGTTCGGGACCAGTGACGTCGACTAGACGTCGACTAGTCAGGGCCCGGACGTGACGGTGGTCCCACCGGTCGGATCCCAGCTGCTACCGCTCAGGTTCGCGAGGTCGCCGCCGGCTGCGGCGAACGCGCCGAGCACCATCATGCTCGCGAGGCTCGTCGCAAGCTGCGGGTTGTTCTGTGACCACCGTCGAACAGTCGCTATCAATGACATCGTGGTACAACGTATCTCGGGGACTGGTATGAAAGTATTCATTGATTTCCTACACTAAAGCCACTAATGATTGTGGTCGGTCCTCAGTTTGATTTCGAAGACGACCATCTCATGGCCTCTTGCAAAAGAATACGAGAGTATTCGCATCCACGTCGTTCCCAGGCGATCGGACCTAGCACGTCTCGGCGTCGTTGCAGTTCGCTTCGGCGATGACTAATAGAAACCACGTGACGCCGCGGACGCTGCCCTCTCACGTCCCACGTCAACTCGCCGCATCCTGGCGGGCAGCGCACGTGACGAACGACCACCCAGCGACACCCACACGACCAACACCAACAGAAAAGCGAGTTCACGGCCGGCCGTCGAAACGAGCGGCCTCGACTACGCTACGCGCACGACGGCAACCGAAGCCTACTGCTCCGACAGCTCCGTCACGGACCGATACTGCACGAACACGTTCTCAGACGGCTCGTCATCGTCGTCGCCCGACGCGACCGACGCGTTCCCCGACCCCGACGTGTCGACCGAGATCGACTCCCCGTCGAGGACCGCGGACTCCGGCACCGCGACCGTCGTGACGCCACCGCCCTCGACGTCCAGCGTGTACACGCCGTCCGCCTCGACGACCGAATCCGTCCCACCGTCGGCCGGCGACACCTCGTCGTTCGTCGCGTACGGAACCGTCACCACGTACTCGCCGTCCTCGTCAGCCTGCACCGTCTGCTCGTACGTGAAGTTCCCGCCCGTCTGCGTGTTGTTCAGCGTCACCGACGCCGTCACGTTCGCGCCCGGCGACGCCGACCCAGTCAGCTTCGCACCGTCCACGCGCTCGAAGGTCTTCACCGCCGGCGTGTACTTGACGTCGTGCAGCGCCAGTTGCTGCGAGAACTGGAACTGGAGAGCCGTCTGCTGGAACTGCGTCGCGTTCATCGCCCCCAGGTCACGGTAGAAGTACTGCTGGGCGACCTGCCCCTGGCGGAGAATGCTGTACGTTGCGAGCATCCGCCGCTGCTCCGACGCGTGCACGAGCCGATACTGCTCCAGGCCGTCCGCGTCGTCGTAGTACAGCTTCGAGAGCATCGTCTCCTCGAACCGGTCACTGAACGCCGTGTACGGTACCGTGGTGTTCCCCTGCTGCGTGGAGACGTTCTGACGCTCCCGAGTGAAGTACTCGTTCCGCGGCGGACCGCTCCACGTCGCGATCGCACTGAACTTCTGCGTCGCCATCTGGTGGTCGATCGTCACGTACCGCACGTCCTCGCTCCGCTGCTGGGCGGTCTGGTTCACAATCATCTCGCGGTAGTCCGCCGGCCCGTACTGGTCGACGTTCGGCTCGCGCGGACTCAGCGACGGCAGCGCGTCCAACAGCAGGTTCGCGTTCGACTCGTTCTCGTGCAGGAAGTACTTCGACGCGGTCCGCGCACCCGCCTGGAACGGGTTCGCGTGCGGGATGCGGTCCCCACGGACCGTGATCCAGTGGCCGTAGTCCCACCACGACATCACGCCGTAGGCTCCCTCCGGGTACTCGAAGTCGTCCGTCTTCTCGTAGGTTCCGTACTTCTCGAGCCCCTCTATCTCCGGCGTCCCGTTCTGCATCCAGTCCGTCGTCGAATCCCACGCCGTGACCGTCCGCGGCGCCGGACCGTTCGAGCGGGGGTTGTCCGGGTTCCCCGCGACCTGCCGGTGGACGTCCGTCCCGGTCATCGCGATGCCGCCGATCGGCGCCAGCGGCGCGAGCACGAGGACGACCGCGGCGAGCACCACGGACACGTGGTACGCCTTGACGTCCGAGAGTTCGAGGTCGCTATCGATCTCGGCGAAGCCGAGTAGCGACCCGACGAAGTACGCGTTCAGGACCGCCACCGGCAGCACGAGGTAGTAGTTGAACCGTTGCTGGGTGAGCGCCATCATGAACACGAACACCGTCCAGACGCCGAGGAACACGTACTCGGCGCGGACGCGTTCCTTGACGGCACGGTACGCGAGGATGCACAGGCCCGCGATACCCGTGAGGTACGTGAGTCCGTACGAGCCGACGAGCGCGCGATTCAGTCGTCGGATGTACCCCTCCTCTAGCGGAACGAGCGCTTGTGCCTCGCCGATGGTGAGCGTCGTGTCGTTCTGCCCGAGTGCGAGCGTCCGGAACAGGTTGTTCTGGATGCTCCCCCAGGCATCGGGGAGGACGACGCTGAACGCGAGCACGGCGAGCAGCGCGAGCGAGAGCGCCGAGAACGGGAACAGGCGCCGGTCGAAGTCGGTGTCGTCCCACGCCCGCCCGAGCCACGCGAGGAACGCACACCCGGCGGCGACGCCGACTGTGAGGAGGACGTGCAGGAGCGAGATCGCACTCGCGGAGAACCCGAGTTCGTCGATGCCGACGAGCGAGAAGACCGCGACGGTCAGGAGGGAAACGACGCCGACGAACGCGACGTGGTCCGGGCTGGAGCCGACCGCGTACTTCGCGCCGAGCGCGAGCAGGAAGAACGTCCCGATGATGCCGACGAGGACGATCGCTGGCGGCCACACCCAGACGTACAGCGAGATGGCGACGCCGGCGAGCACGCTGTACTTCGTCGGCTCCTTCAGAGCGTCCCAGTCGCGGTCGAGCGCGAGTTCGTAGATGGGTTTCTCGCGCTCGGCGACGCGGAGCGCGACCATGAACGCGAGGACGCTGATCGCGTGGAACAGGACCTCGGCGGCGTGGTGGTCGGCGAATCCTGCGGTCGTGCGGTTGAGGAACACGCCGGGAAGCAGTGCGAGGACGGCGACGCCGAACAGCGCGCCGAAGCGGCCGGTGAGACGCCGGGCGATGAAGTACGTCGGGATGGCGACCGCGGTCCCGAAGACGGCGGGCGCGTACAGGAGCGTCTGCGCGATCTGCCGCTGGCTCGGGTCGCCGAGACCGACGACGAGCGCGGCCGTCGCGACGAGCTGGTCGTACAGCGTCCCGAACTGCGAGTTCGAGACCCCGTAGGGGAACTGCGTCCACGGGTCGAACGGCATCGTGAACGGCCAGTTGTGGACGACGTACGACGTCTCTCGGAGGTGATACCAGGCGTCGTTCCCGCTGAAATAGATCCCGTCCGGTCGGATGAAGTTCTCCGCCGGGAGGACACGCAGCCAGAGCATGAACGCGAGGAGGGCGGCGAGGACGGGGACGTGGTAGTACTCCCGGAAGAGGTCTACCACGGAGGACTCGCCGAGGACCTCCTGGCTGGTCTCGGTTTCGCTACTCATTGTCCGTGCATCGCCGGGAAATGCGCATAAGCCTTATGAAAAGGTGATTGGCGAGATGGGACGGGGCGACCGCAGGATGGCGTCGGGGTCGATCGCGCACTTGGCCCGTTACGAACGGGCGTGGCCGCGCACGCTCCTTATCGAACCTCGTCGATGAGGTCGCGTGAGACGGCGAAGACGTCGACGCGGACGCGTTCGCTGAGCGCGAGCAGGATCGCGAAGTACGTCCCGCCGCCGACCGCGAGCACGAACCCGAGGCGGAGCGCGCCGTGGGCCGCGCCGAGCGCGTCGACGAGCACGTACACGACCGCCGTCATCGCGACCATCGCCACGACCTCCTTCCCGACGTCCCCGAGCGAGGACAGCGGCACCGGCTGTTCGAGGTAGTAGAGCATCGCGGCGACGCTCGACCCGAACGCGAGCACGGTCGCCGACGCCACCCCCCACGCGTCGTACGCCATCGTCAACGGAACGGCCGTGACGGCGTACACGAGGATGAGGAGCAAGCCGCTCGCTGCGTACACGCGCGGGTTCCCCGTCCCGAGGAAGTACTTCTCGAGGCCGTTCCGGTAGCCGTTCAGGAGGTTCGCGACCGCGAGCACGGGCACGAGGACGTTCGCCAGTCCGACCACGCCCACGATCGGGATCGTCGTCGTTCCCGGGTTCTCGCCGTAGAGCGTCAGGAGGACGTCGTTCCCGATGACCGCACCGCCGCCGACGAGCGGGATCGCGAACAGGCCCGCGTACGTGAACAGCGCCGCGAACAGCCGGTTTATCTCGGCGTCGTCGCCGACCTCGGAGAGCGCGGAGAACTGCGGGAACGTCACCTGCGATAGCGCCGAGGAGAACAGCATCGCGGCCTCGGTGAGCGCGAACACGTTCTTGTAGACGCCGGTCGGACCCTGGCCCGCGAACTGGCCGATGATGATGTAGTCCGCGTGCTTGAACAGTTGACTGGAGACGTTCTGGACGTACGCGTACTTCGAGTAGTCGAGGAAGTCCCCGAGGAGTGCACGCGACGGCAGGTTCGGGACGACGCGCGCGTACCCGAAGTACGCGATGAGGAACGTCACGAACTGGCCCGCGACGACCCCGTAGACGAGTCCGATGACGCCGAAGTCGTTCAGGACGAACGCGGCTTGGATGGGGACGATGATGGCGTGCCGGCCGTTCTCGATGGCGCCGGCGAGCGCGACGCGCTGCTGGCCCTCCAGGTACGCGGTCGACAGCCGGAACAGCCCCCACGTGAGGACGCCGAGCGGGACGATCAACGCCACGTCCAGCCCGACGACGCCGTCGACGAACCCCCGGAGCGGGACGAGCAAGACCGTGATGGCGGCGACGCCGCCCAGCAGGACGAGCGCGCCGGTCGTGAAGTACGCCGCCTGGTCGTCGCCCTCGCTGACGCGCTTCGTGAGTACCGTGTACAACCCGAAGCTGGAGAGGTTTGCGGCGATCATCTGGATGCTCACGAAGATCGCGAACGTCCCGATGCCGTCGAACCCGAGCAGGCGCGTGAACACGAGCGTCCCGAGGAATCCCGCGAGGGACCCGAGGACGTTCGTCACGAACCGCTTGGAGACCTCCGCGCCGACCTTCATCACTCGAGGTAGCCGAGTTCGCGCAGGCGGTCCTTGACCTCGTCTTCCTGTTCCTCGTCCTCGATGCCGCCCCCGGTGATGGCGTCCGCGCCGACGAACGCGTACGTCTCCGGCGCTCGGCTGGCGGCGTCGGCGTCGTCGGCGAACACGTCGAGGACGTCACCGGTCATCGTCTCGGGGAGTCGGTACCCGAGCGCGTGAAGGACCGTCGGCGCGACGTCCGTTATCTCGGCGCCCTCGACGGTACCGTCGCGGAACGACGGCCCGCGAGCGAGGAAGATGCCTTCGCGTGCGTGCCCGCTCGTGTCCGCGTCGACGACGGACTGGTCGACGTCGAACCGCGAGGTGACGTGGACCTCGGGCGTCTCGACTATCATCGCGAGGTCGGGCGTGTGCGGGCCGCCGCGGTTGAGGCGTTCGAACCTGACGTCGAGACCGGCGTCCGTGGCGGCCGTCTCGAGCGCTTCGCGTGCGCGCTCGCAGACGTCGTCGACGACGTCCGGATCGTCGGCGAGCGCGTACACGAGCGCGGTCTTCTGGCCCTGATCGACGACCGCCTCCGTGTTCGCCCAGTCGATGCGACCCGTCTTGATGGCGTTGTCGAGGCCGAGCGCGTCGCCCGTCGGGAGGCCCGCGACGGTGCTCGCCGGGACGACCTTCCGGGCGAACGTCAGCAGGCCGACGCGACCGAGGACGTCGCTCGCCAAGTCCCGGAGCGACCCGAGTGCGACCTTCGTCGAGTCCCCGGACTCCTCGAGGGACACCAGCCCCGCGTCCTCCAGGACGTGGTTCGGGGCGAAGAACCGCCGGACCTTCTCGAACCCGTGATCGCTCATCACGACGACGTCATCGTCCCCGTGGGCGTCGAGGAACTCGCCGAGGTGCTCGTCGACGCGTTGGTACACCTCGAAGATGGCGTTGTCCGTCGACGCCGGCGGCGTGCTATCCGGACCCCAGAAGTGATGGGCGATGCGATCGGTGCCGCGGATGAGACCGACGGCGAGGTCAGGATCCTCGGCTCGGACGAAGTGCTCGAATCCCTCGAAGCGCTTGTCGACGAGGTCGAGGCTCCGGTCGACGTACTCGCGCGTTCCAGCCTGTTCGTCGTTCCGGAGGCGGTACCCGTCGACGAGCTCGGTGAGTTCGCCCCAGGCCTCGGGCGGATGCGAGTACGCCTCCTTGTGCTCGGGGGCGGCGGCGATTATCGTGCCGTCGATCGACTGCCAGGGGTACGACCCGGGGATGTTGAAGACGACCGAGCGCCCGCCCTGGTCGTCGACGACGTCCCACATCTTTCCGGGGACGAACTCGTCGTGGCTCAGGTCGTTCTCGCGCGTGTCGCGGTTGAAGTGCGTGAACCCGTACATGTCGAGCGTCGTCGGGTCGCGGCCGGTCGCGAACGACGGCCACGCCGGCACGGTGATCTCGGGAATCGTGCTCTCGAGGTCGCCGGACGCGCTCTCCTCGAGCAACCGCTCGAAGTTCGGGAGTTCGCCGGCGTCGACCCACGGCTCGATGAGCGAGAACGTGGCGCCGTCGAGGCCGAGGAGTATCATAATTGGCGCGTTGCGTGGGACGTCTATAAGGGGTTTGGTCTCTCGGTTCCCGACACCGCGGCCTCACGCCCCGTGGCGCGCGTTCACTCCAGGTACCCGAGGTCCGAGAGCCGCTGGGCGACTTCGGCGTCCTCGGTCGCGGCGTGGTCGCTGGCGTCGTACGGGTCGTACGCGCGAGGACTCGGTGCGTCGACCGCCGGGAGCGCGCTCCCGTCCATCACTTCGGCGGGGGCGAGGTCGAGCGTGGCGAGGACGGTCGGTGCGACGTCGAACAGGTGCGCGCCGGCGAGGTCCGCGTCGGCGTCCGCGCCCTCGCCCGCGACGGCGACGACGCCCTCCAGCTTGTGGTTCCATGGTTCGGGGGCGTCGAATCGCTCGCCGACGAGCGCGGACAGCGAGTGCTCGAAGTCCGTGGGGACGGCGAGCACGTCCACGGCCTCCTCGGCGTAGGGACCGTGGATGTGCTCCTCGCGCGGGACGACGGACTCGAACACCGGGTCGCCGTCGGGCGTCTCCACGCGCTCGAGGAGATCTATCACGTCCGCGCGCACCTGCTCGTACTCGCCTTCGGGGACGACGCCCTCGGGGTCCCGGCCAGCCACGTTGAGGCGGACGCCCAGTTCGGACGGCGAGCGGAGGTACGCAGTCGACGTCGCGAAGTCGACGGCGTCGGTCGCGGCGAACACCGCCCCGACGGGCACGTGCTTCCCGACGAACGTCGCGAGCCCGAACCGTTCGAGGAACCGCTTCCCGCGCTGGTGCGTGATGCCCACGCGCGCGCCGGCGGCGGCGAGGCGCTCCAGGAACGGGTGGTCCTCGCGTTCGCCCTCCGAACTCGTCAACTCCTCGTCCTTGATCTGGAACCACGACGGGACGCCCCGGCCGTCCCGCGTGGTCTCGACGACGGCGTGCTCGCGAAGGTAGTCGTTGACGCGGAACTCGTACCCGTCGTACTCGCCCATCCCGTGGTCGCTCGCCACGACGACCGTGTCGGGGTCGCAGTCGTCGAGGATCGCTCCGACCTGCTCGTCGACCGCGCGGTACACGTCCCGGACCTTCTCGCGGTCGCCCGGGTAGTCGTGGAAGACCGCGTCGGTCTTCTGGAACTGCACGAACCCGAACTCGGGGTCGAACCGCTCGCTCAGATATCGGAACGCCTCGCCGCGCATCCGGCACAGTTCGAGGTAGTCAGCGAACCGCTCGCCGCTCGCGTCGTCGCCGGTCTCGCGCTCGGCGTACACGCGGTAGTCCCCGAGTTCGTCGCGGACGTCCTTGAGGACGCCGTCGGGGTGACACGGCGGCGACTCCGCGGCGAGGTAGCCCGGGATCACCGCGCCGTTGATCTCGGGCGGCGGACTCGTCACGGGCGCGTTCACGACGACGCTCGTCAACCCGGCGGCGTCGGCGTACTCCCAGAGCGTGCGCTGGCGGACGTCGGTCGCGTTCACGATGTCCCAGTCGTACCCGTCGAACCGCAGGAAGTCGAACACGCCGTGCTTTCCGGGGTTCGCGCCCGTGTACAGCGACGGCCACGCGCTCGCGGTCCACGGCGGTACCTGCGACTCGAGGACGCCCGTCGCTCCCTCGGCGAACAGCGCCTCGAGGTTCGGGACGTCGCCGTCCTCGAATAGGGGTTCGAGGACGGGGAAGCAGACGGCGTCGAGCCCCACGAGGAGCGTCTGCATATGCCCGAGAAAATCGGCGGTACGGTTAAGTGCTGCTTTTCTCTAGCCGTTACTGATCGAATACCGCTAGCGTTCAAAACGAAGACTATTGGGCCAATCTAGGACTTCGCCGTCATTCGTTTCGACGAACACACCACCGGTCGATCGAGGGGAGATTCAATTCCGGAGCGTCCCGACTCCGACACCGATTCGAGCCGTGACGTCTCCAATCCAGGCGCAGATGGCAGTCGACAGCGAGTCCTCGCGATGGATCGAGCGAGCTAACAAGAGCGGTGCGAGGGCGATGCCAGCGATGCTTCCCATGAACGAGCGTCCGTCCGGCGTTCCAGATTCGGCGATGCCGTTTCGGTACCGCTGGTCGAGAAACTGCCGGAGGGTGTAGTCTCGGTTGTGCCAGACTGGGATCGGGAGGAACGCATTCCCTTCCGGGTATGCCTCGAGGACCGTCCGTTGGAAGGTCGCGTCCTCGCCACGGTGGAGCGTTTCGTCGAAGCTAGCCGAAGTTTCTTCAATCGCTGTGCGCCGATAGGCGACGTTCGACGTCGCGAACGTCCGTAGTTCCATGCCTCCCACAGCGACGCCGTTATCGTCGCGGTCGCGGCGGTGGGGGAGCTGGTTCCGGAGAATTCGTGACTCGTCGACTCGCGCCGGAAATCGATTATACACTCGCTCGTGTGGAAGCTGCATTCCACCGGTCGTCACGACGTCGTACGCGTCGAAGACGGCGACGATCCCAGACACCCAGTCAGGCGGAGGAACGCAGTCGTCGTCGGTGAATGCGACGATGTCGCCCGTCGCGTACTCAAGCGCGATATTTCGTGCTTCGCTCACCCCGCTGGTCTCTTGGACGACGACGGTCGCATCGAGTTCGTCGCAGAGTGGCGTTCGAAGGATTCTCTCGGTGTCGGCGTCGGGGGTGGCGACGACGACGACCTCGGCGTTCTCGTAATCTTGCGCGTGGATGGCGGCGAGCGTGGCGGCGAGCTTCGGGGCTCGCAAGTGAGTCGGGATGACGATCGAGACCAGGGGTTCGTTCTCGGGAGCGAGCGAGAAGTTCGACCAGGCCGCTTCGGAGTCGCCCATCTTGATAGATAGAATGAAGGTACGGGTGAAAACTGTTTTTAAACCACTACGACGAAGGGGGTTGTAATGGACGCCGAGGAAGCCAGTATCGTCATGCTCCACCAGGACACACACCCAGCCCATCGCGGGTTCGCGGAGGCCGTCGGGGCGGACCTCGTCGACTACCACGCGCGGTCGGTCGGGCCGCTGTCGGGGAGCGTCGTCGCTGACCTCGTGAACGGCCTGACGTATCCCGACTACGACGTCTACATCGTGGAGGGGTCGCGGCCGCTGTACGCCGCACTCGTCCGCCGGTTCGCGCGCGGCGGGAAGATAATCTACCTCTGTGCGGACCACGGCCTGTACGCGCTCGGCGAGGGCGACTTCGAGGGCGACTCCGCCCTGAAGTCGCTCGTCGGTCGGTTCGGGACGCCACTCGTCCGCGCCGTCGGCCGACGCGGCATCGACGGCGTCGTCGCCGTCAGCGAGTTCGCCGCCGAGTTCACGCGGCCCGTCGTCGGCCCGGACACCCCCATCGAGGTCGCGCATCCGTTCGTCCAACCGGAGACGTACGACGCGCTCGGCGACGTCGACCCCGCTATCGGTTCGAACGTCGCGGTGACGGTCGCGCGCCCCTGGCACTACAAGGGCGTCGACCTGCTCGTCGACGCCTGGCCGCAGGTACGGGAGCGCATCCCGGACGCGGAACTGCACGTCGTCGGCGGTGGCCACCCCGAGTCCTACGGCGACACCGAGGGCGTGACGGTGCGCGGGTACGTCGAGGAGCTCGCGGACGCGTTCCGGCCGGCCGCGCTGTTCGTCCAGCCGTCGCGGATGGACACGTTCCCCGTGAGCACGCTCGAGGCGATGCGCGCCGGCGTCCCGCCGCTGGTCACGACCGGCGCGGGGACGCGTTCGGAGGCCCGCGCGATCGACGACGCGCTCGTCGTCGACCCGACGCCCCAGGCGCTCGCCGACGGCGTCGTCGACTACTTCGAGCGCGACGTCGACGACCGGCGGCGACTCGCTGCGGTCGCCCGCGAACGCGGTGCGCGGTTCGACGCGGACTCCCGGAAGGCGGCGTTCCGCGACGCGTTCGAGCGCGTGCTCGCCGACCTGTAGTCCGTGTTCGAGGCTCTCGAAGAGCTTTAACCCGCGGCCGGTCCACGTTCTCGCAATGACCGTCTACGTCGTCGGACTCGACGGAGCCGACTGGTCGCTCCTCCGGCCGTGGGCCGACGCCGGGGACCTGCCAGCGTTCAAGCGCGTACTCGACGAGGGCGTCGATGGCGACCTCGAGAGCACGCTCCCGCCCGTGACGTTCCCCGCGTGGAAGTGCTACTCGACGGGGAAGACGCCGGGGAAGCTCGGCGTCTACGAGTGGTACGCGTACGACCGCGACGCCCAGGAGCTCTCGGCGAACGACGCGAGCGACTTCACGTCCCGCGAGTACTGGGAGGTGCTCGCCGACCACGGCGTCGACGCGGGCGTCGTCAACATGCCGACGACGCACCCGGCGGACGCTCGCGAGATGGACGGCGTCGACGTGATCGCGGGCAGTCCCGCGAACGAACGGAAGACGCTCACGAACCCCGAGAGCCTGAAGCGGGACCTCCTCGACGCGGTGCCGGAGTACCGCGTGAAGCCCGACCTCGTGCTCGACGAGGCGACGCCGGACGAACTCGTCGCCGAAGGGAAGCGGCTGTTCGACCAGCGCTTTTCCGCCGCCGAGTTCCTCGCGGACGAACGCGACTGCGACCTCGTCCACGCGACGCTGTTCTTCACGGACACCCTCCAGCATCGGCTCTGGGACCACCCCGAGCATCTGAAGGAGGCCTACGAGCGCGTCGACGAGTGCCTCGGCGCGCTGCTCGACCGCGACGACACCGAGGCGGTGGTTCTCATGAGCGACCACGGGTTCATCGAGATCGACGAGATCTTCCTCCCGAACCAGTGGCTCGCCGAGCGCGGCGACCTCGCGTTCGCGGACGACGGCACGCGCACGCTCCTGTCAACCGTCGGCCTCACCGAGGAGCGCCTGAAGCGCGTCGTCGACCGCCTCGGAGTCGTCAGTCTCGCCCAGCGCTTCGTCCCGAAGTCCGTGCAAGGGTTGTTCCCGAGCGAGAGCGGCCGGGTCGCCATCCAGGACGCCGCCATCGACTGGACGCAGACGAAAGCCATCTCGCTCGGTCGCGGCCCCGTCTACGTGAACCACGCCGCGTTCGCCGACGCAGACGACCCGGCGGCGGCCGCCGAGTCGTACCGCGAGCAGCTTGCCGAGGACATCGCGGCGCTGGAGACGCCGGACGGCCAGCCCGTCGCGAGCGCCGTCCACGACCCCGCGAGCGTCTACACCGGCGACCGCGAACGGGGCCCGGACCTCGTCGTCGAGTACACCACCGGCGTCGACGCACCCGAGTCCATCGGCGGCGCGGTGTTCGGAGAGCAGACCGAGTGGCTCGCGACGCACCGCCGGACCGGCATCTTCGCGGGGGTCGGCGACGACGTTGCTTCGGGCACCGCAGACCTCGACCTGTACGACCTCGCACCCACGCTCCTGCACTACCTCGACGTCCCCGTCCCCGAGGACGTCGACGGCGACGTCCGCCGGGACGTCCTCGCCGGCGACGCCGCCAACCGCGACGTCGAGAAGGGGCCGCCGTCCGCCATCGGCGCCTCCGATCGGGGCGCCGGCGAGGAGGTCGAGGAGACGCTCCGCGAACTCGGGTACCTCGAATGACCACCAGTGACTGACGACTCCCTACGAGCAGTGACTCCCCACGAACGATGAACCCACTCAAGCGATTCCCGCGCGTGAACAGCGCGTGGATGGAGGTCAAGCACCGGGTCGCACACTGGCGGGCGCGCCGCGATCGGGAGTTCGAACGCGAAGGCACCGTCGCCGTGGACGTTCCCGTCGATCCCGTCGCTGCTCTCCGGGCGCTATCCGCACGAGCACGGCGGCCGGATGCAGTCGGACCCGCGGAACCTCGCCGCCGAGGAGTTCCCGACGCGACCGCGCGAATCCGTGCCGATGCTCCCGGACGTCCTAGAGGCCGCGGGGTACGACACGGCGATGTTCACCGCCATCCCGATGGCCGAGAAGGCCGCCGGCGACCGCTTCCAGCGCGTCTCCGTGACGTACACGGCCGCCGACGAGCGCGTCGCGGCCGCTCGCGACTGGATGCGCGGCCGCGACCGCTGGTGCTGTCACCTCCAGCTCGGCGACCCGCACGCGCCGCTCGACGTCCCGGACGAACACCGCGAGACGTTCGACGTCCCCGCGATGGACGACCTCGAGGACTGGCGATACCGCGAGTCCACCGACGGTGACGACTTCGAAGCGTACCGCGACGCTCGCGTCCGCGCGTACGATGCCGCCGTTAGGGGTGCTGACGACGCGCTCGCGGCGCTCCTCGATTCGCTCGACGACGACACCGTCGTCGTCTGCGGCGACCACGGCGAGGCGTTCTGGGAGCACGCCGACCTGGAACGCCGCCTGAACGACGACCCGCGCGGCTACTACGGGACCGACCACGGCCACAGCGTCCTCGAGCCGGTCGCGCGCGTCCCGCTGTGGATTCGCGCCCCGAACGTCGACCAGGGGTGCGACGACGACGTCGTCTCACTGACCGCGGTCGCCCCCGTCGTCCTCGACGCGCTCGACGCCAGCGTCGCGGGCGATCTCGAGCCCGCTCCACTCGACGAAGCCCGCGGGACTGAACGGGCGCTCTGCGAGGAGACTGCCTACGGGTACAACCAACGCGCGGTCTGGGTCGACGACCGCAAACTCGTCGACGTCCCCGCCACCGGCACGCGGCTCGCGTTCGACGTCGGCGACGGCGCCGAGGGCGACCCGCTCGAACACGTCCCCGAGGACCTCGTCGACGCACTCGAAGGGTACGGCGACGGCGTTCAGGGCGAGGACGCCATCGACGTCGACGACGCGACCCGCGACCGACTCGAGGAACTCGGGTACCTCGAATAGCCGGCGGTCACCGACCTCGCGAAGCGAGCGCTATCGACTGGTTCTCGCGGATAGAACTGGCGTCGGTCGGCGTTACTCGAGGTAGCCGAGGTCCTCGAGGTGCTCGGTCACCATCTCGTCGGTCTCGTCGACGCCCCGTTCTGCGCCCTCGCGCATGCGCCGCATCCGGTCCTGGTGGTCGTCGAGCGCGGCGGCGAGCGCGTCGTACTCGGGCGCGTCGGAGCGGTCGTCCTCGGGGCGTTCGTCGGGAGTGGCTCGAACGTCGAAGCAGAGCTCGCCGTCGTCCGCGTGCCGGAGGAGCTTCCAGCCGTCCGCGCGGCGCGCACAGCATCGGCCGTAGTCGACGGACCGCCCGACGTCGCCGAACGCCCACTCGCGGGCGTCGACGTCGCCGTCGATGAGCTCGAGCGCGCTCGCGCCCTCCCAGTCGTCGTGTGCATCGACGCCGACGACGTCCGCGAGCGTCGGTGCGGTGTCGACGAGGCGGATCTGGCCGTCGACGGTCGCCGCCGACCGCTCGGGATGGTGCACGATAAACGGGACGCGGACGACGCCCTCCCAGAACTCGGGCGGATGGCCGGCGTGCCCGTGCTCGCCGACGAGCTCGCCGTGGTCGGCGGTGAACACGACGACGGTGTCGTCGAGGACGCCGCGGTCCTCGAGCGCGTCGACGAACGCCCGGAACTGGTCGTCGACGTACGCGCACTCCGCGTCGTACAGGCAGCGGATCGTCTCCCACTCCTCGTCGGTGACCTCCTCGGGGTGATGCGTGCCCTTCCGGGAGAGCCGCCGGCACTCCCCGACGCTCCGGGGGTCGTCGAGGAATCGCCGCTGGTACTCCGCGGGCGCCTCGTAGGGGTGGTGGGCGTCCATGTAGTGCAGCCACGCGAACCAGTCCTCGTCGTCTTCGCCGTCGCGGGCGTCGACGAATTCGAGCGCGCGCTCGTTCAGGGAGTCCGCGCGCTCGTGCTCGAACTCGCGACCGCCGGCCGTCGCGAACAGCGCGTCCACGCGGGTGTAGACGCGCTCGATCGTGCGGAAGACGGCGCCGTCCTTGTCGAGGTTCCGCTGCACGAACTGCTTGACCTCGTTCACGTTCGCGCCGTCGCTGCTCGCGTCGTGCAGCACGTCGAACCCGCGGTCGAAGTGATACGCGCCGCTCGCGAACTGGTTGTCCGTGTACCCCGCGGTCGCGTACCCCGCGTCGGAGAGCACTTCGGCGAGCGTGCGGATCGGGCCGCCGGCGTCCGCGGGCGGGATGCCCAGGCCGTCGATGCTCGCGAAGTACCGGCTCGCGTGGATGGCGGGGAACGACGCGGGCGTCGACGGCCCGTTCGCGACGGCCTCCGTGAACTCGACGGCGTCGTCCGCGAACGCGCGCGTCTCCGGCATCACCCTCGACGCGATCCGGTCGGCGCGCAGCGAGTCGACGGTGACGAGGGCAACGTTCATACCGGTGAGACGAAAGCGACCGCTTAAAGAATGACGCTTCGGGGCGTTCGCGCCCTCGCTGGCGGGTTCGGAGGCGCGACGACGCCTCGAGGCGATTCGGACCTCGTCCGCGACGACGAATAGCAGCCGATTCGGACCTCGTCCGCGACGACGAATAGCAGCCGATTCGGACCTCGTCCGCGACGACGAATAGCAGCCGATTCAGGCGTCGTCAGCGGCGACGACGCGCGCCACGGCGTCGCGGGCGTGCTCGCGGAAGGCGTCGTGGGACCAGTCGGCGGCCGTCGCCTGGATGCGTTCGCGGTCCCAGTCCGTTGCGAGGACGCGTTCGACGCCGTCGCGAACGCCCGCGGTCGATGCGGGGACGACGACGCCGTCGACGCCGTCGGTGACGTGATTCCGCAGGTTCGGTTCGTCCGGGACGACGACGGGCTTGCCGGCGCTCTGGAACTCCTTTGGCGTCATCCCGCAGTGCTCCTCGCGGGCGAACGCGACGCCGCCGACGCTCCCTGCGACGAGGTCCGCGAGGTCGTCGTCGGAGAGGCGCTCGTGGACCGTCACGTTCGGGCGGTTCGCGACGCGCTTTCGAAGGGGGCCGTCGCCGACGAGCACGAGGCGGGCGTCCGCGCTCGCGAACGCGTCCGCGACGACCGCGGCCCGCTTCATCTCCGACAGCCGGCCGATCATCACGAAGTACGGGTCCTCGTCGTCCGCGGGCGCGTACCGGAACCGGTCCACGTCGATGGGCGGGTTCACGACCGGGACGCCAGAGCGATCCCGGAGATAGTGCCGGTGGACGCGTTCGCGCGTGAACGCGCTGTTCGCGAGCATCCCCGTGCAGTAGTCCGCGAAGTGCCGGTCGAGGACGGAGACGAGCGTCGTGCTCGCCCAGTCCAGGACGCCGTCCGTCGGGCGCGCGTAGAACCGCGGCGGCGGGACGTGACAGTAGTGGACGTGGTGCTGGTCGTGTCTCGGCACCCACCACTTCGCGGCCGTCCCGCTCGAGATCACGACGTCCTCGTCGAAGTCGAGGCCGCGGAAACCGGCGGCGCGAAGGAGTTCCGAGACGGGCCGCGCGGCGTCGTTCAGGAACAGCTTCGAGGAGAGCCCCTCGTGGAAGCGCTCCTGGAAGGGAAACTCGACGTCGTAGCCGTCCCAGAACTCGCGCTCGGGCGTGTGCCCGACCGTCACGGGGGCGTCGAACGCGTCCGCGAGCGCCTTCGCGACCCTGCCCGCACCGCCGGGATGCAGCCACGACCCCTCGTGGACGATTCTGACCGAGCGGTCCGCGAGGACGTCGTCCGCGTCGACGTCGGGGAGCGCTGGGAGGGCTCCGGCGTCGCCGTCGGTCATTCGAGGTAGCCGAGTTCCGCGAGCGTCTCCTCGTCGGCGTCGTACCGCGTGATGCCGCCGTCGACGTCGAACGACTCGAGCGCGTCCCTGAGTTCGTCGTCCATCTGGGCGTCTCCCCCCTCCAGGTCCCGCGCGGTGTACGCGTCTTCGCCGGCGTCCGCGTCGGGGTCGTAGTTCACGATGCCGTCGCGGTTCATCGCCGCCCGCCGGTCGCCGTAGAGCGCGAACGCGACCTCCCTGTTCTCGCGCCCGAGGCCGTGCTCTTCGCCGACGAGCATGCCCGGGACGTCGATCAGGCTCGCGACGTCGCCGAAGTCCCAGTCGACGTTCTTCGTCGCGAGCGGGACGTGATGCAGGAGCGGATGCAGGAGCCCGGGGTGACCCCAGACGCCGTCCTCGCCGAGCAGTTCGCCGTGGTCGGAGAGGAAGACGACCTCGGTGTCCTCGGGGACGCCCTCCCAGAGCCGCCGCAACTCGACGTCGAGCTCCTCGCACTCGCGCCGATAGAGCTCGCGGACCAGGTCCGCTTCCTCGCCGTTCACGCGATGCGAGATCGCCTTCCGACTCACGCGATTGGCGTAATCCCGCGACACCGGCGAACTGTGCGGGTCGTAGGGGTGATGGGGCTCCATGAAGTGCAGCCACCCGAACCAGTCGTCGTGGCCAGCGGTCTCCTCGAAGAACGTCTCGATCACGTCGTCAGCCCTGCGGAAGGACTTCCCGAGCTTCACGACCTTCGAGCGAGCGCGCTCGAACTGGTTCCAGGCCGCCGCCGCGACTTTGTACGGCGTCGAGCCGAGTTCGAGCTTGTCCGAGACGAACCCCGCGATACCCTCCTCGCTCGCGCTCGGCGACTCGAAGTGGTCGAACGCGTCGTCGTACCCGTACTTCGGCGACAGCAAGTGGTTCGTCGTGAGGCCGACCTTGTGGCCGTCGACGCGTCGCGCGACGCTCGTGCCGTCTTTGAGGCCGCGCTGGAGCGCGTACTCACCGCCGATTATCGCGGGGAACGACCCGAACGTCTCCGGGAACGTCGAGAACGCGCGGTCGTGCTCGAACTCGAGGTAGTCCCGCGTCGCCGGGAAGTGCCTGAAGTGATCGTACCGCAGCGAGTCGACGGTGACGAGGAGTTTTCGCGTCATAGATGGGGATGAAATCGCACGCACCCGGCCGGCTTCGCGAGCCGGTGGCACGGGAGCGTCGTCGTTACGGCGGCGAACGCGGCGCGCGCGAAAAAACGCTTCGGTCGGGTCTTCGTCGGGCTAACGGGCAGGTCCGTGTCGGGCTACCGGTCGGTCGACGGTCGGTTCAGAACTCGCCGCGAACGATGCTCGCGACGCGATCGCGGTCGAACAGGCGGTCGTCGCCCGTCACGTCGCCGAACTCGTCGGGGTACATCTGTTTCGCGCCGCGTTCCGTCAGGAAGAGGTTGTGGATCGGGCCCTGGTAGAGGTAGCCGCCGCGGTAGACGCGACCGTTCTGGACGGCGGTGAGTTCGCTCCCGACGGGGTGGTCCTGCATGTACGCGAGCACGACGTCGCGGAACTCCGCGGCGGTCTTGCGCTCGTGCCCGCGGACGAGGATGACCTCCGGGTCGATCTCGAGGAGGTTCTCGTAGTCGAGTTCGCCGCGGTTCGTGGTGCTGAGGTTCTCGATGTCGGTCCCGTCGAGGGCGTCGCCGACGCCGAGGTCCTGCCACTGCTTCTTGCTGGTACCGTCGTCCCGGAGACGGTACGGCGAGAACGTCTCGGGTTCGTCCGTCCCCTCGAAGGTGAGGAAGACGTCCGGGCGCTCGCTCGGCGCGGGCAGCCGGGACTGGACGTCCGCGACGAACTCGTCGTGCAGGTCCGCGAACGCCTCGAAGCGCTCGCGCTCCTGGAATAGCGTCGCGACTCTCTCGAAGGCCTGGTAGAGCGTGTAATACCGGTAGTCGTGCCAGTCGTCCGAGCGCCGGAAGATGACGTTCCCGAGGAACGGCGCGACGTTCTCGCGGACCTCCTCGACGTCCGCGGCGTCCCAGTCGAACCAGTTCACGAGCATCTGCGGGTCGTAGAGGTGGACGTCGGCGTCGATCCCGTAGAACTCCTCCTTCGTCCGGACCTCGGGGTGGGCCTCCAGCACGTCGCGGTCGACGCCGACGCCGTCGAGTTCGTCGTAGACGCCGGAGTAGTAGCGGTCGATGCCGCCGATGCCGGCGAGGCCGTCGGCCTGCCCGAGCGCGACGGCCATGTCGGCGTAGCCGCCGTCGTACGCGATCCATCGCTCTGGCGGGGCGTCGAACTCGACGGTCCCGACCGGTTCCATGCTGACGGTGTAGGACTCGGCATCGCTTCGCGCGGTCGCGTCCGTCGTCGACTGGCCGCTCGTCCCGTCCGCCTCGCTCGTGGCGTCGCCGCCCTCGGCGTCGGTGAGACAGCCGGCGAGCAGTCCCCCGGCGAGAACTGCGCTCGTTCCGGCGAGGTAGTTGCGACGCGTCGATGCCCCCTGGTCGGAGTCGTCCCGAGACATGTATTTTAGGCTCGCCTAAACATTGAAGACCGTTTCGATTTTAGGCCAGCCTAAAACCCTTGCAGGATGGTGGTTCGCTCGCTCATCCCCCACCGGATCCGGTCCAGACCCCGAGACCCACGGCGAGAACGCCGTCGGCGAGGACGACCACCGAGAGGAGCGTCCCCGCGGCGAACGACAGGAGCCCGCCCCAGTACACGCCGCCGACGGCGGCGTGGAACTCGACGACGCCGAGCACGCCGACGAACGAAACCGGCGTCGAGAACGCCGCCAGCACCACGTCCCCACCGGTCCGCGTCGCGAGCGCGCGAACGACGACGGTCGACGCGAGCACGAGCGCGTAGCCGACGAACACCGGCGCCATCGATGGTTCCCCGGCGAGAACCGCGGACCCGAGCACGCCGCCGGGAGCATTCCCGAGGAACTCGACGAACGCGAACGAGAGCACCACGATGGCACCGTACGCGCCTGCGAGCGCGTACGACGCACGACGACTCCACCGGCCGATGGCGGCGCGGGTCCGTCGTCCAGTCACTGTCAGTTCCCCCGTCACCGTCAGTCCCCGTCGAGCGCCGCGTGCGGCGAGATGTGCGGGCCCGTCGGGCTCTCCGAGTCGACCGTGGCGTCGACCTCGAACACGTCCGCGAGCAGCGCCTCGGTGACGACGTCCCGCGGCGGCCCCCAGTCGTACAGTTCGCCGTCCTTCATCGCGATGAGGTTGTCCGCGAACCGCGCCGCCTGCCCGACGTCGTGCAGGACGATCCCGATCGTGACGCCCGCGTCCTCGTTCAACGACCGCAGCACCTCCATCACGCGCAACTGGTGGTGGAGGTCGAGATGATTGGTCGGCTCGTCCAGCAGGAGGACGTCCGTGTCCTGCGCGAGCACCATCGCGATCCACGCGAGCTGCTTCTGACCGCCGCTCAGGTTGCTCATCTCGCTATCGCGTAGGTGGTCGACGCCCGCGAGCCCGATCGCGCGCTCCACGGCCTCGTGGTCGGCTTCGGTCACCGACTCGAAGAACCCCCGGTAGGGATAGCGGCCGTGGTACGCGAGGTCCTCGACGGAGAGGCTCTCCGGCGCCTTGTTGTGCTGCGAGAGCAGTCCGAGGCGGCGCGCGAGCGTCTTCGTCTCCAGGGACCGGATCTCGTCGCCGTCCAGCAGGACCCCGCCGCGTTCGGGCGCGAGCTGGTCGGCCATCGCCTTCAGGAGCGTGCTCTTCCCGCTCCCGTTCGGGCCGACGAGCGCCGTCACCTCGCCCGCCGGCAGCAGGACGCGCTCGCACTCGACGACCGGCTCCTCGGTCGTCGGATACCCGACGGCGAGCTCCTCGCCGACGAGCTCTGTCGGCGACCGGTCGACCTTCGACATCGTCGTCCGTTCGACGCCGGACGCACTCGCCTCCGAGTCCGGAGCGGCGTCCACGTCGGGGTCGGTTCGGCCGTTCGACGATTCACCGACGCCGTCGCCCCCGTCCCGCTCGACGGCGCCGTTCCGCTCGGCTGTGCCCTCCGGCTCGTCCGTGCCGTCCCCCTCGGACGCGTCGTCGCCGAAGATCCCGAATCGACCCATCAGATCTCACCCATCTCGTCCTGTCGTCGCATCAGGTAAAGGAAGTACGGTCCGCCGAGCAGTCCGGTGACGATACCGACCGGAATCTGGACGGGGCTGAGTGCGAGGCGCGCGCCGACGTCCGCGGCCACCATGAGCGCCGGCCCGGCGAACACGCAGCCGACGACGAGCCGTCGGTAGTCGCTCCCGACGACGTTCCGGACGACATGCGGGACGACGAGGCCGACGAACCCGACGATGCCCGCGACCGCGATGCTCGCCGCCGCCGCGAGCACCGCGACGCCCGAGAGCGCGAACCGCATGCGTTCGACGTTCATCCCGAGGGACTTCGCGGTGCGCTCGCCGAGCAAGAGGACGTTCAACTGGCGCGATCCGATCAGGGCCGCGCCGACCGCGAAGATCGTCCACGGGAGCGCCATCCGGACCTGCTCCCAGTCCGTGCCCGTGAGCGACCCCGTGGTCCACGCGATCGCGGACTGGACGACGCCGATGTCGTCCGCGAAGAAGAACAGCGTCGTCTGGAACGACTGCGCGATCGTGCCGACGATGACGCCCGCGAGCACGAGCCGTACCGGGCTCGTGCCGTTCTTCCACGCGATCGCGTACACGACGACGAACGCCGCGATACCGCCGATCGAGGCGATGACCGGCAGGAGCGCCGAGGGCGTGAGTACGAACCCGCCGAACAGGAACGGGACGGCGATGGTCGTGCCCGCGAGGAGGACGAGCGTGACGAGGATCATCAGGCCGGCGCCGGAGGAGACGCCGAGGATGAACGGGCTCGCGAGTTCGTTGCGCGTCACCGCCTGGAAGATGGCGCCGGAGATGGCGAGGTTCATGCCGACGAGGACGGCGACGAACACGCGCGGCAGCCGGATGTTCCACACGATGAGGCTCCGCCGGTTCATCTCCGGTACCTCGCCACCGAACACGAAAGCCTGCCAGGCGTCCGGGTTCAGGAGAACGTTCGGGTCGAACACGGCCCCCCATGCCTGGGCGAGCGTCATGTCGAACGACCCGAAGCTCACCTGCACGAGCCCGCTCGCGACGACGATCGCGACGCTCGCGGCACAGAGCGCGAGCAGCGACCCGTCGACCCACCCGAGGAAGCCCTCGCGCTCCGTCGCGGCGCGCGAGGACGGAGCGGTCTCGCTCGCCATCGTCAGTCGCTCGCCTCCGTCCGGTCGTCGTCTTCGCAGGTCGCGTCGTCGTCTACGCGAGCCGGGTCGTCGTTGCTGTCATCGGAAGTCGCGCCGGCGTCGCTGCCCTCGGAACTCGCGGTATCGTCGACGTACTCGTGGATCGCGTCGTCGTCGACGGCGTCCAGCACGCGGTCGTGGCCGACGACCTCGACGAAGCGTTCGAGGCCCGCTTCGGCGCGCCGCTCGGCTTCCTCGTCGGTCACTCGCGTCTCGAACGCCTCGTCGACGTACGCCTCGCGGAGCTCCTCGTGGCGTTCGGGCGAGACGTCTGCGTCGTCGTCGGTCTCGTTCTCGTACCACTCGCGCCAGCGGTCGCGGTCCGCCCACTCGCCGGAGAACTCCGCGTCGCGTCGAACCCAGTCGTACTCCGGAACCAGCCCGCCGGTGTACCCGCGGTCGCGCCGGCGGTCGGCGAGCAGCGATCGCGCGACGTGCGCGCCGTTCCCGGCCGCGACGATCGCCTGCGCGCTCCGAGAACCGGCGGGCGACGCGACGTAGAGCCCGTCGATCGGCGTGCGGCCGTCGGCGTCGGCGTACTCGGGGTCGAAGCGCTCCTCGACCTCGCCGTGGTGCTCGTGGGCCTCGAACATCTCGTCGTCGTCGAGGCCGTCGAGGTGCGACCCGTCGTACCAGGCGGCGGCGACGATCGCGTCGGCGGCGACCCGCCGATCGTCCTGGGTCTCGACGACGAACGGCCCGTCCTCCGCGGGGCGCTCGACCGAGACGACGTGGTCCGGGACGAGCGCGGCACCGGCGTCCTTGAGGTGCGCGGCGAGCAGGTCCCGGAAGACGTCGACGTCGATGCCGCCGGGGAACCCGGGGTAGTTCTCGAGGTACGCGCACCGCGGGAGCGCGCCGTTCCCGCGGTCGAAGACGGTCGTGTCCAGCCCGTACCGCGCGGTGAACACCGCGACGGCCGACCCGGCGGGACCGCCGCCGACGACGACCACGTCGCGATGCGCGGTCGCGTCCGCGGTCACGTCGTCGCTGCCGCCGGAAGCGTCGTCGGTGCCTCGCGCAGCGTCGTCCGTCATCGTCAGAGGTTCCCGTCGACGACGTCGGCGACGCGCTCGCGGTCGAACAGCTCGCCGTCGTGCCCGTAGAGCTGCGCGGCGGTGCGTTCGGTGAGGACCATGTTCGTGATCGGGCCCTGGTAGAGGCCACCGGCGCGGTAGACGTCGCCGTTCTGGACGGCCGTGAGGTCGCTCGCCGTCGAGTGCCCTTCGAGGTAGCTGACGACGGTGTCCTGGAACTCGCTTTCAGTCTTGGCCTCGTACCCGCGCAGCAGGAGGACCTCCGGGTCGACCTCCAGGAGCGTCTCGACGTCGATGGACCCGCGGCTCCCGTGGAAGTCCTTGATGTCGGTGTCGGCGAGCGCGTCGTGGACGCCGAGGTCGCGGAGGTGCTTGAACCCCGTTCCGTCACCGATGATGTAGGGGTAGTACTCCTCGGGTTGGTCGCCGACGCCCCAGAGCACCGCGGCCGACGGCGCGTCGCTGGCCGGCGGGACGACCGGCGCGAGGTTCTGCTGGAAGTCGTCGTGGATCGCCTCGAACGCCTCGTAGCGCTCGGTGCGCTGGAACACCTGCGCGAGCTTCTCGAAGCCCTCGTACAGCGAGTAGTACCGGTAGTCCTCGTGCCACGGGTAGTGCTGCGCGTAGATGCAGTTCCCGAACATCGGGCCGACCCGTTCGCGGATCTCGTCGACGTCGCTCTCCTTCCACTGCCCACGGTTTATTAGGAAGTTCGGGTCCATCACGTGGACGTCGGCGTCGAGCGCGTAGAACTGCTCCTTGCCGAGGCCGCTGTCGCCCCAGAGCTCGGTCATATCGCTCTTGTCGACGCTGACGCCGGGAATCTCGTCGTAGTACTGCGTGTGGTATCGGCTCGGGAGCCAGAGGCCCTTCGGCGGTTCGAGGCCGAGCGCGACGCCCATGTCCGCCCACGAGCCGTTGTTCGCGACCCACGTTTCGGGGACGCTCTCGAACTCGACGTCGCCGACCGGTACCATCGACACCGAGTACGGGCCGTCGTCGCTCTCGCCCGTCGTCGTCGACCCGTCGCCGGCCGTGGTGGTGTCGTCGTCGGTGGAGTCGGTCGTTCCCAGGCTCGACGCGCAGCCGGCCAGGAGGGTGCCGGTGAGTGCGGCGCCGCCCATCTTCAGAACGTTACGTCGTAGTGGCTCTGCATCCGAATCCTCCGTCATAGAAGTTAGGCTGCCCTAAACAAATAAAGTGCTTGCGGTTTTTAGGGACGCCAAAACCAGTGCGTGAGTATCACGAACACGCCACTCCCGTCGGGGCGCAGCGTCACCTCGTCCCGCCGCCGGCCGCGTCCGAGCACCGGGACCGGGTGGCTTTTTCTCGCCGCCGGTCGCACCCACTCCCATGCAAGTCGACGAGGAGTTCGATCACGTGAACATCGATCACGCCGACGGCGTGGCTCACGTCCGACTGGCGCGACCGGACGCGCACAACGCACTGGACGTCGACACCGCCATCGACCTGAAGGACGCCCTCGCCGCCACCACGACGGCGAGCGACGTCCGCTGCGTCGTCCTCGAGGGCGAGGGGAGCGCGTTCTGCTCGGGCGCCGACCTCGCCGCGTTCGAGGGCGACGAGACCGACCAGCGCCGGCTCGACGCCGTCGCCACGCGCCTGCACGCCGCCGTGCGAGCGCTCGCGACGAGCGCGGTCCCCACGGTCACGGCCGTGAACGGCGTCGCCGCCGGCGGCGGGTTCGGGCTCGCGCTCGCCGGCGACCTCGTGCTCGCCCACGAGTCCGCGCGCTTCGAGTACTCCTACCCCCGCGTCGGGCTGTCCGGCGACGCCGGCGCGACGTGGTTCCTCCCGCGCCTCGTCGGCATGCGTCGCGCCCGCGAGTTCCTCCTCCTCGACGAACCCGCGTCCGCCACCGACGCCGTCGACATGGGGCTCGCGACCGAGGTCGTCGACGCCGACGACTGGACCGGCCGCATCGACGCGGTCGCCACCGACCTCGCCGCGGGCCCGACGAAGGCCTACGGTGCCGCGAAGAAGCTCATGAACCGCTCGTACGAGCGGACGCTCAACACGCAACTGACCGCGGAGAAGGACGCCATCGGCGCGCTCGCGCGCACCGACGACTACGCGGCCGGATACGAGGCGTTCTTCACGAAGGAGCAACCGACGTTCAGAGGCGAGTAATCATGAGTGACAGCAACCAGCTGACGGTCGCGGTCCTCCGCGAGACCGTCCACGGCATCCCCCTCGAAGACTACGTCGACTCGCTCCGCGAGCACCTCCCCGACCACGAGGTCGTTCGCGCACGCACGCCGAGCGAGGAACGCGAGGTCGTCCGGGACGCGGACGTCGTCGCCGGCATGAACATCAGTGACCGCGTCCTCGAGAACTTCGACGACGTCTCCCTGTTCGCGTGCGCGTTCGCCGGCACCGGCCACCTCCCGATGGACGCGCTCCGCGAGAAGGGCGTCGCGGTGACGAACGCCTCCAGCGTCCACGCCCCGAACATGGGCGAGCACGCGCTCGCCGCCGTCCTCTCGTTCACGCGACGGTTCCACGTCGCGCGCCGCCAGATGGCCGAGGACGTCTGGCGCTCGTACCCGACGCACGAACTCGCGGACTCGACCGTCACGGTCGTCGGCCTGGGCGCGATCGGAACCGCGGTCGCCGAGCGCCTCGACGCGTTCGACGTCGAGACCGTCGGCGTCCGGCACTCCCCCGAGAAGGGCGGGCCCGTCGACCGCGTCGTCGGCTACGACGACCCCGCCGGCGTCGAGAAAGCACTCGCCGAGTCCTCGTACGTCGTGCTCGCGTGCCCGCTCACTGACACCACCGAAGGCCTCCTCGACCACGACGCGTTCGTGACGATGCCCAGCGACGCGGTCGTCGTGAACATGGCGCGCGGCCCCGTCGTCGACACCGACGACCTCGTCTCCGCGCTCCGGCGCCACGAGATCCGCGGCGCCGCGCTCGACGTCACCGACCCGGAACCGCTCCCCTCCGGCCACCCCCTGTGGGACTTCGACAACGTCCTCGTCACGCCCCACAACGCCGGCCATACGCCCAAGTACTACGACCGCCTCGCCGAGATCGTCGCCGAGAACGTAAAGCGGCTCGCGGACGGCCGCGTCGACGACGAAGGATTCCAGAACGAGGTCGCCTGACCGACGGATCGCGCCGACGACGAACGCACCGACGGATCGCGCCGACGGCGGAGGGTTCTCGTGCGCTCAGGCGTCTCGCGAGAGCGAGTCCCGATAGCCCGCGCGCACCTCGACGACGAGGTACGCGAGGCCGACGACGGCGACGAACGCGACGCCGACGCCACGGACGTCCACGCCGAGCGTGGACTCCAGGGTCCCGCCGAACGCGACCGCGAGGAGCGTGGCGACGGCGACGACGCCGAGGAACGCGAGGAACCGCCAGCGCGCGTCCACTGGGACGCTCCCGGACTCGCCGCGCGACGCGAGGTTAGAGGTGCGCGCCGCCGAACACGAGGACGTTGAAGACGACGCTCGCACCGACGAAGACGGCGTCCGAGAGGTCGTACGCGTTCACCGCCCAGGACGTCCCGGCGAGGACGGCGAACGCGAGCGCGACGGCGACGACGTGAACCATCGTCTCGTTCGGACTATCCGACATACGAGTACCTGTCGGCCGCAGTGACGTAACTGTTCGCGTACACGGCTCGCGGAGCCGTCGGCGTGAGCGTGGCTGTCACGCGTCGAGACGGAGCAACGTCGATCCCGTGCGGTAGTTGTACGCCTCGACGACCGTGCCGACGGCCATGAGCGCAGCCAGCCCACCCTCGAACAGCGACCGCGGCGGACTCGCGTACAACAGCGCGAACGAGACGGTCAACAGGAAGGACGTCGTCATCGGCGTCCGCGGGTCCTCGCGCGTCCGCTCGAACGCTTTCGGCAGTATGGCGAGCGTGGCGAGCGCCATCCCCGCCAGTTCGACCGGCGCGACGGACGCGCCGAGTGCGATCGCACCGACGAGGATAGCGACCACGACGGCGGCGAGACCGACCGGAACCAGGTGGACGCGACCGAGGGAGGGCACCGAGACCATACGCCACGTGACGGTTCTCCGATAGAAAAGCGATGCGGTCGGTCGCGGCAGGACCCCGCGACGCTCAGAGCCAGCCGTCGCGCGAGAGCAGTTCGCCGTTCAGGACGCTCGCACCCGCCGCCCCGCGGATCGTGTTGTGCGCGAGACAGTTGTACTGGACGCCCGCCGGCGTCGCCTGGACGCCGCCGGCCGCGACCTGCATGCCGCCGCCGAGCATGCGGTCCAGGCGCGGCTGCGGCCGATCCGGCTCGTCGAACACCTTCACGAGCGGGTCGGGCGACGACGGCAGGTCCGCGCTCGGCGCGTCCGCCATCGCCGCCTCCACCTCGCCCACCGACGGGTCATCGTCGAGCTCCGCCCAGACGTTCTCCAGGTGGCCGTCGAGCGTCGGCACGCGATTGCACGAGGCCGAAACCGCCGCGTCGTGTAGCGACAGCGCCGCGCCGTCGAACTCGCCGAGGAGCTTCCGGGACTCGGACTCCATCTTCGCCTCCTCCCCGCCGATGTGCGGGACGACGTTGTCGATGATCTCCATCGAACTCACGCCCGAGTACCCCGCACCGCTGACCGCCTGCAGCGTCGACACGTGCACGCGCTCCAGTCCGAACGAATCGAGCGCGGCGAGCGTCGGCACCATCGTGATCGTCGAACAGTTCGGGTTCTTCACGAGCGCACCGTCCCACCCGCGCTCGTCGCGCTGCACCTCGATGAGGTTCATGTGCTCGGCGTTCACCTCCGGAACGACGAGCGGCACGTCCTCGTCCATCCGCGCGTTCGACGAGTTCGAGGACACCACGTACCCCGCCTCCGCGAACGCCGGCTCGACGCGCTCGCCGACGCTCGACGGGAGCGACGAGAAGATCAGGTCCACGTCGTCGGGCACCGCGCTCGGGTCCGTCTCGCGAACCGTCGTCTCCGCTACGTCCTCCGGGATCGGTGAATCCACGCGCCACTTCGCGACCTCGCGATACGGCCGGCCGACGCTCGACTCGCTCGCCGTCAACGCCGCGATCTCGAAGTCGGGATGGGGGTCGAGAAGCTGGATCAGTCGCTGTCCGACTGCACCGGTGGCGCCAAGGACGCCGACGCGTACACTCATGCTTGGTCGACGGTCGGAGTTACCCAAGCAAAGACCTTCGGGTGCCGTCACCGCTTGACGGAAGTCCGCGCAGCGTCACGGAGCCATCCCACGGTTCTCCGAGGCATCGCACGTACGGGGTTTCATTAGCGGCGCCGCGTTGCTTGGAGGTATGCAGACGCACATCGTGCCGGTCGGGTTCGACTACGACCGGCTGATCGCGCCGCTCGTGCGCGACCAGTTCGACGTGGAGCGCGTCATCCTCCTGGAGGGAGCGGTGGGGTCGGAGGCGAACGTCGAGTACTCGCAGAACCTCTCGGAGAAGCTCGAGCAGGACTTCCGGAACTTGCTGGGCGCGGACACCGAGCGCGTGGTGGTGGCGGACGTCTACGACTACGACGCGGCGTTCGAGCAGGCGTACGACCTCATCACGGCCGAGCTCGACCGCGGGAACGAGGTCTGGGTGAACATCGCGGCGATGCCGCGGACGGTGTCGTTCGCGTTCGCGACCGCCGCGCACTCGCTGATGGTCGAGCGCGAGGAGGAACGGGAGTTCATCCACACGTACTACACGGCGCCCGAGAAGTACCTGGAGACCGAGCTCGCCGAGGAACTGCGGCGCCAGCAGGACCTCCTCGACGACCTCCAGGCGGCGGGCGTCGACGGCGACCTCGAGGAGCGCGTCGCCGAGCGCCTGGAGACGTCCCGCGACCTCCTCTCGGAGTTCGACGAGCGCGGGACGACGATCGGCGCGAAGGAGATCGACGGCAGTCACGTCATCGAACTCCCGGTGGCGTCGTTCTCGAACGTGAAACCGTTCGAGGAAGTCATCCTGTTCGAACTCGGCGAGCACGGCGAGTTCGCGTCCGTGAGCGAACTCGCGGAGGCACTCGCCGAGGAACTGAACGAGGAGTACTCGGACTCGTTCCGGTCGAAAGTGATCTACAACGTCGACCGCCTCGGCCCCGGCGGGAAAGGCTACATCGAGCAAGAGAGCGCGGGGAAGTCCTACCGGACGCGACTGTCGCGGATCGGCGAACTCTGGGTGCGCGCACACGGCGACGGCCGCCACGGGGAGTGATCGACGGTACCCGCCGGCGACGCCACCACCGCGACCGCCGAGACGGCGAACTTTTGTCGTTCGGCCGTCGAATTGTTGGTGTACGCCCGCATGGTTCACGTTCCCAAGTCGCTGTCGGTCACCAACCTCTCCCGCCGGAACCGGCTGGTCGTCTACTACCTCACCGGACTCCTTGCCCTCGTCGGCCTCTACACGGTCGTGTACAACGTCATGATGGCGGAGCTCGAGGGCGTAAACCAGTCGATCTTCGCGTCGCTCGAGTTCGTCGTCCAGACGATGACGACGACGGGGTACGGCCAGGACTCGGGGCACTGGAGTCATCCGGCGATGTTCCTGTTCGTCGTCCTCACGCAGGTCTCGGGCATCGCGATCGGGTTCTTCACGCTCAGACTCATCGTCATCCCGCTGTTCGCGGACGCGGACGTGGAACTCGACGACCGGCTGTCGCCCAAGCGCGATCACGTCATCGTCTGCGAGTACCGCCGCGACTCGAAGGTCCTCCTCGACGAACTCCGCGAGCTCGGCATCGAGTACGTCCTGATCGCCTCTGACGAGGAGAACGCCCTCGAGTTGTCCAACGACGGCTACTCCGTCATCCACGGCTCGCCCCAGGACGCGTCCGCGTTCGAACGAGCGAGCATCGGGACGGCACGCGCAGTCATCACTGACGCGGAGGGCGCGAACGTGAACACGATACTGACCGTGCGATCGGTGCGCGAGGACGTCGACGTGATCGCGCTCACCGACGACAGCGAGATGCGGGACGTCCTCCAGTCCGCTGGCGCGGACACGGTGCTGTCGCCTCACGCCGTGCTCGGGCGTCGACTCGCTGAGAAGGCGATCTCCTCGTTCAGTGCGGAACTCACCGACACGGTCGCCCTGGGGGCCGACATCGAGGTAACGGAGGTCCCAGTCGACCACGAGAGTCCGCTCGTCGGGACGCGGATTCGGGACTCGCAGATTCGAGAGCGTACGGGCGCGAACGTCATCGCGGCGTGGATCGACGGCGAACTCCAGTTGCCGCCCGACCCGGACTCGGTCATCCGACCGAACACCGTCCTGTTGGTTTCGGGTGCGCGCGAGTCCCTCGAAGCGTTCAGCGACGTCACCCGGCAGGGGCGCGTGCACCGCCAGTACGACCGCATCGTCGTCGCCGGCCGGGGAGAGGTCGGGGAGGCGGCGGAGTCCGTCGTCACCGATGCCGGGATCGAGGCGGTGACCATCGACGTGACGGAGCGGGACGGGGTCGACGTCGTCGGCGACGCCGGGTCCAGGGAGGTCCTGGAGGCGGCGGGCGTCGCGGAAGCGGACGCCGTCATCGTGGCGCTCCCCGACGACTCGACCTCGCTCCTGACGACCGTGCTGGCGCGGTCACTGAACGAGGACGTCGAGATACTCGTGCGCGTGAGCGACGCGGGCGCCACCCGGAAGGCGCTGAGTGCCGGCGCGGACTACGTGCTCTCGGTCCCGCGGGTGAGTGCGAGGCTGGTCGCCATGGAGCTGCGCGGCGAGGACGTCCTGGCGCCGGCGAGCCAGATCCGGCTGGTTCGCGTGTCGGCGGCGCCATTCGCGGGATCGACGCTCGCCGACTCGAACATCTACGAGCGCACGGGTTGTCGCGTCATCGCCGTCGAGGACGACGCAGGAACCACCACCGCAGTCGACCCCCAGCGGGAGTTAACGGGCTACGAGCGCCTGACGCTCGTCGGCTCCGACGAAGCCGTCCAGCGGTTCCTCAAGCGATACGACGTCTCGCCGAAGCCCCCCGAGCCCGAGTGACATCCGCGCTCGTCGCGGACCCGTTACGTCGAGAGTGGGCAAGGGCGAGCGGTACGCTACCGAGACACGGGAACGTTCTTGCGAATGGCGGGCGTGGATTCGGTCGATGACCGACGGTGACGACGACCCTCGGTCGCTCTCGCGGGACGTCATCGAACGCGCAGTCGCCGCCGTCGCGCCCGAGTGGCAGGTCGCGGACGCGACCCTCGCGGACGGGGGGCACCTCGCGGTGTACGTTCTCGATCTCGATGCCCCGGACGGTCCCGACTCGGCGGTTCTGAAGGCGACGCCGCCGGAGTTCGCAGACGGCGGGGGCGTGCACGCGGAACCGCGCTTGCTCGCGCTCGTCGCCGACCGTACGTCGATCCCGGTCCCGACGGTGTACGGCGTCGTCGACGAGCGCGCTCGACTTCCCACGCCGTGCTTCCTGATGGAGCACGTCGACCGGGACGGGCACGTCGACGACCACCGCCTCCTCGACGCCGACGCGCTCGCACGGCTCGCCCGGACCACCGGGCGCTTCCTCGCCGAGCTGCACGACCTGGACGTCGTCGATCGGTTCGGCACCGTCGCGTGGAGCGGCGACGGCCCGCTCGACGGCGGCCGGCCTCGCGCCAGTGCGGACGCGTTCGCGGTGGTCGACGGCGGCCCGGACTGGCCCGACGTCGTCGCGGACTGGGTCGACCTCGAGTGCTCGAACCTCGAAAGCACGCGCTTCGCGGACTGCCGCTCGCCCCTGCGCGCCGCGCTCGACGACCGCGTTCGCGCGCTCGAGACCGCCAGCGAGCGCGGCGACCTCGAGTTCGACCCCGTGCTCGCCCGCATCGACCACGGCCTCCACAACGTCGTGCTCGCGGACGAGGGCGGCGACGTCGCGAGCGTCATCGACTGGGCGTTCGCGCTCGCGACCACGCCAGGGTACGACCTCGCCGTCGTCGCGGACGTCCTGACCGGTGGCGTTCGCGTCCACCGCGACGACCACCCGGACAGACGCAATCTCGCGGCGGACGCCCTCCTCGACGGCTACCGCGAGCGAGCCGGTCGCGTCCCAGTGGAGTACGGCGCGCACGGCGAGACCTACCAGTTGCTCGCGACGGTCCGCGCGATGAACCACCTCCAGCGCGTCCTCGACGACGAGCCCCCGGCCGTCCGCGACGTCGTCGCGCGAGGGCTCCGCGAGCGCGCTCGAGCGCTCGCCTGACGCGTTCGTCCGCGACTGTCTCGGTCCCACACCATCGCTACGCTTTTGCAGCCTCGGCGTTCATGCACGAGCATGGAGCACCACGCTGTCGCCGTAGTATGTCCCCTGGTCTGACAGCGGTGCCTTCGTTCTCTCGACGCCGCTCGCGACCGATCAGTCGCGAGCATTCGCGCCGTCACCGCGGAGTCGCCGAGGCGAGTACGGGAGAGCTCCGGCATCGTCGACAGCATCGCCATCTCATCGAGCGAGTGCGCCGTCCGTCGCGGCCGCGCATCGAGAACCTTAACAGCCGAATGCACGACAAACCGAACAAGAGAACACATGCCAGCAGGTGACTACGAGCCGGACCGGATCGAGGAGGAGTGGCAGGAGACGTGGGTGGACGAGGACGTGTACGCCTACGAGGGCGATCCCGAGGTCGACCCGAACACCGTCTACAGCATCGACACGCCGCCGCCGACCGTCTCGGGGAGCCTCCACATGGGGCACGTGTACGGGCACACGCTCCAGGACTTCGCCGCGCGCTACCACCGGATGGCGGACGACCACGTCCTGTTCCCGTTCGGGTACGACGACAACGGCATCGCGAGCGAGCGCCTGACCGAGGACGAGCTCGGCATCCGCCACCAGGACTACTCGCGTCGCGAGTTCCAGGAGAAGTGCCGCGAGGTCTGCTCGACGTACGAGGCCGAGTTCACGGGGAAGATGCAGGAACTCGGGATGAGCATCGACTGGTCGAGTACGTACAAGACCATCGAGCCGCGCGTCCAGCGGATCTCGCAGCTATCGTTCCTCGACCTCTACGAGCAGGGCCGCGAGTACCGGAAGAAGGCCCCCGCGATCTGGTGCCCGGAGTGCGAGACCGCGATCTCGCAAGTCGAGATGGAGGACGCCGACCGCCACACGCACTTCAACGACGTCCGGTTCGACCTCGCGGAACCGACCGAGAGCGGCCGCGAGAGCTTCGTCATCGGGACGACCAGGCCCGAGTTGCTGCCGGCGTGCGTGAGCGTCTTCGTCCACCCCGACGACGACGAGAACCAGGACCTCGTCGGCGAGACCGCGGAAGTCCCCATCTTCGGGCACGAGGTCCCGATCATCGAGGACGACCGCGTCGATCTCGAGACGGGTACCGGGGTCGTGATGTGCTGTACGTTCGGCGACCAGAACGACATCGAGTGGTACCAGGCCCACGACCTCCCGCTGCGGGTCGCGATCGACGAGTCCGGGACGATGACGGACCTCGCCGAAGACTACGAGGGCCTGTCGACGAAAGAGGCCCGCGAGGCGATCGTCGAGGACCTCGACGACGCCGGGCACCTCGTCGACCGCGAGCCCCACGAGCACGCGGTCCAGGTCCACGAGCGCTGCGAGACGGACGTCGAGTACCGCGTCTCGCGCCAGTGGTACATCGAGCTCCTCGACCACAAGGAGGAGTACCTGGAGGCGGGTCGCGAGATGGACTGGTTCCCCGAGAAGATGTTCTCGCGGTACCAGCACTGGATCGAGGGCCTGGAGTGGGACTGGCTGATCTCGCGCCAGCGCGACTCCGGCATCCCGTTCCCGGTCTGGTACTGCACCGAGTGCGACCACGAGGTCCTCGCGGAGCGCGAGCAACTGCCCGCGGATCCGCTCGCTGACGACCCACCCGCCGACGCCTGCCCCGAGTGCGGGCACGGCGAGTTCCGCCCCGAGGAGGACGTCCTCGACACGTGGGCGACCTCGAGCCTGACGCCGCTGATCAACGCGGACTGGGACCCCGAGACGCTCGGGGACGGCGAACTCGCCGCCGGCGACCTCGCACACCCCGAACTCTACCCGTTCGACGTTCGCCCGCAGGGCCACGACATCATCAGCTTCTGGCTGTTCCACACGGTCGTCAAGTGCTACGAGCACACGGGCGAGGTCCCCTTCGATAGCGTCCTCATCAACGGCTGGGTGCTCGACGAGAACCGCGAGAAGATGAGCAAGTCCAAGGGGAACATCGTCGACCCCGCGGACGTCGTCTCCGAGTACCCGATCGACGCGATCCGGTACTGGGCGGCGTCCTCGGGCGTCGGCGACGACTTCCCCTACAGCGACACGGACATCGTCGCCGGCGAGAAGCTCATCCGGAAGCTCTGGAACGCGAGCAAACTGGTCGATAGCCTCACCGACGAGGATTCGACGCCGCCGAGCGAGCGCGACGCGCCCGACGACCTCGACACGCTCGACGAGTGGCTGCTCGCCGAACTCGACGACCTCGTCGCGGACCTCAGCGCGCGCTTCGAGGACCACGAGTACGCGAAAGCCCGGAATCGCCTGCGGACGTTCTTCTGGGGGACGTTCTGCGACGACTACCTCGAGATCGCGAAGGAGCGCGACAGCGAGTCGACGCGGTACGCGCTCGCGCTCGCCCACGAGACGTTCCTCAAACTCTGGGCGCCCGTGATGCCTCACGTCACCGAGGAACTCTGGCACGAGCACTACGTCGCCGGCGACCGCGACGACGTCGACGCGACCGAGACGAGCGTCCACTTAGAGGACTGGCCCGACGTCCGCGGGTACGACGCGGACCTCGAAGCGGGCGAGACCGCGATGGAGGTCATCAGTGCGCTGCGGAAGTACAAGACCGACGCCCAGCTCGCGCTGAACGCCGACCTCGATCACGTCGAGGTGTTCGGGTCCGTCACCGGGTTCGAGGACGCCATCACGGGCGTCATGCACGTCGACAATCTGACTGTCCACCAAGAGTCCCCGGACATCACGACCGCGGTCGTCGACGTCGACCTGGACTACTCAACGCTCGGCCCGAAGTACGGCGGACAGGTCAACGACTTCGACAGCGCGATCGCCGACGGCGACTACGAGATCGCGGACGGCGAACTGCACGTCGCCGGCGAAGTCCTCGCCAGCGACGAGTTCGAGGTCCGTGAGGAACGCACGTACGCCGGGAGCGGCGAGATGGTCGAGACCGACCGCGCGGTCGTCGTCGTGCACTGACCGTCACTGCGACCGTCGCTTCGAGCTACTCGCGGACGCGACGGCGTTCCAGTTTCTTCGCGCGCGTCGAGAGCGCGAGGAACGTCGCGAGCACCGTGAGGACGACGGCGCCCGCGGCCGCGATGCGGTGCGGGCCGGGGGTGTGGACGACGCCGCTCGCGGTCACCTCCTCGGCGGGGATGACCGTGTGATGCGGCGTTCCGACGACGGGAACGAAGTAGTCGACGACGTCGTTCAGGAGGTACCAGCCCGCGGCGACGGCGACGGCCTTCACGGGGAAGTCGCCGATCCGGTGGAGGACGAACCCCTGGAGGACCATCGCGAGGTGACTCCAGAACAGGAAGTTGTACATGAGCGCGCCCGTGTACGCGAAGTCGCTCTGGAACGCGAGCAGGACGAACGGCGTCCACGCGCCGAGCTTCAGGCACCCGAAGAACGCGAGCGCCGTGAGGTACTCGTTCGACCGGCCGACGGCCCACGCGCCGAACGCGAGCGCGATGAACAGCGTCGCGACCGGCGAGTCCGGGACGAACGGCCACATCGCGAGCGGCTCGAACGCGAACTGGCTGCCCTCCCACACGAAGCCCGGTGCCAGGGGGTCGATGCCGTAGTAGTAGAACCCGAACGCGGTCCCGAGGACGTTCGTCGCGACCACCAGCCAGACGAGGCGGAGGCCGAGGTCCTCGATCGCCTCGGGAACGGGCGCGACGTACCACGGCAGGTCTTCACGGGCCGGCAACTCGTCGCGTAACAGCTCCATCACGCCCACCCTGTGCGTGGCTCCCACAAATCACTCCCGGTCGCGGACGACGACCCCGGTCGGCGACGCGAACCGCGTCCGCGCCGCCACCCCAAGTCGTCCGCGCGAACGGCGGCCGCGCCACCACCCCCGTTCGCGGCGTCCTTCGACACCGGTCGGCGACGCCCGTTGCGGACCGTATAAGTGCGACCGGGTGCAATCGTCGTGCATGCCAACCGAGACCGACCTGGAGGACCTCAAGCGAGGGACCGACCTGGTCAAGCGCGGGTTCGCTCGCATGCAGAAGGGCGGCGTCATCATGGACGTCGTGAACGAAGAGCAGGCGAGGATCGCCGAGGAGGCCGGCGCCGTCGCGGTGATGGCGCTCGAGGCCGTGCCGGCTGACATCCGCAAGCGCGGTGGCGTCGCGCGGATGGCCGACCCCGCGGACGTCGCGGACATCGTCGACTCCGTCTCCATCCCCGTCATGGGGAAGTCCCGCATCGGCCACCGGAAGGAAGCCGAGATCCTGCAGGCCGTCGGCGTGGACATGATCGACGAGAGCGAAGTCCTGACGCCCGCGGACGACGCCTACCACATCGACAAGCGCGAGTTCACCGCGCCGTTCGTCTGCGGCGCGCGGAACCTCGGCGAAGCCCTGCGTCGCATCGACGAGGGCGCGGCGATGATCCGCACGAAGGGCGAGGCCGGGACGGGCGACGTGAACCAGGCCGTCCACCACCAGCGCACGATCAAGGGCTCGATCCGCCAGCTCGAGGGCATGAACTGGGAGGAGCGCGAGAAGTGGGCGCGCGAGAACGAGGCGCCCGCCGAGCTCGTGCACGAGACCGCCGAGATGGGGCGGCTCCCGGTCGTGAACTTCGCCGCCGGCGGCATCGCGACGCCCGCGGACGCGGCGCTGATGATGTACCACGAGTGCGACGGCATCTTCGTCGGCTCCGGGATCTTCGGCGCGGAGGACCCCGAGGCGATGGGCGAAGCGATCGTGCAGGCCGTGAACAACCACGACGACCCGGAGACGCTCGCGGAGATCGCGTCGAACCTCGGGAAGTCGATGAAGGGCGACGCGAACGTCGACCTGCCCGAAGAGGAGAAGATGCAGGGCCGCGGCGTCTGAGCGAGGCGGAACGGAGACGGGGCGTCAGCTCCGTTCGGCTATTCTGCGCGGTTCGACCGACGAACCAGCGTTGCGAGTCCGGCGTCAGCAGGCGAATCGAGCCGGGTTCGGTCGTCCGATCGGTCGGTGAAACGTGCGTGGTACCTACCCGCTCGAGGGTACGGTCGGGTTTTCACCGACGCGTTCGCTTCGCGACCCGCCGGACGGCCTCGATCGGGTAATCGGCAGGAAGCGACGGGTCGACGTAGCTCAAAACGAGTTTTCAGCTTGCGAAACCGGCTTTAGGGTATGGGCCAACTGTGCAGGTAAGGCATGTCGCGGCTCCTCCCGTTCCAGTCGGAGACAGAGGTCCCGCAGGACCGTGCGCCGCGCGTCGTCGACCTCGAGGGCGAGGACGCCGAGAAGGTGTTCGGTGCGCTCTCCTCGGAGACGGCGCGCTCGATCTTCACGGCGCTGCACGAGGAGCCGATGACGGCGAGCGACGTCGCGGACGCGGTCGACTCCTCGATCCAGAACGTCAGGTACCACCTGGAGAACCTCTCGGAGGCGGGCCTGATCGAGGTCGTCGACACGTGGTACTCCTCGCGCGGGAACGAGATGAAGGTGTACGCGCCGAAGGACGGCCCGCTCATCGTGTCGAGCGACGAGTCTCGCGCGAGCCGCATCCGGACGGCGCTGAGTCGTCTCGTCGGTGGCGTCGGCGTCCTGCTCGCGTCCAGCCTCCTCGTGCAGTACGGGTGGCAGGAACTGTTCGGTGGCCTCGCCACCACCGGTGCGAGTTCGGACGGCAGTGCGCCGGGCCCGGAGACGGAACTGTCGGGGACCGCCGCGAGCGACGACCAGGCCGCGGGCGACGCCGCCAGCACGACGGCGTCGACGACGAGCGAGGGTGACGGCGGCGACGGCGCCGACGTCGGCATCAACGACGTCGACAGTACGACGACCGCGAGCGGCGGCGGCGAGGAGACGAGTGCGATGACCGGCGAGCCGACGACCGTCGAGGCGGCGACGCAGACCGAAGCGGCGAGGACGGAGCCGGCGACGACCGCCGATGCGGCGACGACGGCTGAACCGGCGACGGAGATGGCGGCGGGGAACGAGAGCTTCAACGTCGCCGCTGAGTCGACCCGGACTGCGGCCGACGCGGCGACGACGGCCGCGAGCGGCGGCGCCGGCGGCGGCGACCTGCTCGCTGGCGGCCTCCCGCCGGGCGCGATGTTCTTCCTCGGCGGGTTCGTCGTCCTCGTCGCGCTCATCGCCTACCAGTACTCCGCGTCCCCGTACCGTTGAGCGCGGTCCCGCATCACTGCGGGCACCCCGCACCGTCGACCGCGGAGTCACCTGGAGGGTGTCGGGCAGGGTGCGTCGGACGCGATCCCTGCAACAAGTATACACCATTCGGCCACGTACTGTCGACGAGTTCGTGCAGCATGCACGAGTTCACTGTCACGATACACTCACGCGCCACCCATCGCGGTGGCCTCACGCGGCGCCCACGTCGGGCATCATCACGCGGTTACGACGCGGTAGCCCCCTCGCGGGGGAACGCCAGACCGACCGCTCCATCGCGGGGCATCAGCAGACCGACCGCTCCATCGCGGGGCATCGGGAGCGAGGCCGCCTCGCGTCGGGGCGGTAGCAGCGGGGCCCTTCAGGCCAGCGGAGACACGTCGGCCCCCGCCGGGGCCAGTTCACCATGGAAGACACAGCAAAGTACCTGATTCACGCGACGTTCACAGCGGATGGGGTCGTCGAGCGGAGCGACGTCGTCGGCGCGATCTTCGGACAGACCGAGGGGTTGCTCGGCGAGGAGCTCGACCTCAGGGAGTTACAGCAGTCCTCGAAGGTCGGTCGCATCGACGTCGAGGCCGACGTCACGCGCGGCCAGACGGAGGGGACGATAACGATCGCGAGCGGTCTGGACAGGGTCGCGACCGCGACGCTCGCGGCGAGCCTGGAGACGCTCACGCGGATCGGGCCGTGCCAGGCGCGCTGCGAGGTGGCGGACATCGAGGACGTTCGGGCGGCCAAGCGCCGTCGCGTCGTCGAGCGCGCGAAGGAGCTCCTGAACTCGGCGTTCGACGATTCGGTGATGTCGAGCGACGAGATCCTCCGGGAAGTCCGCGAGCACGTGCGCGTCGAGGACGTCACGGAGTACGACGGCCTCCCGGCGGGTCCGCGGGTCGCGGACAGCGACGCGATCATCGTCGTCGAGGGTCGCTCTGACGTCCTCCAGCTGTTGAAGTACGGCATCAAGAACGCGGTGGCGGTCGAGGGAACGAACGTCCCGGACGTGATCGCGGAGTTGACCGCGGAGCGGACGGTGACGGCGTTCCTCGACGGCGACCGCGGCGGGGACCTCATCCTCCGGGAGCTCGCGGACGTCGGGGACGTGGACTACGTCGCGCTCGCGCCCGCGGACAAGTCGGTCGAGGACCTCTCGCATCACGACGTGTTCGACGCGCTCCGCGAGAAGGTGCCCTACGAGACGGTGGCGGGCGCGAACGACCCGCGCGAGGCGGTCGCGGCGACGGACGGGAGCGCGACGCCGGCACCGGCGGACGGCGACGGGTCGGGGTCGCCGACGGACGCCTCGGGTGCGGAGACAGCGGCGACGCCGGACGACGGGACGCGGAACCCCGACGGCCCGAGTACGACGCCGGACGCGACGGACGGTGCCTCGTCGGCGATGACTGACGACGCCGAGGCGGCGTCGGACGCAGCGCCAGCCTCAGACGTCGAGGCTGCGTCCGACGGTGAGTCGGCGTCGGTCGAGGAGCCGTCGGCGCCGGAGGCGTCGCAGAGCGCGCCGACGTCGCTCCGCGAGCACGTCGCGGCGGTCGTCGACGAGGGCACCGGCGAGGTCCGGTTGCTCGACGACGAGTACGAGACGCTCGGGAGCGCGAGCGCCGCGGACGCGTTCGAGTTGCTACGGGACGCCGCCGTCGACCCGCACGCCGTCGTCCTCGACGGCGAACTCACGCAGAAGGTACTGGACGTCGCGTCCCAGCGCGGCGTCGACCACGTCGTCGCCGACTCCTTCGGAGACTTCGTGAAGCGCCCGACGAGCGTCCGGATCCGGACCGCCGCCGACCTCACGGTCTGAACCATCGACCGGTGCGGACGTCTCGAGCGGGATTGGACCGACGGTCACGTCGGTGGGTCGTGGATGGGAACGAACGTCGCGTGGCCGTCTTGTTCGACCGTGATGCGGTAGCCTTCGTACGTGAACGTCACCTGTACCTGTGCGTCGGGCGCGGGCGGGTCCTCGAAGAGGTCGGCGATGACGTCCCCGAACGTCTCCCACGTGCTCGAGAGGTCGTCGACGTCCTCGTCGGCGATGTCCGCGACGTGCTCGGCGACCTGGATCGCTGGTTCGGGGCCGTCGAGGTCCAGACGTCTGTGGAGTACCTGCTCGGTGGGTCCGGATAGCATGGGTACGGGAGTAACGGCCCGACTGATATAATTGCTAACCATGAACATACAGCCGAGGTAGGACGCCGTTACTCGGCCTCAAGCCAGTATTTCGCTCGACAACCGGGTCACGTCGGCGGGTCGCCGACGGGAACGAACGTCGCGTGCCCGTCCTGCTCGACGGTGATGCGGTAGCCCTCGTACGTGAACGTCACCTGTACCTGCGCGTCGGGGGCAGGCGGATCCTGGAAGATCTCGTCGAGGAGGTGGTCGAAGCACTCCCACGTGCTCTCGAGGTCCGTCACCTCCTCGCCGGCGATGTTCGCGACGTGTTCGGCCACCTGTTCGGCCGGTTCGCGGACGTCCGTCTGGAGCTGTCGATGGAAGACGTCGTCTGACCCAGTGTCGCTCATCCACTCGGTCCTGTAGCGGCGCGTGCAAAGTTATAGGGGCGTTATCGCCGGCCAGAGCGCCCCACGTGGCGGGGGATCGGGCGGCGACCTGCCGCGTCGGTCGAGCGCTACGCCAGGCCGAGCGAGCGCGTCATCCGGAGGCCGTCGCCGCTCTCGTAGCGGCCGGGATGACGGGCGGCGACCTCGAACCCGAGGTCCTCGTAGAGCGAGCGCGCGCGGTCGTTGTCGGCAGCGACCTCGAGGGTCGCCGCCGCGACGCCGCGCGAGCGCAGTTCCGAGAGCGCACGCGAGAGGAGCGCACGACCGTGCCCGCGGCCGCGGTTGGCGGGCGCGACCACGAGCTCGGACACGTACCCGGTGTCGTACGCGTGCACGTACCCGACCGGAGCGGTGTACGCGCTCCCGTCGATACCGTCGGATCCGTCCGTCTCGGGCGCTCGATCGGGGACGGCGACGACCGTGACGCCACCCGGGAGGCCGTCCGCGAACAGGTCCTCGACCGGCTCCGGGAGGTGCGTCTGGAGGACGCGGATCGTCGGCAAGTCGACGCGAGTGGCGGCGCGGACGGTCACGGCAGGGAGAGCGCGACGTCGAGCGCGACGACGGCGAGGCCGCCGCCGACGAGCGCGCCCGCGAGCGTCGCGAGGAAGTTCACGCCCTGGTTCCCGACCAGCGTGTCCTCGATCGTCGCACCCAGGACGCTGTCGGCGGTCATCCCGACGAACCCCGCGACGAACACCACGCCCGCGCCCGCGACGTCCACCGCCGGGAACAGCGCGAACGCCACACCCGCGACGAGTGCTGCACCGACGAGGCCGGCGAGTTCCCCCTGCCACGTGATCGCGCCGTCGGTCCCCGGTTCCACGCGCGCGCCCGTCGTCACGAGCCGCGGCTCGTCGTACACCGCACCGACCTCGCTCGAGAGCGTGTCGCTCATCGCGGTCGCGAGCGACCCGACGAACGCGAACAGGTACACCTCCTCCGCGAGCGGGACGTGGCCCGCGCCGACCGCGGCGTACCCGACGACCGCGCCGAGCGCCACCGCCGAGTTCCCGAGGACGTTCCCGCTCCCGCGCGCGCCGTCGTTGTCCTCCGCGACGCCGCGCTCGGCCTTCTCCTCGTACCGGAACTTCGTCGACAGCCCGCCGAGCCCGTAGAACGCGATGAGGACCGCGAACCACTCCAGACCGCCGAGGACGATCGTGAGGAGGCCGAGCAGGACGCCCGTGAGCATCCCGGGGACGCTCGCAGTCTCGAGGTAGTACGAGACGTACCCGAAGGCGACGGTGACGCCGACGGCGAGCGCGACCTCGCCGGGGTCGGGGGCGACGACGAGGTCGTTCAGGAACCAGAGCGTGAGCGCGACCGACCAGAGCACGAGCGGGTCGTCGCGCTCGAACAGCGCCGCGCGGACGAGCGCGCCCATGACCGCGCCGGCGACGCCGAGGAACGCCAGTTCCGGGAGGCTGACGGTCGCACCCTCGCGGACGAGCGCGAACGCCGCTCCGGGAACGAACGCGACGGCGCCGCCGGCGGCGAACCCGGCGCTCGCCGCGAACGGGTCCGGGTACCGTTGCTTGACGAGTTCGCTCGCGAGGTTCCCCCACACGAGCAGGAGGACCGTGCCGACGAACACCTCCAGCGGGAGCGCGGCGATGAACCCGAGGATGCCCAGGCCGGTCGCGGCCAGCGTGAACGATATGAGGCCGTAGAGCCGGTCTTCCTCGCGGTCGCCGGGGCGAGCGAACAACTCGAAGAGCGGGCCGGACTCGACGGCCGCCGTGAACGCGAGCACCACCGCCGGGATGACGACGGCGACGCGGCCGACGACGGGGACGGCGAGTACGAGCGATCCGACGAGCGCGAACGCACCCGCTCGCCGTACGGTCCGATTCACGCGCCGTCGGTTTTCCCGGCGATTACTTACCTGTTCCGAACGCGCGGGCGCGCCACCCGTCGCGTCCGGGGATTCCGTTCGCGCGCCGAGGACCGAATTCGAGGTCGCCGCGGTCACGAGTGCTCGGAATGCAGGCGGTCCCGGAAGAACCCGACGAGGCCGCTGACGGGGCCGGCGCCGGCGAGCGCGACGACCAGTGCTCCGACGACGTTCGCGACCATGTCGGTGGCGATGTCCTCGATGCCGTAGACGACGAAGAACCCGATCAGGAACTCGGCGACCTCCCAGACGATCGACGTCGAGAGAACGAACACGACGATGAAGACGCCGCGGAACGCGTCGGGGACGTCTATCTCGTCGGTGTGCGTCTCGAGCGCCCGGAACAGCGCGTAGCCGAACGCCGCCATCAGCGCCGCGGAGACGAAGTGCGCTATCTCGTCGTACCACTGGTAGCGTTCGTACAGGCCGGCCGCCCCGACGGCGTGGAGGAACACCGCGACCGTGATCCAGAGGACGAGGCCTGGGTGCATGGCGTAGTCGTACTCGCGGCGGAGCAAGGCGGGGACGAACGTGATGCCGAGACTGACGGCCGCGGCCCCGAACGTCCCAAGTGCGACCGTGACCGCGCCGTACACCGCGAGACAGGCGAGGGAGACCTGGAGGACTCTGGTGAGGCGGCGTTCGGTCGTCGGCGCGTCGACGTCGCCGATGCCCATGGACGGTCACCCCCTCGACTGCCGGTCGAGGGAGCCGGCGGCGTCGAACTGTTCGAACGACCATTCGAGGGCGACGCCGAGGACGACGCTCACGACGACGACGTACACGATGTCCCACTGGAGTTCGGCCTGAGACGGCAGGAAGCCGGTCCCGAGCCACCGGTCGGCGTAGAACTGGACGATTATCCAGCACGCCTGGAGCGCCATCGTCGTCATCGTCGCGAAGACGACCGCGAACCGCCGGCTCAGCTCGACGTCGGTGTGGCGGGCGAGGGCCGCGACGAGCACGAGCGCGACCGAACTGACGACGAGGTAGCCCGAGAGGTCGGGGTAGACGCCGGCCGCGCGGAGCACGACGGCGACGGCGGCGACGGCCGAGAACGACCACGGGACCGACGCGGTCGACGACCGGGTCGCGACGGCCGGCAACGCGAGAAATGCGGCGACCAACAGCGCCACGCCACTCCAGACGACCCGACCTGCGAGGAACTGCGCGACGGCGGCGAGTGTGACCGTGGCTATCGCCGCCCAGCCGACGACGGCGTCCCGGCGCGAGTCCAGCGATTCGGTTCGGTTCTGATCCATGTGACGAAAGGTGGTGATCGTGACGAACGCCAGCGGTCGACGTCGCTACGGCCGGGCGACGAGCACGGACGAGTCCGCGGACTGCACGACCCTGTCGGTCGTACTCCCGAGCAGGTCCTCCTTCAGTCCGGAGTGGCCGCTCGTTCCGACGACGATCAGGTCGACGTCGTGCTCGCGACCGTACGCCTCGATCGCCTCGTGCGGAACGCCCTCGAGGGTCTCTCGTTCGTACCGAACGTCGGCCTCCTCGGCCACCGCGACCGCGTCGTCGAGCGCGTCGTCGGCCACGGACTCGAGCGTCTCGGTGAGGTCGTCCGCGATCGTTCCGACGGCCGACGCCGACATCTCCGTCCCGACGTCGACGACGTGCAGGAAGTGCACGCGCGCGTTGGCGGTCGCCGCGAGCGCCACTGCCTCGTCGACCGCGACGGAGGCCGGGTCGCTACCGTCGGTCGGCACGAGGACCTCGTCGTACATGCATCGACTTTCGCGGGTCTCGGGCAAAAGGCCGAGGCCGGCAGCGTACTGGTCGCGCCGCGGACCGGAAACCGCCAGCCGCACGGTCGTTCCCGCGGTGGGGCCGGCTCGCGATACGAAAGCATTACTTGTCGGCGGGCGACGGGTCGAATATGGCCCTGGAGACGCCGCCGTTGCGCGACCGTCACGCCGAGGCCGGCGCGAAGTTCACCGAGTTCGGCGGGTGGGACATGCCCGTCGAGTTCGATGGCATCCGCGTCGAGCACGAGGCCGTCCGGGAGCACGCGGGCATCTTCGACGTCTCGCACATGAGCGAGATCGAGGTGTCCGGACCGGACGCGACGCGGCTCATGCAGCGGTTGACGACGAACGACGTCGCCGCGCTCGAGGCCGGCGATGCACAGTACGCGACGATCACCGACGAGGCCGGGGACATCATCGACGACACCGTCGTCTACCGACTCCCCGAACGCGGCGATACTGCGGACGGCGTCGACGAGCACGCCGACGACGCGGACGACGGAGGTGCGAGCGATTCGCCGTCGTACCTGTTCGTACCGAACGCGGGGCACGCCGACCAGATGCACGAGCGCTGGACGGACTACCGCGACGAGTTCGGGCTGGACGCGACCGTTCGCGACGCGACGTACGACTACGGGATGTTCGCGGTCCAGGGGCCCGACGCAGTCTCGCACGTCACGGACGCGGCGAGCGAGTCGGTCGCGGACCTGTCGCGGTTCTCCGCGACGTGGATGGACGTCGCGGGCGTCGAGTGCCTCGTCGCACGAACCGGCTACACGGGCGAGGACGGCGTCGAACTCGTCGTTCCGTGGGCCGACGCGGAGACGGTGTGGTCGGCGTTCGCCGCGGACCGAGACGTGACGCGGTGCGGACTCGGTTCGCGCGACACGCTCCGCCTCGAAGCAGGACTCCTCCTCTCGGGGCAGGACTTCGACCACGAGGAGAACCCGCGGAACCCCTACGAGGCCGGCATCGGGTTCACGGTGAAGCTCGACACCGAGTTCGTCGGCCGGGACGCCCTCGAGCGAGCGAAGGAGGAGGGCGTCGACGAGAAGCTCGTCGGGTTCCGGCTCGTCGAGCGCGGCGTCCCACGGCACGGGTACGACGTCACCGACACCGACGACCTGGTCGTCGGCGAGGTGACCAGCGGCACGATGAGTCCGACGCTCGGCGAACCGATCGGACTGGCGTACGTCGACACCGACTACGCGGACCCGGGGACCACGCTACGCGTCGTGGTCCGCGGTGACTCGAAGCGAGCACGCGTCGAATCACTCCCCTTCTACGAACGATGAGCTTCAACATTCCGGACGACCGACGGTACAACGAATCGCACGAGTACGCGGCCCGCGACGGCGACACGGTCCGCGTCGGCATCAGCGACTTCGCGCAGGACGAACTCGGCGACGTGGTGTTCGTCGAACTGCCCGACGTCGGCGACGACGTCACCCACGGCGAAGCGTTCGGCGTCGTCGAATCCATCAAGGCAGTCAGCGACGTGTACGCGCCCGTCAGCGGCGAGGTCACGGCCGTCAACGAGGACCTCTTCGACGCGCCCGAACTCGTCAACGACGACCCCTACGGCGACGGCTGGATGCTCGAGATCGAGATGGAAGACGAGAGCGAACTCGATGAACTCCTCAGCGCCGACGAGTACGAGGCGCAGGTCGCCTGAACGCGGTCGTTTCGACCACGCGACGATCCGCCGTATTCGAGGTCATTTTCGGAGCATCCGGACAGCATCGTTGCATGCTAGCTTATCACCCGAAGGCGCGTCTGTACGGGTCGAACAACAGTGGTAGAATTAATCGATAACAAGGAAGTCGTTCGTCGGTTCGCAGAAGAAGTCATCAACGAGCGCGATACCGACGCGGCCGGCGAGTTTCTCGCCGAAGACATCGCCGACTCCACTCCGTTTGGGGAAACGTCCGGACGTGACGCCGTGGTCGAAACCATGCGGACGATCTGGACTGCGTTCCCCGACTTCGCTGTGACGCTCGAAGAAGTGATCGCGGAGGGCGAGACCGTCGCCGTTCGGATGATTCAGCGGGGGACACACGATGGGCCGTTCATGGGGATCGAGCCGACCGGACGGTCCTTCGAGATCGAGGCGATGGGGTTCGCCCGATTGGAGAGCGGGAAGGTCGTGGAACGTCGAGCGAACCCCGATCTGCTCGGACTGTTCCAGCAACTGGGTATCGAGGAGCTGCCCGCCACTGGAGCCTGAACCGATCGCCGGATCACGCGATCGGCCGAGACTGGATGCCGACTACCGAGCAGACCTACTGAACGAGTGACTCGGCGAGCGGTCCGCGAATCGAACCGGTCCATCGCGCTGGAATCTGCCGCTGAGTAGCGCATACCGGTTCTATCGAGCGCAGAGCGTTTCGACTGGGTCGATTCATCGCGACCGTTCGGGGTCGCCGTGCAGGAGCATGTCGCTGAACATCGTCTCGAACGCGGTGGCGTCGATGGCTTCGACCACCCTGGTTCGGGGTTCGCCGTCGGTGATTCCGAGTTCGTCGACCATGCTGTAGCCGCGCGTGATGCCTTCGCGTTCGTCGACGTCGACGTGGTACGTGCTGGCGTCGGTGACGAGGTCGGGGTCGAGCGCGCACGCGACCGTGAGCGAGTCCGGCTGGGTGGTGGCGTCGACGCCGAGGCGTTCCTTCGAGAACTCGCGGGGGTGCTCGGTGATGGTCGTGAAAAATTGCGCGTACTCGCTGTCTGCGTCCTCGAAGACGGCGAGTTCGTCGGCTTCGAGCATCGCCTGCCGGACGGTGAGGCCCCAGTCGACGAGCGTGACGTCGAGTTCGTCGAGGACGACCTTCGCGGCGTCGGGGTCGACCCAGAAGTTGTACTCCGCGCTCGGGGTGTCGTTCCCGAGCGTGTTCACGGCGCCGCCCATCACCCACACCTCGTCCAGCAGGCGGTCGAGTTCGGGCTCCTTCCGGAGCGCGAGCGCGACGTTCGTGAGCGGCCCGATGCAGACGAGCGTCACCTCTCCCGGGTGCTCGCGGGCGGTCTCCACGATGGCGTCCGGGCCGAATCCCTCGGCCGAGGGGACGCCAGTGTCCGGGAAGATCTCGCCGCCGAGGCCGCCCTCGCCGTGGATGTGGTCGACGTGCTCGTGGTCCTTCACGAGCGGCGACCGCGCGCCCTCGTAGACGGGAACGTCGTCGGCCTTCCCGGCGAGTTCGAGCGTGTGCTTGGCGTTCTCGACCTGGTGGTCGAACTCGACGTTCCCCGCCACGATCGTGAGCGCTTCGAGGTCGATGCCGTCCGCGAGCGCGGCCAGCAGGATGCCCATCGTGTCGTCGCCCGCGGTGTCTGTGTCGAGGAGTACGCGGCGTCCCATGCCGTCACCCAGCGTGACCGGGACCATAACCGCACCGTCATCCGTCGTCGTTGCCGGCACCGCGACGCCCCGGGTTGAGTCGGGAACGCTCTTTGCACCCCGCGACGTCCGGTGGCGCATGGGCAGGGTCGCGAGCTTCGGGAGCGTGAACGTCGACCACGTCAGGTACTGCGAGCGCGCGTGGCTCGCGGCGCAGGCCGAGCGCTACGACTGGTTCCCGGCGGCGGGCGAGACGCGGAAGGTCGAGTCGGTCCCCGAGGCGTTCGCGGCCGCGTTCGACCGGACGTTCCTCGGCGGGAAGGGCGCCAACCAGACGGTCGCGGCGGCGGCCGCGGGCGCCGACGCCGCCCTGTTCGGGGCAGTGGGAGCGGACGCGAACGAGCACGCGGTCCGGGAGCGACTCGCGGAGCGCGACGTCGACGCGTCGGCCGTCGAGTCGGTCGACGGGCCGACGGGCGCGGCGTACGTCGCCGTGGACGAGGCGACCGGCGAGAACCACATCGCCGTCCTGTCGGGCGCGAACGGCGCGGTCGACGCCGCGTACGCCCGCCGGCACGCCGACGCGCTCGCCGGCGCGGACTGCGTGGTGCTCCAGAACGAGCTCCCCGTCGAAGCCGTCCTGGGCGCGCTCGACGTCCTCGCAGACCGTCCGAATCGGCCAGTTGTCGTGTTCGATCCCGCGCCCGCGGACGAGAACGCGGCGCGCGTGCTCGCTCACGAGTGCGTGGACGCGACGACGCCGAACGCGGGCGAAGCCGACCGCCTCGACGCGGCGCTCGCGGCGTTCGACGGCACGATCGTGCGGACGCGCGGCGCGGACGGCGCCGCCGTCGACCCCGGCGAGCGCGGCCCGTGGACCGGCGAGGCGTTCACGGTCCCGTCGCCGACCGTCGACGCGGTCGACACCACCGGCGCGGGCGACGTGTTCGACGGCTACCTGGCGGCGGCGCTCGCCGAGGACCGACCGCTCCGCGACGCAGTCACCGACGCCGCCGTCGCCGCCGCGCTATCGACCACGCGCGAGGGCGTGCAGTCCGCCGTCCCCGACCGCGAGCGCGTCCGCCAGTACCGCGACTGACCGCCGAAACCGCGAGCGCGTCCACCAGTACCGCGACTGATCGGTGGCCGACAGCCAATCAGCGCGCTCGGTATACAGGGACGACCCCATCGGGGCGAACCACGGCCCTTGTTCTACGCACGTCCGTGCATATGCTCTTTCCCGGAACCGTACCGCTCATGTGGCCCCGGTTCGAATCGCCGCCAGAGAACCGACAGCAGCGCTCCGGCCGCCGGCCGCGGGCGACGCGGGACCACATCCACCACTACGCATGACAGGCAGCACCAACGCCCGAGGGAGGACCGAGGCATGAACGGACGAGAGACCGCGGGAACGCCGTACGCGCCACACGGCGACGCGGAGACCCGGACGATGCTCGACGCGGTCGGCGTCGACTCCGAGGAGGCCCTGTTCGACATCCCCGAAGACGTCAGGTTCGACGGCGACTTCGGCATCGACTCGCGCACCGAGCGCGAGATTCGCGCGGAGATGGCCGACGAACTCGCGCGGAACCGCGACCTCGTCGAGTTGCTGGGTCGCGGCCACTACGACTACTACGTCCCGAGCGTCGTCGACCACCTCGCCGATCGCTCGGAGTTCCTGACGAGCTACACGCAGTACCAGCCGGAGGTCACGCAGGGGTTCCTGCAGGCGCTGTTCGAGTACCAGAGCCTCCTCGTCGAGCTGACGGGACTGGGGATCGCGAACTGCTCGATGTACGACGCCGCGACCGCACTCGGCGAGGCGGCGACGCTCGCCGAACGCGTCCGACAGACCAGTGGGTCGCGCGTGCTCGTCCCCGAGCACCTCGCCGACGGCCGCCGCGAGGTCCTCGCGAACTACGTCGCCGGCACCGACCTCGTCGTCGAGTCGTACGCGATGGACGACGGCGTCGCCGACGTCGACGCGCTCGGTGAGGCCGTCGACGACGAGACCGTGATGGTGTACGCAGAGACACCGACGGTACGGGGCTGCATCGAAGAGGACCTCGACGCCGTCGGCGACCTCGCCGACGACGCGGACGCGCTGTTCGTCCTCGGCAGCGACCCCGTGGCACTCGCGCTCCTCGAGGAACCGGCGAGCGCCGGCGCGGACGTCGTCGTCGGCTCCGCAAGCGCCCTCGGCCTCCCGCAGAGTTACGGGATGGACCTCGGGCTGTTCGCGTGCCGCGAAGACTTCGTCCGGCAGGTCCCCGGTCGACTCGTCGGCGCGAGCACGGACGCCGACGGCCGGCGGACGTACACGCTCACGCTCCAGACGCGCGAACAGCACATCCGCCGGGAGCGCGCGACGTCGAACATCTGCACGAACCAGGCGTGGGTCGCGCTCCGCGCGGCGATGCACGCCACCGGTCTCGGCGCGGACGGCCTCGCGGACCTCGCGAAGCGCGACGTCGCGGACGCCCGCGACCTCGCCGACCGCGTCCACGACGTCCGGGGCGTCCAGGCGCCCGTCCACGACCGCCACCACCTCCGGGAGTTCGTCGCGCACACCGACCAGCCCGCGCCCGCGGTCGTCGACGACCTCGCCGACGAAGGGTTCGCCGTGCACGCCATCGGCGAACACCACGTCCAGATCTGTACGACTGGCACGACAGACGCCGAACGCGACGACTTCGTCGACGCACTCGCGGAGGTGGCGCGATGAGCGGAGACGCCACCGACGGAGAGGCACCCGAAGGCACCGACGCGGACCGCTCGGACGACGGCTTCCACTTCGACCAGGCGCGGTGGAGCGACGGCGATCGCCACGAACCCCTGAGTTCCGAGAAGCACACGAGCGAGGCCGACTACGACGACAGCCCGCTCCCCGACGACCTCACCAGGGACGGCCTCGAACTCCCGAAGCTCGAGGAGCCGGAGCTCGCGCGTCACTACACGCGCCTCTCCGAGATGAACTACGGGATCGACAGCGGCCCGTACCCGCTGGGGTCGTGTACGATGAAGTACAACCCGAAGTTCACGGAGGACGTCGCCGCGGACCCGAACGGCCTCGTGCATCCCGACCGACCGGTCGAGACCGTGCAGGGGACTCTGTCCGTCCTCCACGGCCTCCAGGACTACCTCGCGCGCATCGGCGGGATGGACGCCGTGACGCTCCAGCCGCCAGCCGGCGCCGCCGGCGAGTTCGCGGGCGTCCTCGTCGCCGACGCGTACCACGAACACAACGGCGATGACCGCTCGGAGATCATCGTTCCCGAGAGCGCGCACGGCACGAACTTCGCGAGCGCCGCGCTCGCCGGGTTCGACGTCGTCTCGCTGCCCGGTGGCGACGACGGCCGCGTCGACCTCGACGCCCTCGACGCCGCATTGAGCGACGACACCGCACTCCTGATGCTCACGAACCCGAACACGCTCGGGCTGTTCGAGCGCGACATCGAGGAGATCGCGGACATGGTCCACGACGCCGGCGGGCTGCTGTATTACGACGGCGCGAACCTGAACGCGCTCCTCGGCCGCGGTCGCCCCGGCGACATGGGGTTCGACCTCATGCACTACAACGTCCACAAGACGTTCGCCACGCCCCACGGCGGCGGCGGCCCCGGCGCCGGCCCCGTCGGCGTGACCGACGAACTCGCGCCCTTCCTTCCCGACCCGCAGGTCGTCGAAGCGCCCGACGAGCGCTCGCTGTCCTACGAGTTCGAGACGCCCGAGCACTCCATCGGGAAAGTCCACGGCCAGTACGGGAACTGGCTCGTGCTCGCGAAGGCGTACGCGTACATCGCGCGCCTCGGCGACGACGGACTCAGCGACTCGAGCGCGAAAGCCGTCCTGAACGCGAACTACCTCGCGAGTCAGATCGAGTACGAAGTCCCATACGGCCCCTTCCACCACGAGTTCGTCGCCAGCGCCGGCGACCAGGACGCCGCCGACGTCGCCAAGCGCATGCTCGACTACGGCGTCCACCCGCCGACGACGAAGTGGCCCGAGATCGTGAGCGAAGCCCTGATGACCGAACCCACGGAGATCGAGGGCAAGCGCACGCTCGACCAGCTCGCGCGCGCGTTCAACGCTGTCGCCGGAGAGAGCGACGACACCATCGAGAGCGCGCCCGAACGGACGACTGCCGCCCGCATCGACCAGACCGAGGCCGCACGCGACCTCCGGCTCTCCTGGCACGCACTCGAGGACTGACCAGCCTCCACCCCACTCACCTTCTCGACGACGCAGTCGCTATCGACCGTCCGTGAACTCGTGGAGAAGACGCCTCAGGCGTCGGCTTCGGACGTGTCGATGACGCCGTCGACCTGCACGAACCCGTAGTCGCAGTCGGGACAGTGCCACTTGACCTTCGTGCCGAGGTGCAGCGTCGTGCTCGCCGCGCGATAGAAGACGCGTTCCTCGCCGCAGTCGGGACAGTAGTGCTCGAGTTCGAGGCTCATGTGCCCGGATTTCCGACGCGGACTGTTGAACGTACCGATTCGAGTCACGGTGTGGACGGCCTGACGACGCACTCGTAAATCACATATCGCGATAGCAAATCGGCGTCGGTGGTTCGAGAGCGGGCGTCTCGCACCGCTCGCCGAAGCACGGCCCGTTCCCGATTCCAGGCTCGCTCGAGTAGGGAGCCGCCGGAACGCGGCCAGACCAGTCCCGAGTCCGCTGCGAGATCCCGCAGGTCCGCGAGAAGCGAACGGACGGTGAAAGTCCAGTTTCACCCAGGTCGTGGACTGAAGTACCGTCCGTCTGATGGGTATCGTATGTCGACCAGCCAGTCCGCCCCGGCGGTGCTCACACCGACGCGCGTCGCGAGCGCCGCCGCCGTCCTCGCCGGCCTCGGACTCGCCAGCTACGGCGGGTACACGCAGTACACGATCTCGCGCGCCGTCGCCGATGGTGCCTGCGACGGCTGTGCGCCCTGGCATCCGCTGTTCGTGGTCGCACCCCTCGTCGTCGGCGTCGTTCTCGTCGCCATCGGCTCCTACGCGTTCGCGAAGACCACCTGCTGACGGGACGTGGGCGCGGTCGTCGTCCGTACGCGAACGCCAGCTCGTTCGGCGAAGCCACACCTGCGGCCTGCACGAACGACGGACCGAAGAGCTGACCGCGGTCGACGCGTCGTCCACCTCGCGCAGCGACAGCGTCGCCGGTGGAGTGGATCGGTTCTACATCGCGCACGCGGGGGCGAGCATCGCACCGAGCTCGAAACGCTCCCCAGTCGAACGCGTACCCCCAGTCGAACGCGTACCCCCAGTCGAACGCGCACACCCAGTCGAACGCGTCGTCCTCCAGACCGGAGACCTCGTCGCTCTGGCGCTAGCTGTCGTCGGGGGCGGGCGCATCGATTCTCGTCGTCACGGTCCTCCGGACGTTCGAGCGGCGACTCCGCCGTCGTACCCTGGAGTCCGCGCGTCGGTAACCGGCGAGTGTTAGCTCCGCCCCGGCGATTTCGTATCGCGCATATTGGTTTATCGGAGGTGTTCCGGGCGATAGTTAAGTGCCAGCGGGCCCGACGGCGAGGCATGAAGATCTACACCGGTCGTGGCGACGAGGGGATGACCGACCTGCGGGACATGAGCCGGGTGTCGAAGACGAGTCCGCGGATCGAGGCGTACGGGACCGTCGACGAGCTGAACGCACTCATCGGGACGGTGCGGCCGACGGGGCACGACGACGTCGACGAGATCCTCCGCGGCGTCCAGAACCACCTGCACGTCGTGCAGGCGGACTTCGCGAACCCGGACCCCGACGAAGACGACCCGCAGGTCGAGGAATCCCACGTCGAGGAGGTCGAGGCGTGGATCGACGAGTACGAGGACGAGCTCGATCCCCTGGAGTCGTTCATCCTCCCGACGGGGTCGGAGAAGGGCTCGCGGTTGCATCACGCGCGGACGGTGTGTCGGCGCGCGGAGCGCCGCGCGGTCGAGTTCGCCGCGGGCGACCCGGTGAACGCCGAGGCCATCCAGTACCTGAACCGGCTGTCGGACGGACTGTTCACGTGGGCGCGCGTGGTGAACAAGCGCGACGGCGCTCGCGAGGACAACCCGACGTACTGACCCGCCGTTCGATCCCGGGAGGGATTTTCTCAGGTGCGTTCGTAGACGACCATGCCGCCGCGTTCGTCGCGTTCGACCTCGCCGCGGGCTTCGAGGACGTCGAGGTGCCCGACGGCTTCGCTCATGCCGGAGAACTGCTCGGTGGCGGGCAGGTCCTCGAAGAGGCCGTTCATGACGTCGACGGCGGTCGTAGGGTCGTCGAGGAGGTCGCGGACGTTCTCGGTGCGGTCCTCGTGCGCGGCGAGTATCTCGTCGATCCGTGCCGCCGGGTCGTCGATGACCTCTCGGTGGCCGGGGAGCAGTCGGTCGTAGTCGCGGGCGCGGAGTGCCGCCAGGGCGTCGTTGAACGCGGGGAGGACGCGCGGTCGGTCGTCGCCCTCCTCCATGGGCGGCTGGAGGAGGGGGTTCGGAGTGATTTCCGGGAGGACGTTGTCGCCGACGACGGCGTGGCGTTCGTCGTCGTGGTCGTACGCGAACGTGAGTTCGCCGGGGGCGTGCCCGGTCGTGGTGCCGACGTCGAGCGTCCGGCCGTCGACGGTGACGGTGTCGGCGGCGTCGAGGACGCGGTCGGTGTCGACGTCCGGGGCGTACTGGACGAACGCTTCGGGGAGTTCGGTGACGGTCTTGGCGGTCGACTGGGCCATGCCGTGACGCTGGAAGAACTCCTGGAAGTACCGTTGTTCGTACTGGAGTCGGTCGCCGAAGTTGGCGATGATGCCGGCGGCGGGTTCGCTGGCGAGGACGCGCGCGCCGCGGTCGCGGAACCGCCTCGCGAGCCCGAAGTGGTCGGGGTGGGGGTGTGTGACGAGGACCTGCTCGACGTCGTCGGGGTCGAGGTCGGCCTCGGCGAGGGCGGTGAGGAGCGCGGACCAGGCCTCTTCGCTGGCGGGCCCGGGGTCGACGATGGTGTGGCCGGCGACGTAGGCGTTGACGCGCCCGATCTGGAAGGGGGTCGGGATCGAGAGTCGTTCGAACACGCCAGTGGCGTACGCGACGGTGCTGGTAAACGGTTTGGGGCGGAAGCAGGAGCGGAGCCGTGTCGCGGCGGTGGCCGCGTGATGCCCACGGCTCTTCTGGACCGTCGGTCACGAGGCGACGGTCCCTGGTTGGGACAGACTTGTGCGAGTGGCAGAGGGGGAGCGCCCGCCGCCACGGTTTTAGGTTTGCCTAAATCATTGGTAAATCCACCGGTTTCGGTTCGCCTAAAACCAGGTACGTCGGCGACAGGTTCTTGTCCTCTCAGTACCAACATAATACGTAGCATGAACAAGCACTTCGAGGACGCCCGATACTACCTGCAGCGCGCGGGCGAACACGCAAAGGCCGGGTTCGAGGAGGAGGTAGAGCCGCTCGTCGAGCGCGTCAACGAGTTCCGTGGCGTCGAGCCCGAGCCCGAACCGACGCGCGTGGAGCGGCTCCAGGCGGACCTCCTGGAGTTAGAGCAGCGCGCTGAGGGGGAGGCACGCGAACGCCTCGCCGAGGCCCGCGAGAAGGTGAGTGCGTACCGCGAACGCACCGAACAACCCGCTTGAGAACGGAACCCTTTAGTTCGCCAACCGGGTACCGACGAGTGCCTGGGTTGGTGGTCTAGCCAGGTTATGACGGCTCCTTCACACGGAGCAGGCCGGCGGTTCGAATCCGCCCCAACCCACTTCTGCTTCCGCAAACCGACGAGCGTAGCGAGGAGGCTGCGGGAGCAGAATGGTTCTGTGCGGATTCGAACCCTGCCAGTCGCGCGCAGCGAACGGAGTGAGCGAGCACGTCTGGCTCTAGTTCGAATCCGCCCCAACCCACTTCTCGCAGCACAATACGACGAGCGCTAGCGGGGAGTCTGTGCTGCGAGAAGTGTTGACGGTGCGATTCGAAACAGGGAGCGAAGCGAACGATGTGAGCGGAGTGACCGAGGTTCGAATCCGCCCGAATCCGCTTCTTCCGGCCCCGTGATGGCGGTCGAGAGCGAGGAGTCCGGGGAGCGAGGAAGTGTGAGGTGGGATTCGAATCAGGAGGGGCGCGAGTGAGTGGAGTGACTGTGGTTCGATTCCGTCCACGTTCGTGGAGCGCCGGGTGGTGGGCCGGGATTCGTCGGGCTGTGTGTGGTGAGCGGCGTGTTTGGGTTCGGTCGGGTGGGTGGGACTGTAGGTTGGTGGGGAGGTATATAGGGCAGGATCAGAGGAACGCACACAGTTATCAGTTGTATTACTAGTTGGTCGGTTAGACGATGTGTTGGTTTCGTTTGCGTGATATTTGGTGGCATCGCTCGACGAATGTTCGTCGAGACCTACGCGCGTATTTTACCGTAATAGTAGGCCTCGGCGGCTTCGACAGGGGTTTTCCGAGGGTCATCGAAAGCCGCCAATGACAACGTTTGTCTATATAGGAGAATGTTTTCTCACGAGAGTGCATAGATGCCTATAGGTCTATTAGCAACCGCTTTAATCGGAATCCGTCTTCGTACGTGTAATGGCGGAAGACCGGAGGCGGTTCCCGGCCGGGGCATCGCGTCGCAAGTTCATCGCGACGGCCGGCGTCGCTGGGGTAGCGGCGCTCGCGGGGTGCATGGGCGACTCGTTACGTGGTGCACGACGCCGACGCGAGGCGGCCACGTCGACCACGAGTGAGGCCACGTCGACGACGTCGGCGGGCAGTGACGGCCCGGGGCCGCTGACGTCCGACGGCTCCTCGACGGTGTACCCGATCATGAACTCCGGTGGGTCGTACTGGAACGCGAACCGGCCCGCGGACGACACCGAGTACTGGCCGCACGACGAGTACGGCATCGACACCGAGAAGAACCTCGCGGACTACTGGGCTGGCCTGTACGGGTTCGAGTCCGGGGACAGCGGAGAGCCGCCGTTCCGGTTCACGGTGGCGCTCTCGCACTCGGGGACGGGCGTCGAGAAGGTGATGAGCGGGCAGGTCGACATCGGGAACTCGTCGGGCGCCGTCGAGGACGAACTCCCCGACCGCGAGTCCTACGACGCGTTCACCGATCACGTCGTGGGCGTGGACGGCCAGCCGCTCGTCGTCTCCGAAGAGATCGCCGAAGCCGGCGTCACGAAGATCACTGGCGACGAACTGAAGGGCCTCTACAAGGGCCGCATCACGAACTGGAGCGAACTCGGTGGCCCCGACCGCGAGATCCAGGTGCTCGGGCGCGTGAAGGGCTCGGGGACGCGGACGTCGTTCGTCGCGAACGTCTTCGGGAACCCCGAGGAGGACACGCAGGTCGCGAGCCGGTTCGGGCAGAACCAGCGCCTCGCGCAGGCGGTCGCGCAGGCCGACAACGCGATCAGTTACCTCGCGCTGACGTTCATCGACACCGACGGCGTGTCCCCGATCGCGCTGGAGTGGGAGGGCACCACGTACTCCTACCAGGACGACCGGAACGGCCTGGACTCGAAGGACTACCCGCTCTCGCGGGACCTCCACGGGTACACGTGGGAGGGGACGTCGAAGAAGGAGGCGGCGTTCCTCCGAATGATACTGAGCGACTTCGGGCAGGACACGTTCGTGAAGCCGAACAACTACTTCGCGCTCGGGAAGCGTCGCCAGGAGGAGCAGCTGGCGAAGCTCCCCGAACCGTCGAACTGACCGCGGTCGCGAGCGAGCGACCCGTACCGGCGTTCGAGAACGCGGACGACCAAACGCAAGCTACCAAACGCACGCTACCAAACACACGAAATGTCACGGGATCTCACGTCGAACGTTCGTACGACACTCCTCGGTCGGGACGCGTCCGAGGGCGCACTGCTCTCGGTCGGCCTGACCGCACTGTTGCTGGTCGCGACGGTCGGTGTGTTCCTCGTCGCTCCGGCGTACGCGCTCCCGACGCTCCTCGCGTTCGTGCTCGTCACGACCGTGGCGTGGGTGCGCAACCAGGCGGAGACCGCGCGGTTGTTGACGCTCGTCGCGACGGTGTCGACCGTGCTGACGGTGTCGTTCATTACGATCTACCTGTTCGCGAGCGCGTTCCCCGCGGTCGTCGAGCGCGGAGCCAGCCTGTTCGTGCTCCCCGTCGAGAACGGCCGGACGCGATGGTTCTTCTGGCTGGACGCACTGTTGCCGTCGAGCGGGACGGTCTGGAACCCGCTCTCGGGCGCGTACTCGCTCATCCCGACGATCTGGGCGACCGTGATCGTGACGACGATCTCGGCGTTCGTCGCCGGCCCGCTCGGGCTGTTCGGCGCGCTGTTCATCAGCGAAGTGGCGAGCGACGGCGTGCGCGAGGTCGTCAAGCCCGCGGTCGAGGTGCTCGCGGGCATCCCCTCGATCGTCTACGGCTTCATCGGGTTCCAGGTCCTGAACGGGTTCGTGCAGGCGTCGTTCCTCGACGACGGGGCGTCGTTCCTCATCGCGGGACTGGTCGTCGGCATCATGGCGCTCCCGACGGTGGTGTCGGTGGCGGAGGACTCGCTGTCGAGCGTCCCGCGGTCGATGAAGGACGGGTCGGTGGCGATGGGGGCGACGCAGTGGCAGACGATGAAGTCCATCTCGATCCCGGCGGCGTTCTCGGGGATCTCCGCGGGCCTCATCCTCGGACTCGGGCGTGCGGTTGGCGAGACGATGGCGGTGGCGGCGATCATGGCGGCGGGCGTCGGGCTCGCGAACCCGCTGTTCGACGTGTTCGACCAGGGCGCGACGTTGACGAGCCTCATCGCGACGAACTACGGGAGTGCCTCGGAGTCGACGCTCGGCGTGCTGTTCGTCGCCGGCGTCATCCTGTTCGTCATCGTCGCGGGGATGAGCGTGCTCTCGCAGTACGTCGAGCGACGGATGAACGAGAAGCTGCGGGGTGACGCATGAGCGACGCGTACGCACGCGACACGACGCTCGTCGGTGCGGACTCGCGACTGTACGATCGTGCGCTCGACGGCGTCGTCGCGCTGACGGTCGTCGGGTTCGCGCTCGCGCTCATGGGGATCGTGCAGGTCGTCGAGCTGGCGGCGAGCGGCGCCGCGCTCGGCGAGTCACTGCTCGCGGTGCTCGCGGTGACGGCCGGCGGCGTCGGCGTCGTCGCGGCGTTCTCGTGGGCGAACGTCGTCCCCATCACGTCCGAGCGCGTGCGCGGCGTGGCGGTCGGACTCGTCGTGAGTCTGGTGGCGTTGACGGCGGTCGCGTACGCGACCGGGGTGACGCTCGCGTCGATGCTCGGCTGGGTGCTCTTGTTCGAGGCGGCCGTCATCGTCGTCGCCGGCGTGGCTTCGCGTGCGGGCGTGGTCGAGACGACGCCCGATGCGAGCGCGGGCCTGGTCGCCGGATTCGCGTTCGGCGTCGTCGGGCTCGCGCTCGGTGCGGCAGTCGGTGGCTCGCTGCTCGGAGCGGGGGCGGTCGCGTGGCTCGCACCCGCGGTCGTCGTCGGTGTCGCGCTCGCCGCGTTGACGATCCTCCCTCGCGAGGACGTCGGGTCGACGCTGCCTGCGGCGCTCGTCGTCGGCGCGCTCGGTGCGACGATCGCGTCGGCGGTCCTCGGCGTCGGCTGGCAGTGGAACCCGCAAGCTGTCTCGGGCGGGTTCACGGGCGGGATCGTCATTCCGCTGTTCGTCCTGACGGGGTCGCTGCTGTCGGCGTGGAGTGCGGCGAAGGCGCGCGAGGGCTTCGGCGCGCAGGGCCGCCAGTACGGGACGTTCCTCGTCATCGACCTGAACGCGCTGATGATGCTGGTCGTGATGGCGGCCATCGTCGTGTTCGTCACGATCAAGGGCGCCGGGTACGCGTTCCACGGGTTCCAGGTCGGTGCGGCGAGCGCGCTCCTGGCCACGCTCCCGCTGCTCGTCCTCACCGTTCGGCGCGCGAAGCGACCGGCCGGGTCGCCCGAGTGGCGTAGCGGCGCCCGCCAGCTGCTCCGGGTGCTCCCGCTGTCGGCCGCTGGCGCGCTCGCGGCGCTGTTCGCGTACGTCGCGGTGACTGGGCGGCGACTGGCGTACGACTTCACGTACACGGTCCAGGTGAACCGGCAGCCGGAGGTCCTCGACACGAGCGTCGCCGTGACGCGGTCGCTCGTCGTCGGGACGCCGCTCGTCCTCGTCGTCGGCGTCGCGCTGTTCGCGTACTTCTTCCGGCGGTACGGGAGCCTGGACAACGTCGGCGAGGAGTTCCAGTCGGTCGCCAGAGTGCGTCGGGCCGTCCCGCTCGTCGTCGGCGCGCTCGTCGTGCTCGCGGCCGCGTTCGGCGTTCTCGGCGCGAACCCGTTCGGACTGACGGTGCTGGGCGAGACGATAGCGTACTGGATCGTCGTCGCGGCCGCGGTCGCCGCGATGGCGCTCGCGGTCGCCCCGCTCGCGGCCGTCCTCGCCGGTGGCGACCCGGCCGCGGTCGGCGAGCGCGCGGTGCGGTTCGCGCCGCTCGTCGTCGTCGGCGCGCTCGGTGGCGTGTCCGTCCTCCTCGCGAGCGCGTTCCTCGAGTCGACCGCGCGCACCGTCCCGAACGTCTCCGGCGTCCCGGTGGTCGCGTTCGCCGCGTTCGTCGCCGGTCTCGCCTCGCTCGCGCTCGCCGCGCTCACCGTCGCGGGAGCGCGCGGCGTCGACGAGACGATCACCGAACGACTGCTCGGCGAGGAGACGACGCTCTCGCTCGCCGCCGCGGCCGGGTACGTGGTCGTCCTCGGCGTCCACGTCGCGGGCACGGGCGTCCCGTTCCGCGTCGGGCCGGCCGCGGTCGCGACCACGGGATCGCTCTCCTGGCCGATGGCGATGCAGGCGTACATTCCACTCGGCGTGGACCCCGGCGGCATCTTCCCCGCGATCGTCGGGACGGTGTGGCTCGTCGTCGGCGCGACCGCGTTCGCCGTCCCGCTCGGCCTCGGCGCGGCCGTGTTCCTCACCGAGTACGCCGAGCAGGGGAACTTCACGAACCTCGTGGAGATCGCGACGAACGCCCTCTGGAGCACGCCGAGCATCGTGTTCGGCCTGTTCGGGGCGGCGTTCCTCATCCCGCGCCTGGGCGGCGACGAGTCGCTGCTCGCTGGGATGCTCGTCCTCGGGTTCATGCTGCTGCCGCTCGTCCTCATCACGAGTCGCGAGGCCATCAAGGCGGTCCCGGCCGAGTACCGGGACGCGAGCGCGGCACTCGGCGTGGACCAGTGGACGACCATCCGGAGCGTCGTCGTCCCGGCGGCGATGCCGGGCGTCATCACGGGCGTCATCCTCGGCGTCGGCCGGATCGCGGGCGAGACCGCGCCGCTCATCCTCGTCCTCGGGTCGACCCTGAACGCGACCGAGGCCGTGGACGTCGTCGGCGGGTTCCGGTTCGTCGCCGAGCCGCCGTTCGTCGTGAACGACGCGCTCACGGCGGCGTCGGCGAGCCTCCCGACGCAGGTGTGGGCGGTCATCTCGGCTGGCGTGAGCGGGTCGCCGTCGATGGGGTGGGCGAGCGCGTTCGTCCTCCTGATGGTCGTGCTCTCGTTCTACGCGGTCGGCATCACTGCACGAACGATCTTCCGGCGGAAACTCGACTATGAGTAAGCAAGAATCAAACTTCGACGACGACGACAGCACGGGAACCGAGACGGCGAGCTCCAAGTCCTCGGCGACGGTCGCGGGCGAGACCGCCGAGGAGACCCGCGAGTCCTGGACGGCGTACGAGTTCGAGGGCGACGCGAAGGTGAGCGTCGAAGACTTGAACGTCTGGTACGGGGACGACCACGCCCTGAAGGACGTCTCGATGGACATCCCCGAGAACTCAGTCACTGCGCTCGTCGGTCCCTCCGGCTGTGGGAAGTCGACGTACCTGCGATGCCTGAACCGGATGAACGACCGCATCAAGGCCGCGCGCGTCGAGGGGTCGGTGCAGCTCGACGGGACCGAGATCTACGACGCGAACGCGAACCTCGTCGAGCTCCGGAAGCGCATCGGGATGGTGTTCCAGGCACCGAATCCGTTCCCGAAGTCGATCAAGGACAACATCTCGTACGGCCCCCGCAAGCACGGCGACATCGACACCGGGCTGCTCGCGCGCCTGTTCGGGCGCGACGACAGCGACGAGGAGCTGGAGCTCGTCGAGCGCGCGCTCAGGCAGGCCGCGCTCTGGGACGAGGTCAGCGACCGCCTCGACGACAACGCACTCGGCCTCTCTGGCGGCCAACAGCAGCGTCTCTGCATCGCTCGCGCGCTCGCCGTCGACCCGGAGGTCATCCTGATGGACGAGCCCGCGAGCGCGCTCGACCCCATCGCCACCTCGAAGATCGAGGACCTCGTCGAGGAACTCTCGAAGGACTACACGGTCGTGATCGTCACGCACAACATGCAGCAGGCCGCTCGCATCAGCGACCAGACCGCGGTCTTCCTCACGGGCGGCGAACTCGTCGAGTACGACGACACGGACAAGATCTTCGAGAACCCCGAGAGTCAGCGCGTCGAGGACTACATCACCGGCAAGTTCGGATAGCGGTCAGTCCTCGCAGTACCGAAACCGCCGGAGTTCCTGTCACCGGCGTCGACAGTCCGATGCATTGATTGTTCTTCCGCGTGGAGTGTCGCGCATGGTCCAGTCGACAGACGAGCCCCCCTCGAACGACGAACCCTCCTGGCGCACGGTCGCGTCCCCGGTCAGTCCGGCCGACGGTCTCGACCGAGTGGTCGCGGCCGTCGGTCGTGGCCGCGACGCGTTCCCGACGACGCGCGTGCGCCATGGCGTGTTCGGTCGTCGTACAACGGTATCGGTCGCCCTGATCGCTCTCGCGTTCGCGCTCGCCGTCGCCGCCGCCCAGCACGTCGCCGCGACCGTCGGCTACGGCACCGTCGGGTCCTGGGTTCACGGGACCTGGACGGGCACGAATCCCGAACCGCTCCTGTTCCTCGGGGTCGCCGCGCTGCTCGCGCTCGCGACGGCGAGTGCCGCCGGGAACTCGGGGCTGGTACCGACCGTCGTCCTCGTCGCTGGCCCCGTCTACGGCGTCGCGTTCGCGCGTTACGGGACGCGCGAGACCCTCTCTCGCTACGGACCGGAGGTCGTCTCGCTCCCCGAGGCGGCCGCGTTCGCCGCGTTCGTCGCCATCGCGGTCGCGGTCCCGGTCGCTGTCCTCGGGTTCGGTCTCGGGAGCGGCGTCCGCCACGCGCTCGCACCGCTCCGTCGGTGACGTCCGAGCCGTCCCAGCCGTCCGGCGACCGTCAAAGTCGACGCGAACCGAGCCCTTTTTACTTTAGGCTCGCCTAAACACTCGTAATGGCCGCTGGGACGCAGTCTGAGACTGCCGACGTGGAAACGGAACGGTCGGAGACCCCCGAGCTATCGGTCTGCGAGACCGCCCCCGGGAAGACGGTCTTCATCGAATCGGACAACAGCGACGGCTGGCTCGCGAGCGACACGACCGTCGACGTGCAACGATAGTCGCCGAAAAGACGGTTCGTCTCCTCGCGAGTCGATCGCGTCAGTTCGACGCGTCGACCTTGAGCGTGTCGTCCTCGAGGTAGTGGTCGATGACGTGGGTGTGCTCTTCGAGGTCCTCGAGGTGTTCGCGGAGCATCTCTGCGGTCGCGTAGTCGCCCAAGCCCTCCGCGAGTTCGATGTGCTGGCGGTAGCTCTCGATGATGTCCCCGTACATCTCGAGGTCGTTCGAGAGGGACGTGCGGATGTCGTAGACGTCCTCGTCCTCGGGTTCGACGGTCGCGTTCTCCGAGAGCGTCGCCATGCTGGCGTGCGGGACGCCACCGATAGCTTGTGCGCGCTCTGCGAGTTCGTCGGCGGCGAGTTCGATCTCCTCGTAGGCCTCCTGGAGGAAAACGTGGATGTCGCGGTGTTCGGCGCCGGCGACGTTCCAGTGGTGCTTGTGGAGCTGGTGGTAGAGGACGTACGCGTCTGCGAGGTCGGTGTTGAGCGCGTCGATGATCTGTGCGGCCTTCTCCTCGTCGAGCCGTACCGGGTTCTCGCCGACGCTACCCGCCTCTTTCTGGACTTCTTTCTGTGTACTCATAGCTCCTGTAGATACGGTCTTGGACCACTTATAGTTTTCCAGTAAGAAAATATTTTTTCGCCTCGCCTAAACCCAGTGCGTCGTCGGGAGCTCCACTCGGACGCGCGATCTGCGACGACGCTGCACGTCCTGCGACCGTCGACGACAGCCACGAACAGACGAGAACAGACCGCCACAGTCGTCGATAAACTACAGAGCACGATAGGAAATCGCTCCGGGCGGGCCGAGAGCGCGCCCTGGCCGGAGAAGACGGGCGATGACCGCAGCACGCGCTCGACGGCGAGTTCGGCGGCGCGAACGATGGGCCCGACGGCATCGCTGCTGCCGAGAGCGAGCCCGCGACTACGACTGCGAGAGAAACGGTAGAAGGTGTCGCGAACGGACGTCCGGCCGGGGCCAGCGAGGGGGTGCCGGATCAGGCCGAGGGGGCGCCGCGATCGACGTCGGTCTCGTGGTCGGCGTCCGCGTCGAGGTCGGTCTCGCGGTCGGCGTCCGCCGCGGTGGCGTCGGTCTGCGCGCCGGCGTCGGCGGCGTTCCGGATGTCGTTTTCGAGTTCCGCGCGGCCGCGCTCGAACTCGCTCATCGCTTCGCCGCTGGCGCGCGCGAGCTTCGGGAGCTTGTTCGCGCCGAACAGGAGGACGACGAGGAGGAACACGATCACGAGTTCGGGGCCGCCGAGTCCACCGACGAACAACTGGAACGACATTGGTATCGAGAGTAGGTACGCGCGGCACGAGCTTAAGTACGCAGTAGCACGGGTAGCGACCTCGAGAGACGATTCTCGGGTCGTGGGTCGTTACTCGGGCCGTAGGTCGTGACCGCGGCCGCGGTCGTGCGGTCAGATGATGTACCAATCCCGGAGAAGGGTGACGATGGCGTCGAGCGCGCGAAAGCCGTAGCCGTACGCGACCGTGCCGGGAACGACCGCGAGTAGGATCGCGCGCCGCGTGGATACCCGGTGGACGGTCGCGATGCCGACGACGAGCAGCGCGAACGCGTAGACGCCGCAGACGGCGCGGACGAGCGGCGACGGGATGCCCGCGAACACGCACGGTGCGGTCGCGTACCCGAGCACCTGCACGGTCTCGCTGATGCCCCCGCGGTCCGGAGCGAGCGCGGCGAGCAGGAGCGTCTCCACGGCCGCGAGCAAGTGTAATCCCGCGGGAGCGACGAGGAAGACGGCGACGCCGATCCAGAGCACGCCCGAGAGCAGCGGGCGGCCCGCGACGACCGGGTACGCCTCGGGGACGAGCGCGAACCGCGAGAGTTCCGCGACGAGCACGACCACCATCGCGAACGTCAACCCGGGTGCCTGGTCGCCTGGTGCGACGCCCGTCCGGAAGAACCGCGACGGCGCGGTCGCGACCTCGAACCACGCGCGAGCGACCGCTCGCGGCCCCCGGTCGCGGCCGCCGGTCGTCGACTCCACCCACTGCGTCATCGCCGCATCACCCGACCGAATCCGATCGCGCTGCTACCCGGCCGATGCCGTTCGGTCGTGCGTGCGGTACTCCGGGTGCGTTCAGTCATGCGGTCACTCGTTCGCGGCCCCTGGGTCGGCGTCGTCGTCGCGCTCGCCGCTGCCGTCGCCGTCGGCGGCGAGTTCCGCTGGGTCGGCCGCCTCGGTGAACTCGTCGAGGCTCCGGTCGAGCGACCCCGTCTGGAGCGTGTGACAGTTCCGGCAGCGCGCCTCGTAGGACTCCTCGGCGCCGACGAGGATCGTCGGGTCGTCGACGTGCGCGGGCTCGCCCTCGACGAGTCGCTGGTTCCGCGTCGCGGGCTCGCCGCAGACCGAGCAGATCGCCTGGAACTTCTCGACGTACTCCGCGGTCGCCATCAACGCCGGGAGCGGATGGAACGGTTCCCCGCGGAACGTCTGGTCGGTCCCGGAGACGACGACGCGATGACCGTCGTCCGCGAGCGCGTCGCAGACGTCCACGAGCGTCTCGTCGAAGAAGTTCGCCTCGTCCACCGCCACCACGTCCTCGCCGTCGACGCACTCCGTGATCTCCCAGACGCCCTCGCCCTCCGCGGGCACCGCCGTCGCGTCCCAGTCCCGGCCCTCGTGACTCCCGATGACGTCGTCGCCGTACCGGTCGTCGACCGCGGGCGTGAACACGGCCACCTCCTGCTCGGCGATCTTCGCACGCCGAAGCCGCCGCAGCAACTCCTCGGTCTTCCCGGAGAACATACTCCCCGTGATGACCTCCACCCAGCCACTGTTCGTGATCGCGTGCATTCGAACTGGCCGACGAGTCGAGGGTGCAAAAACTTCCTGTATCGCGACGCATCCGTCGATCACGCACCTCCGAACAGCACCACGAAGCCCCGGCACACCCGCGACGAAGGGGAGAACGCGAATGCGGAGAATCCATCGCACCGCCAACACACAGGAAGCCCCGGCGCGCTCGCGACCGCGCCGCCCCTTCCAGTCCCACCCGACCGCGACCGCACCGCTTCCGCGACCGCACCGCGCCCTGCCCTTCCCCTGCTCGCAGCACGCGCCGTCGGCGCGCGCTGCTCGCGGCCGAGTTGTCGGGTCGAACCACGCTTTCGAATGCCGGCTGGCGAGCGGTGACGCAGCCGCGCGAACGAAGGTGAGCGCGGCTGCGTCGATACTGCGCGAGGGATGAGCACCGCGGTGACCGACGGGAACCGCGGCGCGCAGTCGGCTGGGGAGGACGAGGCTGCGGAGCGGTGGCGGTGCAGTTGCTGTTGCGGTTGGTCCAGCGCACTCACCGCGAGCGCCCAGCGGGCGCGAGCGGGATTTTTTCGCCCACGTTTTTCCAAGGAGTGGTGCGCCGCAGGCGCACCCGACGCAGGAAAAAGGTGGTAGTGAAAAAGGTGGTAGTGAAAAAGGTGGTGGAGGAACGCGTCGTTTTTGGCGTCGACTCTCGAATGCGGCGGTATGGCCAAGCAACCGCATCTGTTGGTCGAGGAGGGAGACGTTAACGAGGTCGCGATCGTTCCGGGTGACCCCGGGCGCGTCGATCGGATCGCGGGGCTGTGTGACGACAGCGAGGTCGTTGCGGAGAATCGCGAGTACAAGGTCGTGAATGCGACGTACGAAGGTCGGGATCTCACGATCTGTTCGACCGGAATCGGGTGCCCGAGCGCCGCGATCGCCGTGGAGGAACTTGCTGCCGTGGGCGTGGAGACGTTCGTCCGCTGTGGGACCACGGGCGCGCTCCAGGAAGGCATCGAGATCGGCGACATGGTCGTCGCGACCGCCGCCGCGAAGAACGAGGGGACGAGCAAGCGCTACGAGGCCGTCGAGTACCCCGCCGTCCCCGACTACGACGTTCTCTCCGCGCTCGTCGACGGCGCCGAAGCGAACGACGAAGACGTGCACGTCGGCGCGATCGCGAGCGACGACGCGTTCTACGCCGAGACCGACGAGTACGTCGAGGACTGGGAGGACGCCGGCATCCTCGCCGTCGAGATGGAGGCGGCGACGCTGTTCACGCTCGCGCGCCGCAAAGGCCTCCGCGCTGGCGCCATCTGCACGGTCGACGGGAACCTCGTCGAGGGCACCCAGAAGGGCGCGACCGACGACGACGAACTCCCCGAGAAAGCGAAGAACAACGTCGAGCGCGCCATCCAGATCACGCTCGACGCCACGACGCAGGTTTAAGCCAGAAGCCGGGGCGAACTGCGGCGTGCCCTGACGCGTCGTCGTCCGCGCGGCCACGGCGGGAGCGCAGTCGACCCGCGGACCTCGCCCCTGACTGCCTGTACGCTATATCGAGTCCTCGACGAGCGATCGCACCGTCGCAGGCCGCCGCCCCCCTCGCTTCCCGGGCCTGCCGTCACTGACGACGGCCGCCATCGAGCGCTCGCACGCTCCGTCACGGACGGCCGTCGACGGGTCGCCGGTCGGTCGGGCGCGGTCAGTTCGCTGCGTCGTCGCTCGGCGACGCGAGGTGGCCGTCGACGAGCCGGTCGGCGATGCGCTCGGAGTCCGTGCTCCCGAGTGCGGACTCGACGAGGAGGTGCCCGCCGATCTGTGCGGGACTGATGACGGTGTTCGCGCCCGCTCGCTTCAGCTTGTCGACGTTCTCGCGGTCCGTCGCGGCCGCGACGATGTTCGCGTCCGGCCGGAGTTCGCGCGCGGTCAGGATCGAGAGCGCGTCGTTCGCGTCGTTGTTCGTCGCCGCGACCACGGCACGCGCCCGGTCGAGGTGCACGCGATGCAGCGGCTCCTCGTCGCTCGGGTCCGCGACGACGAGCGGGACCGCTCGTTCCTTCAGTTCGGCGATCGACTCGTTGTCGGGTTTCGCGACGACGACGAAGTCGACGTCCAGGTCCGCGAGTTCGGTCAGTATCGGTTCGGTCAGGTCGCCGTACCCGAGGACGACGACGTGGTCCTCGAGGAGTTCCAGTTCTGAGTCGTTCATGCGTCCGAGTGCGGTCGCGAAGCGAGCTTCGAGCAGCGGCGCGAACAGCGCGCCGAGTGCGGCGGTGAAGCTGGTGACGCCGACGGCGAGCACCGACAGCGCGAACAGTTCGCCGATCGTCGAATCGGGCGTGATGTCGCCGTACCCGACGGTGCTGGCGGTGACGACGGTGAAGTAGAACGCGTCCGCGAGCGTCTCGACGCGCGGGAACTCCTCGCGGAGCGCCCACGTCCCGACGGTGCCGTAGATCTGCGCGCCGACGAGCGCGAGCCCCGCAGCGATCTGGGAGGTCGAAAGCGAGACATCGCGATCGAAGCGCGCGCGATTCCACCAGCAGACGACGGTCGCGACGACCGAGAGCGCGACGAGCGGGATGGAGTACGCGCTCGACTGCACGAGGCCCTGCGCGGCCGTGACCGGGAGGAGGACGACCGCGGAAAGCCACGAGACGTAGAGCGCGCGCCGCATCGACGCGGCGGTGACGAGGAGCACGAACCCCGTGAGGGTGCCCGAGAAGCCAGCGGCCTGCTGGACGCCGCCGGGGACGTACGCGGCGAGCGGGCCGGCGGTCGGCGTCGTGATGTTCACGAGTCCGGTGGCGATCGAGAGGACGGCGACCGCGCTGACGAGCGCGGCCGTCGCCCCGACGCCGGTCGGACGGAACCGCCAGTCCATGCCCCCGCGTGGTCGCCCGGTCGACTTAATCCCGTCGGGTCCCGTCCCCGTCGGGTCTCGTCCTCGTCGGGTCTCGTCCTCGTCGGGTCTCGTCCTCGTCGGGTCTCCGGGATTCGACGCGTCAACCCAACTGCGTCGTGGTGCGTCGACAACGATTTCAGTGACGACTCCGTGCGAACGGGGTATGGCTTCGTTACCGGTCGAGTTCCTCTTCGGCGTCTACCTCGGCCTCCTCACCGGCATCGTTCCGGCGTTCGTCTCCGGTGCGCTCGGGTTCGCGTTCAAGTACTTCACGGGCGTGACGCTGCCCGGGCTCGGGGTCGTCGTCCTCTCGGTCGCGATCGCGGGCATCAACGGCGGCCTCATGGGCTTGCTCGACCCGGCGGTCGCGAGCTCGCCGCGCGTGGTGACGGCCGCGGTCGTGGTGATGATGCTGTCGCTGTACGCGCACAGTCAAGGGGACAGGCTCGGCGTGACGCTCCCGAAGCGCTTCTCGCTCCGGCGACTCCGCGAGCGCACGCTCTCCGGGGAGGCGCTCGACGTCTTCGGTGGCGTCACCGTGACGGTGACGGATACGGTCGGGGACGTCGAGGGCTACCCGCCGCTGCCCGCGGACCTCCGGTCGCGGATCGCCGAGTCGACGTGGTCGTTCCCCGGCGACCTCCCGCTCTCCGAGCTCGAATTGCGGCTCGCGGAGCGACTGAAGACCGAGTTCGACCTCGCGGACGCGTCGGTCACCGTCGACTCCCGGGGTCGGGCGACGGTCGCGGCGGCGCCGCCGACGGGCGGCCTTTCGCGGACGGTCCCGAAGGGCAAGCGCGCGGTGTCGGTTGCGGCGCTCCTCCCGACCGGCGTGGCGCGGGGCGACACCGTGATCGCGCAGACGTCGACGGGGCCGGTGACGGGGACCGTAGTCTCGGCGCGAACGACCGGTGACGATCCGCCCGAGCCGCGAGCGTCGCTCGCCCCAGTCGAGGAGGACGTGCTGACCGACGGCGGGGCGGACGCGGCGGAGGCATCCGTGGCGACGCCGACGGCGCCGACGACGGACGGCGGCGAGGGCCGCGTGACGCTCGCCGTCGACCGCGCGGACGCCGCGGCCCTCCTCCGGGCGAGTCGAGCGCGCGTCCACGTGACCTCGCGGGGCACGCACCGCGAGTACGAACTCGTCTCGCTGCTGCGGCGGGCGGGGAACCGGTTCCGGCGCGTCACCGTCCGCGCCGACGGCGCGCTCGACGGGACGACCATCGGCGAGGCGGGCGTCCGCGACGCGTACGGCGTCGCCGTCCTCGCGGTCCGCGAGTCGGGCACGAGCGGCGGCGCGACCCCGAAGGACGGTTCGAGCGACCGCCGGTGGGCGTTCTCGCCGACCGGGTCCGTCGCGCTGTCCGCGGGCGACGAACTGTTCGTCGTCGGACGACCGGACGCGCTCGCTGCGTTCGTGGAGGCGGCGGCGTGAGCTCGCACTCGCTGCTCGCGGTCGCCGTCCGCGTCGCGTCGCTCGCGGCGCTCGCCGGCGGCGTGAGCCTCCTCGCCGCCGTCCTCTACCGGTGGTGGGGTCGCGAGCGCATCCCCGAGGGCATCGCGCTCCTGCTCGGCGTGACCGCGGTCGCGCTCGTCCTGAACACCGAGCAGACGCTCAAGCAGTTCATCGTCGACGGCGGGACCGGCGAGTTCGACCAGTGGGAGGCGCTGCGGACGGTGACGACGTTCACCGCGAGCGCGATCGTCGCGGACGTCGCGCGGCGCGTCGGCGACCGGAGCGCCGAGCGCGCGTTCCGGAACGGGTCGACGCCGCGGTTCGACCGCGAGCTCGCGCAGATGGTTCGTGCCGGCGGGCGCGCCGTCACGGTGACGCTCCCGGACTCGATCGACGACATCGACGGCTACGATCCCGTCCCGGAGGCGAAGAAGGCCGAGTTCGCCGGGGAGCGGTTCGTGTTCCCGCGGCGCGTCACGGTCGGGGAGCTCGGCGACCGCATCCGTGCGCGTCTCGAGACCGACTACGGCGTCGGGCACGTGGACGTCGAGGTGACCGCCGAGGGCGACGTGACGTACCTCGGCGTCGGTGCGCGCGAGGCCGGCATCGGGCCGACGCTCGCGCCGGGTGCGGCGGCGGTCGCGGTACAGGCCGACCCGGCGAACGCGGCGAGCGCCGGGGACCTCGTGCAGGTGTGGGCGGGCGGCGCGGACGGCGAGCCCGAGCGCGTCGCGACCGCCGAGGTGCGTGCGGCCGTCGACGACGTGGTGACGCTCGCGCTCGACGAGCCCGACGCCGCCGCGCTCGCGGACGACGTCGCGTACCGACTCGTGACGATGCCGACCGAGCCGAGCGTCGACCGCGAGTTCGCCGCGCTCCTGCGCGCCGCCGACGAGACGATGGGTGCGGTCGTCGTCGACGCGAACAGCCCGCTCCAGGGCGCGACCGTCGGCGCGCTCGACGTCACCGTCGCCGCGATCCGACGGCCCGACCGCGGCGTCGCCCCGATCCCCGAGAGCGACACGCCGATCGAGGTCGGGTCGACGCTGTACGTCGTCGCCCGCCCGGACGCGTTCCGCGCGTTCGAGGCGGCGGCGACGCCCGTCCAGGTGACCGAACCCGCCGCCTCGCCCGACGGCGACGACTGACGGCGCCGGTTCCGCGCAGTCGCTTCTCGTCGGTTCGGAACGTCCGCAATCGCTTTACTCGCCCGCGCCCGAGTGGCGAGCGTGCACTGGAAGCTGTTCGCCGACCTCCGCGAGCGCGCCGGCGAGGAGACCGTCGCCGTCGAGGACGCCGCCACCGTGGAGGACGCGCTCGAGGCGCTGCTCGCGGACCGCGACGCACTCCGCGAGCGCGTGCTCGACGCCGACGGCGACGTCGTCCCGGACGTGAACGTCCTGAAGAACGGCGAGAACGTCTTCGACGCCGGCGACGGCCTCGACGAACCAGTCGTCGAGGGCGACGAACTCGCGCTGTTCCCGCCCGTCTCGGGCGGATAGCGCGACCAACTCGACCACGACGCGATCGACGGTGGCGCGGTCGCTGGAACCGGCGGTCTGAAGGCGCCCGCGATGCCAGGGTCTGGTATGCGACTGTCAGCGTTCTGCGAGCGACTCGACGAGGAGCTGCGGACGGCAGCGTACGCCGATTTGGACGCGAGCGCGAACGGGCTCCAGGTCGGCCCGGACTCCGGGGAGGTCGAGTCCGTCGCGTTCTGCACGGACGGCGTCCGGCAGACCATCGACATGGCGACAGATTGGGGCGCGGACGCGATGGTGGTGCATCACGGCGTCTCCTGGGGCGGCATCGAGCGCGTGACCGGTCGTGCGTACAACCGGGTCGCGCCTCTCGTCCGGAACGACGTCGCGCTCTACGTCTCGCACCTCCCACTCGACGGACACCAGGAACTCGGGAACGCCGCGGGCGTCGCGGACGTCCTCGGGCTCGAATCACGCGAGCCCTTCGGCGCCGTCGGCCCCGAGTACGCCGGCACGCGCGGCCGCCTCCCCGAATCGACGTCCGCGGACGCGCTCGTCGACGCGCTCGAACCCTCGCTGTCTACGGGCGGCGAACCCGTCCAGGTCCTCGACCACGGCCCCGACCGCCTCCGGGACGTCGCGGTCGTCACCGGCGACGGGAGCGACTACGTCGACGAGGCCGCAGCGGCGGACGTCGACGCGCTCGTCACCGGCGAAGTGAAGCAGAAGACGTACCACGAGGCCCGCGAAGCCGACCTCACCGTCGTCGTCGCCGGCCACTACGCCACCGAGACGTTCGGCGTCCGGAACCTCCGGGACTGGATCGAGACCGAGTGGGACGAGGACCTGGAGACGACGGTCTTCGACGTCCCCACCGGCCTCTAGATCGGGTCGCACCGAACGGAATCGCGTCGCCGCCCTACACCTCAGGTTCGTTCCGCGCGTGCGAGACCTCGCGGTCGCTCGTCGCACGCACGAGGTCCTCGCCGTCGTACTCGAAGTCGTCGCTCCCGTCGAGCTCGGACACCGTCACCGTCGTCCCGTCCGCGGACCACGCCGCCCGCAAGCCCTTCCGCTCCACGGCGTCGAAGTCCGTCCGCGCGAGCTCGTATGCGAGCACGTCTGCGTCCGTCTTCCCGAGCGTCATCGCATAGGTACTCGCCGCCCAGACCCGTGTAGGTTTCCCCGACGCTCGCCCGTCGACGACCGACGGCGTCGGCCGGTGGTGTCGGCCGATGGCGGCGGCGCGCACCCGCCGAACCGGCTGATACCGGGCGCATACTCAAGGCCGTGGTCGACCCCACGTGAACCATGCTCCAGGTGCGTGCGGCCAGACGGCTCTTCGCGGAGTTCTTCGCGCTCGCGCTGGACGCCTCGATCCTCGTCGTCGTCGTCGCCGCCATCTACCTCCCCGGGCGATACCTCCTCGTCCCCGGCCTCCAGTGGCTCCTCGACGCGGCGAACGTCGACGAGGCGTTCGCGCTCCCCGCCGTGAACCTCCTGCGGGCGGGAGTCATCCTGTTCGCCGCGTTCGCGGGCATCACCGTCTCCGGGCTCGCGAGCTTCCTCGCCGCGACGCAGGCCATCACGGCCGGTGCGACGATCGCGATCGGGTTCGCGAGCAGGGACGTCCTCGGGAACCTCGTCAGCGGCGCGTTCATCGTCCTCGACCCGACGTACAACATCGGCGACTGGATCCGCTGGAACGACAGCGAGGGCATCATCGAGGACATCAGCTTCCGCGTGACGCGCGTCCACACGTTCGACAACGAACTCGTCGTCGTCCCGAACTCCGAGCTGACGCGCAACGCCGTCACGAACCCGGCGGCGAAGGACCGCCTGCGCGTGACGGTGCGGTTCGAAGTCGGCGAGGACGCGGACCTCGACGCAGTGCGGAGGATCGTCGTCGAGGAAGCCCGCACGCATCCGGGGATCGACGAACGACCGGCGCCGACGGTCGTCGTCACCGAGGTCGTCGGGTCGTCGATCGTCCTCGAGGGGCGGTTCTGGATCCCGGACCCGGCCCGCGTGGACTTCGAGCGCGTACATTCGGACGTGACCGAGGCCGTGAAGACGCGGTTCGCGGACGAGGACGTCGCGATGCCGTCCGAGGAACGCGAACTCTCCGGCGAACTCGGGACGTACCGCGTCGACGACGGCCAGCGCTACGAGTAGAGCGGCCCCAATACAGCGGGTCAGCTCGCGGCGGGGAGTTCTATCGCGACGGTCGTGCCGTCGTCGACGACGTACGTCACTTCGCCGTCCGCGGAGTCGACGATCCAGTTCGTGAGCCAGAGCCCGAGGCCGCTCGCGTGCTCCAGAGGGGTCTCCCGGTTCGCGCGGAGCGCGTCGAGTTCGGCGGACGGGATGCCGGGGCCGTCGTCGGTGACGGCGACGCGAACGCTCGACTCGTCGACCGCCACTGCGACTCGAACGCGCGGGTCGTCGTCGTGCTCGAGTGCGTTCCCGACGACGTTCTCCACCGCGACCTCGAACAGCGGCGGGACCGACGCCCGCGCGGACGCCGGCGCGTCGACCGTCACCGAGTCCCGGGTGCTGGCGTCGGTCACGCTGTCGACCGCGTGCTCGACGATGGGGACGACGTCCGCCGGCTCGGGCGCGCTCGCGTTCGGGCCGGTGAGTTCCTCGACGACGTTCGCCTTCCCGCCGAGTTCGACGAGATTCGACGCGACCCGTCGGATGCGGGACGTGTACTCCTCGACGCCGTCGTGTTCGGCCTCCACGAACTGCGTCATGCCGAGGACGACGTTCATGTCGTTCCGGAGGTTGTGCCGAAGGACGCGATTCAGGACGCGGAGCATCTGGTCGCGGCGGCGGCGTTCGGCGACGTTCCGGAGCACGCCGACGGAGCCCGCGTACTCGCCGTCCTCGGGCGGGAGCAGCGAGAGGTTGAGTTGAGCCGGGACCGCGGTCCCGTCCGTGTCCGTCACCGTCACGGCGACCTGTTCGCTGGTCGCGTCGTCGGCGGCGATCAGCGACTGGATGACGTCGATGCAGGCCTCGACGTCGTCGGCGGACATGATCGCGGTCGCGAACTTGCCGAGGACCTCCGAGCGGTCGTACGAGAAGTCGTGCGCTTCGAGCGCGGCCTGGTTGACGTACTCGATGCGGCCGTCGGCGTCGAGCATGTAGATGCCGTCGTCGACGCTCTCGAGGATGCGCTCGAACCGGTCGCGCTCCACGGCCGCGGTCCGGTCGGTGACGGCGAGCACCACGCGGTCGCCGGCTCGACTCCCGGACACCGAGGCGGGCGTTCCCTCTACGGTCCCGATCGTGAGGCGGCGTTCGCCCGCTTCGTTCGCGAGCATCGCGTCGACGCCCCTCGCGTCTCCGTCGGCCGCGCGCTCGCTCTCGTCGACCGCGTGCTCGTTCCCGTCGATCGGCGGCTCGCTCTCGTCGACGCCGGCACTGTCATCGGGGTCGTCGACCAGGACGTCGAGCGTCGGCGGGTCGACGAACAGCGACCGCCAGTCGTCGCCGACGACGCCGTCGCGGTCCGCGTCGGCGAGGTCGACGAGGGCGTCGTTCACCGCTGCGACGCGGCCGTCCGCGTCGACGACAGCGACGCCGTCACTCGTCGCGTCCAGCACGGCGTCGAGCACCCCCGAGTCCCCCGGATCGGTCATCTCTCGGGCGATAGCGTGTGACGGGCCATAACGGTTCTTGCTAGACGAACGGGGTCGCCGACGGCGCCAGCGGGCCCGAATCCGAGTCGTTCAAACGCGTGGCCGTCGGACAGGGGAGCATGACCGAGGACCACGACGACGAGGGTGCCGACCACGACGCGGACCATAGCGGCGAGGGCGACGGCCACGACGCCGAGCACGGTCACGCGGAGCCCGAGCGAGAGACGTTCCACCACGACCCGATCGGGCACGCGGACGTCCGCGGCGGGATGACCGTCGGCGAACTCGTCGAAGAGTACGGGCACGCGGGCATCGGCGCGGCGGACGTCCACGAGGCCGCGGACGTCGCCGCGGAGATGTTCGGCGACGAGGACACGAGCGTCTTCATGGGACTCGCGGGTGCGATGGTGCCGACGGGGATGCGTCAGGTCGTCGCCGACCTCGTCCGCGACGGGTACGTGGACGTGCTCGTGACGACGGGCGCGAACCTCACGCACGACGCCATCGAGGCGATCGGCGGGAAGCACCACCACGGCGTGGAGGGCGCCGACGGCATGAGTGCGCGCGAGCACGACGAGCGACTGCGTGACGAGGAGGTCGACCGCATCTACAACGTCTACCTCCCACAGGAGCACTTCGCGCTGTTCGAGAGCCACCTCCGCGACGAGGTGTTCCCGGAGATCGAGGAGACCGTCACCATCGCGCGGCTCTGCGAGGAACTCGGGCGCGCGAACGCCGACGTGAACGAGCGCGAGGGGATCGACGAGGACGCGGGGCTCGCCGCGGCGTGCTACGAGCACGACGTCCCCGTCTACTGTCCCGCCGTCCAGGACTCCGTGCTGGGGCTGCAGGCGTGGATGTACTCGCAGGTCACGGACTTCCAGCTGGACGCGACCGGCGACATGACGCCGCTCACCGACCTGGCGTTCGACGCCGACTCGGCGGGCGCGTTCGTCGTCGGCGGCGGCGTCCCGAAGAACTTCGTCCTCCAGACGATGCTCGTCTCGCCGGACGCGTACGATTACGCCGTCCAGCTTACGATGGACCCGCCCCACACCGGCGGGCTCTCGGGGGCGACGCTCGACGAGGCGCGCTCGTGGGGGAAACTGGAGAAGGCCGCGCGGAACGCGAGCGTGTACGCCGACGCCACCATCACGCTCCCGCTGCTCGTCGCCGCCGCCCGCGAACGCGTCGAGGCCGAGTGAGGACGGTCCGCCGCCGTTCGAGTCCCGTCCGCACCGGAAGGGGTTCTGTCTGGCCGGAGATACCTTCTTGGTCGGTGCGCGCCTCTGTACGGGCGTGACGCTACTCGTTCCATACGACGGCTCTGCCCTCTCGAAGACCGCGCTCTCGCGCGCCCAGACGTTCGCGGAGTTCACGGACGAGGACTTGCTCGCGCTCGTCGTCATCCCCGACGAGCCCGGGTACGCGCACCGCCACGACTGGCTGGACCCCGCGGACACGTTCGACGTCGGCGTCGTCGAACGCAAGCTCACCCAGGAGATCCGGGACGTCGCGCCGGACGCCGAGGTCCGCGCGGAGTTCGTCGAGAACACCGAACCCACGGCTGACACGACGATGATCGTCGTCCGCACCATCAAGGAGGTAGCCGCCGAACTGGCGGTGAGCGTGGTGTTCGTCGGCAGCCAGAACGCGGGGAAGGTGACGCGGCCGCTCGCCAGCATCGGCGGTACGGTGGCGGACGACGCACGCTACGACGTCCACATCGTCCGCCACCCCGACCCCGAGTTCGCCGACGAGTAGGGGCCGGCGTCCGGGGGTGGTCTGCGGAGCGGCAATCGAGGGGAACCCCGCCGCGGGAACCACCATCGCTTTCTCCACTGTCGCCCTCGTCCCGGGCATGACGCTCTCGGACCTCACGCACGCAGTCGCCGACGGGATGCCCGTCTACCCGGACACGACGCCCGTCGAGATCGAGCAGACGACCTCGGTCGCCGCGGACGGCGCTCGCGCGCACGTCCTGACGCTCCAGACGCACGCCGGCACGCACGTCGACGCTCCGTGCCACATGCGCGACGGCGCGCCGTGTCTGGATGCGCTCGACGTCGACGACTTCCGGTTCGACGCGGTTCGCGTCGACTGCACGGACAAGGACGCCCGCGAACCAATCGGGGTCGACGACCTTCCGGAATCGGACGTCGCGGCGGAGGCGGACCTGCTCGCGTTCGCGACCGGCTGGGACGAACACTGGGGGACCGACCGCTACCGGGATCACCCCTACCTGACGGGCGACGCGGCCGCGTGGTGCGCCGAGCACGGTTGCGCGGTCGGCGTCGACGGCTTCAGTCCGGATCCGACGCCGAGCGCCGACCCCGACCGCGAGCGCGACGCGGAACCGGACGCGTACGACGCCCACGCCGCCCTGTTCGCGGCCGACCAGTGCATCGTCGAGAACCTCGCGAACCTGACCGCGCTCCCGGACTCGTTCGTCCTCCACGCGTACCCGCTCCCCATCGCGGGCGGCGACGGCTGTCCCGTCCGCGCCGTCGCCGAACACTGACCGCGGGGCACGCCGCTGCTGGCGACCACCAGTTATCGAGCGCGGCGTCCAGGCAACGCGCGCACCAACATGAACTTTTATTATAGACTGGTTCCGTTGTGGGTACACGATGACCGCAGTACACCTCGCACTCGCCCGCACCGCCACCAGCGACCGCGCCACCGCCCGATACCGCACCCCGACCACCACACCACCCACCCCGAATCCCACATGAGCACACGACCCGAACTCACGCGCGACGACGACGCCACGACCACTCGGACTGCCACGCCGACCGACTTCTCCACCGAGACCACCGGCGCCCCGCCAGCGACCGGCGACGCGCCGTCGCCCCTGGACGGCCCGTCCTGGACCGACCGCTGCAAGCGCCAGTTCGCCACCGACGACGCCGGCCGCATGCGAAACCTCGCCGACGACCGGAACCAGGCGATGCACGACGGCGTCTAGCCACCCCGTAGTCGGCGCCCCTCGGTCGAGGCTCGCGACCACCCGAGACGCCACGCCGCCGCCGCGTGCCACAGTTTCGCATGGAGAGCAGGCACTCGCAGGCCGCGGCCCTATTCGCGACCACCGCCGACGTCCAGACGGACATGGCACGACACGACTTCGGCTGGTTCGGCTGGTTCTCCGCCGCAGGATTCTTCATCCTCGGCACGCTGTACCTGCTGGACCTGGCCTTCGTAGAGGTATGGCCGTACTCGGCAACGTGGACGCTCGTCGTCGCACTGCTCGCGGGCATCGGCGCACTCGCCCTGTACTACGGGAACGACCCGACCGGCGACGAGGAAGAACACACCCGCGACACCACGCCCTGACGCCGACCGGGCGTGGTCCCGCCCCGACAGGGTCGAGACGTTCGCAACACCGTCCGTGCCGCCGCCCACCCGACCCATTCTTCGCTCACTCGTCGACGAGCGACGGCGCCACAAACGTCCCGAACCGAGCGAGACGACAACGCTGAAGGCGCGACGACGGGAACCAGCACGTGGCCGATGACGACCCCACCGGGCCGAGCACGGGGTGGCTCCCGCGCGATGACGAACCCTATGAGTACCGAGGCCATCGATTCGTCGGGAGGCGGCTCCTCGTCAGTCCTCGCTGTCGTCGACCGTACTGGTCACGTAGCGCGTCGGTCGTCGGAGGACGAACTCGTCGAGGAACGCCACGACGATGACCATGCTCTGCACGGCGGCGTAGGGCCACAGGAGCGGCGGTGCGAAGTACTCGAGGGCGCTCCGATGGTGGCCGTCCCTGGCGTCGATGGTGAGGGACGCGTACGCCGCCGCTATCGGTGCGAGGAACACGGCTACCCAGAGCCAGCGAGCGACCGCCGGAGGCACGTAGCCGTGCCAGGGAGCGAGTACCAGTAGCGGCGTAGCGAGGACGAAGAGGGGGACGGCCAGGAGCGCGCCGAGCGTAGCAGCGAAGTCGACGCGAGCGCCGAGTGCGGGCGGGCCGGAGCGGAGGGTCGTCCCGAGATAGCGGCGAGCGACCTGCATGCCGCCGCGAGCCCAGCGCTTGCGCTGGTTCCACCAGGCGGAGACGCCGACGGGGTTGCGTTCCCGCGTCACGATAGCGGGGTCGACCCTGACGCGGCCGCCGGCGCGCTGGAGGCGATAGGCCATGTCGAGGTCCTCGAGGAGGATCGACTCGTCGAAACGCCCGACGGCGTCGAGCGCGGCGGCGCGGAAGAACGCCTGTCCGCCGGTGAAGATGGCGAACCCGCCGAGGCGGTCGCGGGCGACGAACTCGGTCCGCTCGACGAGGTTGCGTTCGACGGTGGCGAGGAGCGCGACGAGCGACCCACTGGGGTTCGTCCCCAGGCACCGGCCCTTCACGCACCACACGGACTCGTCGGCGGTGAACCACCGGACTGCGCGGGCGACCGCGTCGGACTCGAGACGCTGGTCGGCGTCCAGTACCGCGACGACGTCGCCGGTGGCGGCGGTCATCGCCTGGTTGGTCGCACTCGCCTTCCCGCCCGGCGCGGCGAGACGCTCGACCGCCGTCACCGATTCGTGGGTGTCGGCCGCCGCCTCCGCGACCGCTGCGGTGCCGTCCGTCGACGCGGACTCGTACCCGACGACGACATCCAGTCGGTCCGCGGGGTAGTCGACGCGAGTGCAGGCGGCGATCGTGTCGGCGAGGACGTCCGCCTCGTTGTACGCGGTGACGACGAGGCTGACGGACGGCAACTCCACCGTCGGCGGGACGGGTGGAGGGTCGCGTCGCACGGCCGCCACCGTCGTCGCGACCAGGAGGCGACCTGCCGCGAGCACGCACCCCGCGAGGAGGGCGGTCGCGAAGACGCGGCCGTACGCCGGAACGACGAGCCCTGGCGCGACCAGGACCGCGGAGGACGCCGCCGCGACGACGCCGCTGACGACGCTCCGCGTCGAGAGGGACGTCTCGTCGGGCGTGACGGTGTCCACGCCGAGACGGAGGGGCCGCGAACGGGAAAGCGTACGGCCGGGTACCGCAGCGCGCCTCGCATCGTTCCCTGGTTTCCACCGCTTCGTCGGCCCGTGCGGCAGGTCCTCGCCGTCGAAGAGTGGAGTGCAGTGCCACGACGCGAGTGAGGGTCGGTCGGACTACGGTTCGTCGTGGAACAGCGTGAGGTGACTGACGATGGTGCGGTCCTCGAGTCCGCCGGCGAGCGCGCCGGAGAGGACGCCGATGGTGCTGATGAACGCGCCCGTGCGGACGAGGTCGACGAATCCGACCGTCGGTTCCTCGAGGCTCGGCCAGTTCGACATCAGGTTCGGCGGGAAGACGACGAGTTCGATGACGAGCATGATTCCCCAGACGAGCGCGAACAGGCCGAGCATCGCGAGGACGAGGACGAGGAAGACGGTGACGTTCACCAGGGCGGTGTGCTCGGTGACGAGGTCGTGTCGCTTCCGCGGGAACGAGAGGTTCTGGGAGAACAGGAGGTAGACGGCAGCGACGACGATGCTGACGGCGGCGAACAGGGCGGCTGTGACGTTCCCCATGTGGAAGCCGACGTCCCAGGACTCGGCGCTGAAGACGATGACGAGCGTCGGGGCGACCGCGGCCGTCGAGAGCTTCGGGAGCGACAGCGGCAGGAGTGGAGCGCGGCTGTTGCGGAGCGCCTGCGCGACCGGGCCGGGGTTCCGGACGACGCTGCGTACGTGGAACGCGAACCGGGCGAGTGGCCCGCGTGGCGTGATCTCGGTGGCGGGGATCTCGTCGGCGACGCGGTGCAGGCGCGTTTCGACGTCGGCGTCCATCGACGGGACGGCTCGTCTGTCCGGGTCGAACTGGAACGACTCCATGACGCCGTCGGCGGCGTCGCGATGGCGAGCGCCCAGGACGTGCCCGAGCAGGTGGACGAGGAGCGTCGCGCCGTTCCAGCGGACCGCCGGGTCGTCGAGCGAGCGCTGGGAGCGGTCGCGCGAGCCGCGACGGAGCTGTCGCGTGGAGACGACGGCGACCCGCGAGAGCGGAGACGCCAGTCCGGGCACGAATCGCTCTCGGCTCGAGACGAGCGGGACGTCCGTGACGACGACCACCACGTCGTAGGGGCCCTGGACCATCCGCTCCGTGGCGCGGTCGAGGAACTCCGAGGGTCGACGTCGGTCGTGGTCGGCGAGGCGTACGGCGTCCTCGCGGTAGAACCGCCAGGAGACGTCCGTCGCCGACGCCAGTTCGTCGACCGCGTCCGCGGCGGCCTGGGCGGCGAACGAATGGAGTCGCTCGGGGTCGGTCGTGGGTGCGTGCGCGACGAGCAAGCCGACGTCGACCTGGAGTTCGAGGGCTCCCTCGCACTCGGCGGCGACCAGTTCCGGGGTCTCGCGTTGCTGCGGTCGAGAGCCACTCATTCGACTGCTCGTTCGACGCGAGCGCACTAAGGGACTGTGCCAATGTCGGTCGCGGTTTCGCGTGGTGTGCCGCTACGCGCGGCCTCGCACGGCTTTCTCGCCAGCTAGCGGTTCGGTGACGGCCCGCGGAGGCCGGCGTGCACGTCGCGGTCCCGGAGGAGTCGCATCCGCGCGCGGAGGTCGTCCGCGACCGCGGGCACCGCCGACGCGTCGACGTGGGTCGTACCGTCATCGCTTCCATCGTCGTCGGAGTCGTCCGCGTCGTCGGCGTCGGCATCGTCCGCGTCGTCGGCGTCGGGGTCGTCCGCGTCCGCTACCGAGAGCGGGAAGCGGCGGAGCTGTTTGTGGAGCGCCATCCCGGCCCTGGCACCGTCGCCCATCGCAATTACGGTCTGGTTCTGGCCGTGCGTGACGTCGCCGACGGCGAACACGCCGTCGACGCTCGTCTCGTGGTCGTCGTCGACGGCGATCGCGCCGTCGTCGGCGAGGTCGCAACCGAGGGACTTCGCGAGCGACGTGTTGTATTCCTTGCCGTACACGGCGAACCCGCCCCGGTACGCACGCTCGGTGCCGTCCGCGAACGTGAGGCCGCCGAGTCGCCGTTCGTCCGCGTCGCTGCCGACCGCGTTCGCGTCGGTCGCGTCCCGGTCGGCGGCGTAGGCGCCGACGACCTCGCGGTCGACGCGGTCGACGGGATGCGCGGCGAGCTGGCGTCCGGTGTCGTCGCTCCACTCGGGGTCGTCGCCGTCGAGGAGGAGGTCGACGTCCGCGGTGAAGTTCAGCATGAGCATCGCGACCGTCGCCGCGTGGTCGTCGCACCCGAGGACGAACACGCGGCCGTCGCCGAGCACGTACGCGTCGCAGTGCAGGCAGTAGTGGAGGCCGCGCCCAGAGAACTGCTGGAGGTCGGGGACGGCCGGTTCCCGGTCCGAGAATCCCGTCGCGAGGACCACGCGCTCGGCCTCGAGCGTCGAGTGCCCGCCGGTGACGACGAACCGACCGTCGGCGTCGTCGCTCCGGTCGTCGGCGTCGTCGCGGCGGCCGTCGGCGTCGTCGCGGCGGTGGATGGCCGTCACCGAGTCCGGGTAGTAGTCGCCACCGTACTCCTCGAACTGCGCGACGGCGTGCGCCGATAGCTCCCGACCGGAGACGTCCTCTGAGACGCCGTAGAGGTTGTGGACGTGGTCGACCGCGGCGTGACGGCCGCCGCGCTCCTCGACGACGGCCGTCCGGTGCCCGAGTCGCGTCGCGTAGAGCGCGGTCGTCATCCCGGCGGGGCCGCCGCCGACGACGACGACCTCGTAAGACGTCCGGTCGTGCATGGCCACTTCCTTCGCGTGCGACCGGCGTATGCCTTCGCCCGTGTACTGCGAGACCGATCCGATCACGAGACGCTCGAAACGCCGAGGAAGCGGATGCGGGGACCGACGTCCGCCACGCTTGCTGGTGGTTTTCGCTGGAGCGAACGGCCTGCAGGTGCAACCCACTCGCTTGAGTCCGTCCCTGCTCCAACGTAGCGACGAGGACACGATGACAACAGAATCCACAGAAGAACTTCTCGTCGAAGGCCTGCAGGAGATGTACTACACGGAGAACCAGCTAATCGACGCGCTCGGGACGCTCGAGGAGCAGACGAGCGACGACGCCGCGAAGCAGGGGTTCTCCAAGCACCGCGAGGAGACCCGAGAGCACGTGAACCGCCTGGAGAAAGTATTCGAACAGCTGGACGAGAGCCCGCAGGAGAAAGAGGACATGGTCGTGAAAGCGATGATCGAGGAGCACGAGCAGTTCTCCGGCGAGAACGAGGGCGAGGTGCTCGACCGCTACAACATGGAGATCGGTCAGAAGACGGAGCACCTCGAGATCGCGGCGTATGGGAGCTTGACGTCGCTCGCGGGGAAGCTCGGGCACGACGAGGCGGCGGACGTGCTGGAGGAGACGCTCCGCGAGGAAGAGACGGCGCTGGAGGAGGTCACGAAGGCGAGCGAGCAGTTCGACCAGCAGCAGGTCGAGAGCGAGTAGTCCCGCGACGACCCGCCGGGGCTCGCGACGATCGGTGACGGTCCGCGCTGGCTTTTTTCAGCGGTCGGCGGTTACGGGGTCGCCGAGTCGGATCGCCATCGGGGGTGCGCTCGGGAAGTCGCGGCCGTTCGCCCAGCCGAGGTAGAGCGCGCTGTTGACGAGTCCGACGTGACTGAACGCCTGCGGGTAGTTCCCGAGGTACGCGCCAGTTTCCTCGTCGAGTTCCTCGGCGAGGAGGCCGAGCGAGTTCACGTGTTCGAGGAGTGCCTCGAAGCGCTCGCGGGCGTCGTCGACGCGGCCGGAGAGCGCGAGCGCGTCCACGAGCCAGCACGAGCAGAGGACGAACGCGCCCTCGTCGCCGGGGAGACCGTCGTCGCCGTCGTACCGGCTGACGAGCGCGTCGTTCTCGCCGAGTCGCCGCTCTATCGTCCGGACGGTCGCGCGGACGCGGTCGTCGTCGAACGGCAGGAAGCCGACGACGGGAAGGAGGAGGGCGGTGGCGTCCACCGTCGACCCGTCGAGCGTCTGCGCGAACGCGTCGAGGTCGTCGTCGTACCCGCGGCCGAGGACGGTCTCGCGGATCGCCTCGCGCGTCGTCCGCCAGTCGTCGACGGGCGCGTCGAACCCGCCGGACTCGGCGAGGTCGATACCGCGGTCGAGCGCCACCCAGCACATGACCTTCGAGTAGACGAACTGCTTCGGGCCGTCGCGGACCTCCCAGATGCCGGCGTCCGGGGTCTCCCAGACGTCCGCGACGTGCTCGACGATGCCGCGCACCGTGTCCCACTCGTCCGCGGAGAGGTCGTGGTCGTGCTGGTGGAGTTCGTCGACGGCGAGGAGGAGTTCGCCGTAGACGTCGAGCTGGAGCTGGTCGGCCGCACCGTTCCCGACGCGGACCGGCCGCGACTCGCGGTAGCCCTCGAGGTGATCGAGTTCGTGCTCGTCGAGGTCCGTCTCGCCGTGGAGGCCGTACAGCGGCTGGACGTCGGCGGGGTGCTTCGCCTGGCAGAGCTCGACGAACCACTGGACGTAGTCGCTCGCGGCGTCGACGTGCCCGAGGTTCGAGAGCGCCTGCACGGTGAAGCCGGCGTCGCGCAGCCAGTTGTACCGGTAGTCCCAGTTCCTGACGCCGCCGACGTCCTCCGGGAGCGACGTCGTCGGCGCGGCAGCGATGGCGCCCGTCTCGGCGTGCGTGAGGAGCTTGAGGACGAGCCCGGAGCGGACGACGAGGCCGTGCCAGGGCCCGGCGAACGCGCACTCCGCAGCGCCATCGCAGCCGTGCGACCAGTCCCGCCAGAAGGAAACGGTGTCCGCGAGCGCGCCCTCGGGGTCGGCTGCGGCGGTCTCGGCGCCCGTGCACCGCAGCAGCACCCACTCGACGTCGCCGGCGTCGACGTCGAGCGTCCCGGTCGCTCGGCCCGCGTCGGCGTCGACGTCCAGATCGAAGTCGTCTGGGACCTCGAGGACGGTGCGTTCCTCGCCGCCAGCCGCGCGAACGCCGCGGTCGGTCCGCTCGAACGCGGCGTCGGCGCGCGCGTAGTCGAACGCCGGTTCGAACTCGAGGTCGAACGTCGCCGCCCCGTCCGCGCACGCGACGCGCCGGTAGATGACCTTCTTCGGGTGGTCGAGGCCGGCGGGCGGGAGGAAGTCGGTGACGGTCGCGACCCCCTCGTCCGTTTCGAACGTCGTCTCGAGGACGTTCGTCCGGTCGCGGTACGCCTGCGACGACTCGAACGCCCCGCGCGGCGCGAGCCGGAACCGGCCACCGCGGTCGGCGTCGAGGATGCCGGCGAAGATGCTCGGGGACTCGACGTGCGGGAACGGGAACCAGTCGACGGCGCCGTCCGGGCCGACGAGCGCGCACGTCTCCAGGTTCCCGACCACGCCGTAGTCCTCGATCGGCGCGTACGAGCCGTCAGGCACCGTCTTCACCGCGTGCGACGCCCGTGACGGCGGTCGCGTCGACGGCGAGCGGCGAGGGACAGTTCATGGTGGTGGTTCGGCGACCAAACGCATAGTCCCCGACCCGGCAAACTCTTGCCGAGACCCCGATCGCGGCCGACGCAGCGCGCCGCCTCCATCGGTCGCCCGGAAGCGCCGGTAGAGGCGGCGTGTGCATAGCCTGCACAAGCGATACGCGTCGCCGCGACGACGGTCCGACCGTGCGAGACCACGATCTGCTCGTCCTGGGCGGCGGCACCGGGAACGTCGTCGCGTCGACCGCGGCCGACGCCGGACTCGACGTCGGGCTCGTCGAACGCGGACCCCTCGGCGGGACGTGCCTCAACCGCGGCTGCAATCCCTCGAAGCAACTGATCCATCACGCGAACGTCGTCGAGATCGTGCGGTCCGCGGGCGGCTTCGACGTCGACGCGACCCTGGAGGACGTCGACTTCGCGTCGATCGTCGAGGGCGTCACGGCGGCCGTCACCGGAGAGGCCGAGCGGAAGGAGGAAGCGGCGAGAGCGAACGAGAACCTGACGTTCTACCAGACCGAGGGCCGGTTCGTCGACGAGCGCGTCGTCGAGGTCGACGCCGAGGACGGCCCCGGCGGCGAGCGACTCACCGCCGACGACGTCGTGCTCGCCGGCGGGTCCCGGCCGGCCGTCCCGGACGCCATCGACGGGACGAGCGAGACCGACTTCCTCACGAGCGACGACGCCCTCAGGCTCGCGGATCGCCCCGACCACCTCGTCGTCGTCGGCGGCGGCTACGTCGCGGTCGAACTCGCTCACTTCTTCGGGCAGATGGGCGCGAGCGTGACGATCGTCGGCCACGGCGACGTCCTCCTCTCGCGCGAGGACCGCGAGATAGCCGAGCGACTCACGGACGCGTACCGCGAGCGGTTCGACCTTCACCTCGGCTATCGAGCGACCGAGATCGGCGAGGCGGACGGCGGAGGCGACGCCGGCGAGGAGCGCGTCGTCCACGCCGAGACCGAGGGCGGCGAGGAGCTCTCGGTGCGCGGCGACGAACTCCTGCTCGCGGTCGGCCGGAAACCGAATGCGGACCTCTGGAACGTCTCCGCGGCCGGCATCGAGACCGACGACGATGGCTACGTCGAGACCGACGAGTACCTGGAGACGTCGACCGACGGCGTCTACGCGATAGGTGACGTCGCGGGGAACTACCAGTTCAAGCACTCCGGCGACAAGGAAGCCGAGTACGTCGTGAACGCGGTCGTCCACGACGACCCCGAACCCGTCGAGTACCCCGGGATGGCCCACGCCGTCTTCGGGTCGCCCGAGGTCGCGAGCCTCGGCCAGACCGAGGACGAGCTCGAAGACAGTGACGGCGATGGCGGCGCCGACGGCAACGAGGACGAGGGCGGCGACGGCGCCGACCGCGAGGACGGCGACGGCGGCGCCGACCACGGGTACGCGGTCGGCACGTGCGCGTACGCCGACACCGCGCTCGGCGCGGTCGTCGACGACCGCGGCGGGTTCGCGAAGGCCATCGTCGGCGACGACGGCGAGATACTCGGCTGTCACGTCGTCGGCCCCGACGCGTCGATGCTCGTGCACGAGGTCTCCACCGCCGTCGCCGCCGGCGCGGACGCCGAGACGGTCGCCGAGACGATCCACGTCCACCCCGCGCTCTCCGAGGTCGTCCAGGGTGCGTTCCGCGACGCCGTCGACTTCGAGCTCTCCGGATTCTGAATCCGGGACTCTGCATCTGGGACCCCGACCGGCGGCTGCCAGCCACAGCCCTACCCGCGTGGCCGTCCGGCGTGGGGACGATGACGCGACTCGCACTCACCGGCGCCGCCGGCAACGTGGGGCGGGTGCTCCTCGACGCGTTCCGCGAGGAGGACGCGCTCGATGTGATACCGTTCACGCACTCCGCGCACGACGACATGGACGCCACGCGTCTGGACGTCACGGACCCCGACGACGTCGCGGAGAAGCTCGGCGCGTTCGACGTCGTCGTCCACCTCGCCGGCGCGTCCTCGCCGGACGCGGACTGGGAGACCGTCTCCGAGACGAACGTCCAGGGCACCAAGCACGTCCTCGACGCCGCCGTCGAGAACGGCATCGACAGGGTCGTGTTCGCGTCCTCGAACCACGCCGTCGGGACGTACAACGCCGCCGGCGACGACCCCGAGACCGTCACGCTCGGCGCACAGGAGACCGTCCCCGGCGACGCACCGACGGCCCCCGACTCGTTCTACGGCGTGAGCAAGGCCGCCTGCGAGAACCTGACGCGATACTACGCGCACCGCCACGACCTCGAAGTCGTCAACCTCCGCATCGGCTGGTACATGACCGAGAACGCCCTCCGCGAGGCGACCGGCGACGACGTCGACCCCGGCCGGGACCGGTTCGCGCGAGCGATGTGGTTGAGCGCACGCGACTGCGCGGACGTCCACCGGAAGGCCGCGACCGTCGACCTCCCCGAGTCGCCGGTGACGGTGAACGCCGTCTCCCGGAACGACGAGCGCTTCCTCACCGTCACCGAGGCGATGCGTCTCCTCGACTATCGACCGCGGGACAACGCCGCGGAGACCCTCGACGGCTGACGACCGTGGCGCGCTCGCCCCATCCCTCGCGGTCGTCGCGTTCGTCGCGTACGTCGCGTGCGACTGAGCCCGGTTTCAGAGCTTCTCCGCGTCCCTCGCCTGCTCCGTCCGGTTCCGTGCCTGCTGGAGGCGCTTGTCGGTCGCGAGCCCGAGGTCGTCCGGGATGGCGTCGCTCGCCGCCGCGAGCCGGTCGGCTACGAGCTGGAGGCGCTCGACGACGGTCTCGAGTTGCCTGTCCGCTCGCTCGCGGTCGCCGGCCTCGGCGCGCTCGGCGGCGCGCCGTGCGGCGTCGACGACGGCCTCGAGCGCTCGTGCGAGGCCCTTCACGGAGTTCTCGCGGCCCTCCGCGTCCTCGGTGTCCACGGCCTCGACCTGCGCCAGGGTCTCCTCGGCGACGTCCGCGACGTACGTCGCGAGCGGCGTCTTCCCGGTCGTCGCGTGCTCGACCCGGACCGCGTCCTCGTCGCCGGGATTGACGCGGAACGCGCCGACCTCGTCGTCCGCGTCCCGGACCTCGGTCGTGAACGCACCACCCCGGTGCACGTAGAGTCCGTCGCGCTCCTCCAGCGGGGCGTCGTAGAGGCGACCGGCGAAGTCGTCCTCGACCGCAACCCCCTCGAGGTCGCGGTCCGCGTCGCGGCCGTCGACGTCGAGCTTCACCGCGTTCTCGCGCGCGACGAGCGGGATCTCGCCGTCGACGCCGGCGACCGTCGTCCCCGACTCGTCCGCCGTCACCGGTTCGCTGTGCGGGGCGACGCCCGCGCCGTTCACCGCGAGCGTGTGATCGCCAGCGGGGACGTCCTGGACGGCCGCGACGCCGCGGAACGTCGGGACGGCGACGGGGTCGCTCTGCAAGAGCGCGACGGACTCGACGTCCGACGTCTCCGTCGTCAACCCCTCGCCGTCGGGCGCCTCCGACGCGGTGACGGCGTTCGTGACGAACGCGATCACCTGGTTCGTGGCCGCGGGCTCGCCAACGACGTCGTAGCGCTCGGCGAGCGCGCGCCGATGCGCCGGGTCCGTGACGTCCGACGCCGGGTTCTCGTACCGCGGGTCGTCCCACGGGACGCCGGTCGTCGTGATGTGGCTCGCGATGGCGTCCTCCGCGAACGTCGGGATCGCGAACTCGAAGCTCAACTGCGGGCCCTCGAACGCCGCGATGTGCTCGAGTTCGCTCGTGTCGACGAGGTCGTACGTCACGTCCGCGTCCGCGTCGTCGCGGCCCTCGTACTCGAACAGCAGGCCGCTCTCGCGCGACGGCAGGTCCGGGGGCGGCGACCGGAGCGCGTCGAACGACCGCACGGTCACGCCCTCCGGGACGAAGTCCGACGCGTCGACGTCCGGCAACCGCTCGTGCTCGTACACCGGTTCGCCGTCCAGTTCCGGGACCGCGAACGGGAGCGTCAGGCCCTCGTCGCGCGGCAGCCCGTACGCGAGCGGGATCTCGGCGGCGGTCTCGGCGAGCCCCTCGACGATGCTGTTCGTGACGTCCGCCACGTCGTCGTCGGTCGGGAACCGCTGGAACCGGTCCTCGTCGGCGTTCACCGACAGCCCGCTCGAGTGCGAGCCGAGCTCGGAGAGGACGCGCGGCCGCCCCTCGGGGTCCGGGTCGAGGTACTCGTTGTTCGGGACGCGCCGCGAGTGCGAGCTCGCGACGTACAACTGCGGATCGTCGCCGTCGGTGTCGACGAACGCCTGGAGGAGCTCCCAGTCGTGCCAGTGGAAGTTCGTCGTGAACTGGTCGAACGCCGAATACAACCAGAACTGGACGACCGCGAGCGTCGAGTCCTCGTACTCGCGGACGTTGAAGAACACGCGCGGCTCCGGCGGGTCGTCCGCGCCACCGGCCTCGACGTACCCGTTCAGGGCGTCGAACCCGTCGACGACGGTGTCGCCGTCGCGCTCGCTCTCGAACGGCCGCGGATCGGTCAGGAACCAGGGTTCCCGTCGGTCGAAGTAGATCGCCGGCGCGAACCGCTCGGCGAGTTCCCGAGCGCGATCGTCGGCGACGGCCGCCGTGTCGCCGTCGTCGCCCGCTTCGAGCATCGAACAGCCAGCGATCGAGGCCGCGGCCCCCGACGCCACGGCCGCGAGGACGCGCCGTCGGTCGAGTCGCGTCGGGTCGTCGACGGTCATCGCGTCGCCCTCCCCGACGGACGCGACGCCTGATCTATCGATCCGGTGGTCACGATGGCGTTGAGCGAGCGCGTGGACAAGATACCGTAGCCTAACCGGCTCCGGGTGCATAACCTCGTCCATCGCCGCAGTCGTCGCGCTCGCCGTGCGCGAGCGCCCTCGTCGATCGACGCACGCCCGATGCCCGAACGGTCAGGACGGATTCTGGTGACGGAGCTTCTCCGCCGTCGCCGCTGGTACGGGCGTCCCGCAGTCGCCGCAAACCCAGTTCGTGCGTCGACCACCGGGTCGTCGCTCCATGTCCTGCCGGTAGCGTAGCGTCGCACCGCACGTACAGTCGTAGGACGAGGACATGCGCTATCGTTCGTCCGCGAGCGGCTTCAACGCATTCGCCGATAGCGGCCGATCACGGGCATCGCTGTGATCGCGACCGCGAAAGAAAAACTGCGTCAGCGACCGCGGTGCGGGCCGGTCCCGTGGCCGTCCACGAGGCCGCTCGCACCGGGGGTCGCTCGGCGCGAACCGAACGCGACTCCGTGCCTCAGAGAGCCGCTTCCGCGGCGACCGGCACCGCCTGCGCAGCCACCGGTGCAGCCGTCACGCTCGCTGGCGTCGCAACGGCAGCGGCCGTCGCCGCCGTCACGCTCTCGGTCGTCGTCTCGTTCCCGTCCGTCTCGTTCTCCGTCCCCGTCGCGGTCTCCGTCGTCTCGTTCTCGACGGTGACGTTCGCGACGTCGATCAGCACGCCGCCGTTCACCGTGTACGGGCCGTCATCGGACCCGTTCGTCGCGACGAAGTCGTACGATTCGTTCCCGTTCGTGTCGAGGTGCGGCATCGCAACGAGCAGCTCGGTGAAGTCGTCCTCGCTGACGTTCGCGCCAGTCACGTTGAACAACTCGACGGTGACGTTCTCGTGCGTCCCCGCCTCGAGGTACTCCGAGACCCCGATGACGCTCCCGACCACGTCACCTTCGAAGAGGAACGCGTTGTGGATCGCCACGAACCCGCCCTCGGTCACCGTGACGTTCTCCACGACCACGGCCGTTCCGTTCGAGGTCTGATTCGCGAACGTCACGGACGAGACCTCGTCGGTCTCGTTCGGCATCTCCGTCTCCGTTCCAGTCTCCGTCTCCGTTCCAGTCTCCGTCTCCGTTCCAGTCTCCGTCTCTGCCTCCGTCTCCGTCTCGTTCGGCATCTCGGTTGCCGTTTCGGTCTCCGTCTCCGTCTCGTTCGGCATCTCGGTTGCCGTTTCGGTCTCCGTCTCCGTCTCGGTGCTGTCGTCGCCGTCCTCGGCGGTCACGACGGCGTCGTCGATGACGGGTTGGTCAGCTTCGACGTACGGACCGTCCGCGGACCCGTTCGTCGCGACGAAGTCGTACGTCTCGTTCCCGTTCGTGTCGAGGTGCGGCATCGCGATCAGCAGGTCAGTGAGGTCCTCCTCGCTGACGTTCGCCCCCGGCACGTCGAACAGCTCGACGGTGACGTTCTCGTGCGTCCCCGCCTCGAGGTACTCCGAGACCCCGACGACACTCCCGACGGGATCGTCCAGCAGTTCGTCGTTGTGGATCGCCACGAACCCGCCATCGGACACCGAGACGTTCTGCACGACGACCGTGCCATCCTCGGGCGCCTGATCCTCGAACGTCACAGACGCTTCCTGTACGGGCTCTTCCTCGGTCTCAGTCTCAGTCTCCGTCTCAGTCTCCGTTTCGGTCTCGGTCTCCGTCTCAGTCTCCGTTTCCGTCTCAGTCTCCGTTTCGGTCTCGGTCTCCGTTTCGGTCTCGGTCTCCGTCTCCGTCTCCGTCTCGTTACCGTCATCGCCGTCGTCGTCTGCGGTCACGACTGCGGTGTTGACGACCGCTTCGCCATTCAGCACGTATGGGCCGTCCTCGGCGCCGTCGGTCCGGACGAAGTCGTACGTCTCGTTCCCGTTCGTGTCCAGGTGCGGCATCGCGATCAACAGGTCAGTGAGGTCGTCCTCGCTGACGTTCGCGCCCGGCACGTCGAACAGCTCGACGGTGACGTTCTCGTGCGTCCCCGCCTCGAGGTACTCGGACACCCCGACGACGCTCCCGATCGCGTCACCCTCCAGCAGTTCGTCGTTGTGGATCGCCACGAACCCGCTCTCGGGCACCGTGACGTTCTCGATGACCACCGAGTCGTCCTCGAGCGTCTGTTCCTCGAACGTCACCGACGCCATCCGCTCGGGTTCCTCCTCGGTCGTCGTCTCAGTCTCGGTCTCCGTCTCCGTCTCCGTCTCCGTCTCCGTTTCCGTCTCCGTCTCCGTCTCCGTTTCCGTCTCCGTCTCCGTCTCGTCCTCGACGGTCACGAAGGCGTCGTCGACGACGGCCTCGCCGTCATCGAGGTAGGGACCGTCCTCGGCGCCGTCAGTCCGGACGAAGTCGTACGTCTCGTTCCCGTTCGTGTCGAGGTGCGGCATCGCAATCAGCGAGTCAGTGAGGTCCTCCTCGCTGACGTTCGCCCCCGGCACGTCGAACAGCTCGACGGTGACGTTCTCGTGCGTCCCCGCCTCGAGGTACTCCGAGACCCCGACGACGCTTCCGAGTGCGTCACCCTCCAGCAGTTCGTCGTTGTGGATCACGACGAACCCGCCGTCGGACACCGAGACGTTCTGCACGACCACGGTGTCGTTCTCGAGCGTCTGGTCGTCGAACGTCACCGACGCCATCGGCTCGGGTTCCTCCTCGGTCGTCGTCTCGGTTTCCGTCTCGGTCTCCGTTTCCGTCTCGGTCTCAGTCTCCGTTTCCGTCTCGGTCTCGGTCTCCGTTTCCGTCTCGGTCTCGGTCTCCGTTTCCGTCTCGGTCTCAGTCTCCGTTTCCGTCTCGGTCTCAGTCTCCGTTTCCGTCTCGGTCTCGGTCTCCGTTTCCGTCTCGGTCTCGGTCTCCGTTTCCGTCTCGGTCTCAGTCTCCGTTTCCGTCTCGGTCTCGGTCTCCGTTTCCGTCTCGGTCTCGGTCTCCGTCTCGGTCTCGGTCTCCGTCGGTTCCTCCTCTGCGGAGCTGATTCGCAGCTCTTCGACCGAGAGGCCGGTGACGACCGTCTCGCCGACGCTCAGGCTTCCGCCGGACAGCATCCCGTCGACCGCACCGGCCTCGGAGGCCGGCCCGTCGAACGTGACGCTATCCGCCTGCACGCCCACGAGCGTGATCGACGTAATCTCCGCGTTGATGGTGGCGACGTCGTCTTCGACGCTCACGGACGCCGACTCGATGCTCTCGATCTCCACCGACTCGACGGAGAAGCCCTCGACGTTCCCGCCGACCGCGGCGTCGAACGCCTGCTGGAGCGTGGCTTGCGTGCCATCGAACTCCGCCAGGTCGACCGTGAAGTTCGTGACGGTCACGTCGTTCATCGTGACCTCCTCGGCCTGTACGTTCGTCGCCGTGACCTCTTGATTCGCTGCTGTGCTCGCGTCTGTCTGTCCCGACGTGGCCGCGTTCGTCGGTGCGCCGGTCACCGCGCCGGCGACGCCGATTCCGAACATGACCGCGACGACCATGGTCAGTGTGACGAGTTTTCCACGTGTTGTCCGTTCGTCTATCATGCTTTCGACTATTTCGCCGCGAGGCGTTTTGTTATGCAGCGGGCCAACCTCGGTAACCGAAGAGAGTGAAAGCGCTACGCGAACGTTACCGCAAACTCCCTTTTCGCTGTCATCTCCGGCGAAACGTATCGACGGGAACGGGCGATAGCGATAACTCGACCGTACCTCGAACTGCGGTCGCGACGGGCCGCGCTCGAACCGCCAGTAACCCGCCGTTTTCGCCAGCACGAAGAGAAACGTGGCGGCTCCAGGACTGGTCCGGAAGCCGACCGATACCGTCGGACGGACGACCACGCCACCACGGTTAGGGCGTGTCGAACGACCGATGGAGTGGCGACGGCGTCGCGGGAGACCCGAGCACAGACGACCGTCGAAGCGGTGAGTCCGAGTATGCGGTCGACCGCGATCGCGACGATTCGTGAGCGGACGTCCAGTGTCAGCGTGGATGTGAGACATCCGAGCGACGGGCGCTCCCGGGACAGCGACGCTTCGCGCTCGCACTGGCAGGCCAGCGCGCCGGGTGGTGGCGTGCGAACGAGAGTCAGGGGACGCCGGGGCGAGGGGCACGACCCGAACCGACCCACTGGACGGCCGTGCGTGGGGGTGACTGGCGTGCAGTGGCGAAGTGGGGATACCGACAGTGATCGAACCATGTCTTCCCGTCCGGTCGGCAAATCTCGCCAAGTCGCGCCGTTATAGAACAAATATACAGAACTAACCCCGTATCGCGCACGTTCGCCCGTAATTTTTCCCGTTTGGAATACAAACACGGAACGCTTATACGCGTACTCGGGGTAGGATAAATCGTAATGGCAGAAGGTAAGGTTGATTTCTTCAACGACACTGGCGGTTACGGTTTCATTTCCACCGAGGACGCTGACGACGACGTTTTCTTCCACATGGAGGACGTTGGTGGCGAGGACCTGACGGAAGGCACCGAGATCGAATTCGACATCGAACAGGCCCCCAAGGGCCCGCGCGCGAAGAACGTTCTTCGCGTCTAACGCAGGTCCCAACAGTCGCCAGCGCGACTTTCAGACCGCGATTTTACGACGCTCACGTCCGACAGCCGGCGCGTCGTCCACCGGGACGGCCGCGGCGTCGCGAGCGACGGCCTCGCACCGCTCGCTGACCGCCAGGTCAGTGGCGTCCGCGCGTCCGTCAGTCGTTTATGCCTGCATCGTCGAGCCTCGTGTATGAGCACGACCATCACCGTGACCGGGATGTCCTGCGAGCACTGCGAGGAGACCGTCGCTGACGCGCTCGCCGACGTCGAGGGCGTCGCGTCGGTCGACGTCGACCGCGAGGCCGAGTCCGCGACGGTCGACGGCGACGCGGACCCGAACGCGCTCGTCGCGGCCGTCGAGGACGCCGGCTACGACGCCAGCGCCTGATCGACGGCTCGGCCCACGTCGACGCCGCCGGCGACGCCGACGCGCTACTACGGGCCCGTAAAGACCCAATGTGAATTTCCAATCGTCATTTTCGGTACAGATAGCCGTTGCTTCCGTTTCGGTTGCTATTGGTATGCATGCAATACCAATATGGTATCCGTTCGCATGGACGAGCGCATGCCAAACGTCAACAGGCGAACGTTCCTGACAGTGAGTGGCGCAACACTCGGCGGCATCGCCACGGGCACCAGCGTGACCGCGGCCGTGCGAACCGACCGATTCCTCGTCGAGACGAAGGGCAAAGGCGGTCTCCGAGGCCTCGACGTCGTCCACGAGATGCCCGGCGTCGACTTCGCCGTCGTCCGCGGATCGAAGAACGAACTCCGACGCCACAAGCGCGTGAAAGACTTCGCGCCCGACGTCGAGATCGAACTCGACGACCCCGACGTGAACGCGCGAGCGCCGACCGTCGAGGAGACGTCGGTCGAAGACGAAGATCTCTACCCACTCCAATGGGACAAGCAGGACCTCGACGTCGCGACGGCCCACGAGACGACGAAGGGCGAGGACACACGCGTCGCGATCATCGACACGGGCGTCGCTGCCGGCCACCCGGACCTCGAGGTTAACGAAGACGTCTCAAGGAATTTCACCGGCGACGACCTCGGCTCGGCGAACGCGGCTGGCGGCTATCACGGCACGCACGTCGGTGGCATCGTCGCCGCGCAGGACAACGGCAAGGGCGTTATCGGAACTGCGTCCGAGACGGACCTCGTCGACTGTCGCGTGTTCTCGCCGAACTCGCTCGCATCATTCGGCGACATCCTCGCTGCCATTGTCTACAGCGCGGGAATCGACGCGGACGTCGCGAACCTCTCGCTCGGTGCGTACCCCGTCTCTAGGAAGGGTAACGGGCAGTTCTACGGGAAGACCCTCAACAGCGTGATGACGCACGCAAACAAAGAGGGGACCCTTCTCTGCATTGCCGCCGGCAACGACAGCGCGGACCTCCAGCACGACGGGAACGTCATCAGCCTCCCGAACGAGGGAGCGCAAGCGTGTAGCGTCGCCGCGACCGGCCCGATCGGGTTCAACTGGGGGGAGGAACGCCTCGACGCACCGCCGGAGAGTCCTGCGTTCTACACGAACTACGGGACGAACGCGATCACGCTCGCGGCACCCGGCGGTGACGCCGACCTTGAGACGACCAATCCAAATTATTACTTCGACCTCGTTCTGAGCACAATTGCAGAACCCGTCTTCGAGGACGGAACATATACTGGAGCGGACTACAGCTACGGATGGGCGGCCGGAACGTCCATGGCCGCGCCGAACGTCGCCGGTGCGGCAGCGCTCGTCAAGAGCGCGAACCCGAACTACACCGCGAACCAGGTCGAGAGTGCGCTCAAGCGCGCGGCGGACGTACCCGAGGACTACGACAAGGCGTACTACGGGAGTGGCTACCTGAACATCCTCGACGCGCTCTGAACCCGACGTCCGGCCGCGGGCGCTCCTATTCGTCGTCCTGGTCGATGAGTTTGTCGGCGAGCGTCGGGACGAACGTGCCGACGTCCGTGACCATCCCGACCGCCTGCGAGGAGCCCCGGTCGAGCAGTTGCGTGACGGTGGACGGGTCGATGTCGACGCAGATGACGGGCGTCGTCGACGGCAGGCAGTTCCCGACGGCGACGCTGTGGAGGAGCGTCGACAGCATGATGACGACGTCCGCCTCGTGCGCCTGGTCGCGGATGGCGTTCTGGGCCTCGACGGCGTCCGTGATCGTGTCCGGGAGCGGGCCGTCGTCGCGGATGCTCCCAGCGAGCACGTAGTCGACGTCCTGTTGGACGCAGTCGTACATGACGCCGGAGTCGACGACGCCGTCCTCGATCGCGGCCTCGATCCCGCCGGCGCGGATCACTTCGCTGATCGCGTAGATGTGGTGCTTGTGGCCCTTCCGCGGGCTCTCGAGGGTCTCGACGTTCAGCCCGAGGCTCGTCCCGTAGATGTTCCGTTCGATGTCGTGCACCGCGAACCCGTTCCCCGTCGAGAGCGCGTCGACGTACCCCTCGCGGACGAGGCGCGCGAACTCCGGGCCGGCGCCCGAGTGCAGGAGCGCCGGGCCGGTGACGGCGAGCACGGTCCCGCCGTCGGCCTTCGCCTCCCGGATGACGTCCGCGACGTCCTCGATGAGGCTCTCGCTCGGACGTTCGCTCGACACGCCGCCCTGCATGAACCCGAACGGACCGCTCCCGCCCCGGGGACGGTCCGGCGGGTCGACGCGCACCCCGAACTCGTCGGCGACGACGAGGTCGCCCGCCTCGATCGCGTTCAGGACCTTCGTGTACGCACGCGGCCCGCCGTCGGCGTCCGGGTCGACGACGACCGCGCAATCCATCTCGATGCGTTCGACGTCCAACCACTCGTCGTCGTGCCGGACCTGCGTCGGATGGTTCGTCGTCGAGTAGAACCCCTGTGGGACGACCTGGTCCGCGGGCGCCGGCTCGAGACGTGCGTCCCGCGGGTTCGGGACGTGCGCGCCCGTCTGGTGGAGTTCGTGCAGGATCTCGTGGAGGGTCTCCTCGTCGTCGGCCATCACGAGCATCCGACAGTACGACTCCGCGTGCTTGTGGCGGCCGACGTCGAACTGCTCGACGTCGAAGTCCCCACCCAAATCCATGATGGTCGTCATGCACCGCTGGAGCGTCCCCGAGTCGATGACGTGCCCTTCGACCTCGATGGCGCGTGCGACGGTCATGGGCGTACGGACGACGACGGGGGCCTTGAGGATTCGGCTCCCGGCCGAACCGCGTCAGGCGTCGACGGTCGCGACGCGTCAGCGGGCGCGGCGAATCGAGTAGTCGTCGTAGTCCTCGGGCGCGTAGTCCCCGCAGTCCTCGCCGTCGATCGTCGACGAACTACAGGAGAAGGACCCGCCCTCGAAGACGTCGCCCCCAATGGTCGCGTCGTCGACGGTCGTCTCGCCCGCTCCCGCGACGTCGCCACCGACCGTCGACGACGAGACTCCGACGTCGCCAGCTGACTCGACGCTCCCGTCCACCGTGGTCGAGGACTGGACGGTGACGTCCGAGTCTCCGTCGACGCCGCCGGACACGGTCGACGAGGAGACGCCGATCTCGTTCCCGGCGACGTCCCCGGCGATCTCCGTGCTCGAATCCACCGTGACGTCGCCGTCCGAGTCGACGCCGCCCTCGACCGTCGCGCCCGACACCGACGCGTCCGAGTCCGCGTCGACGTCGCCGGCGACGGACGACCCGGCGACCCCGACCTGGTTCCCGTCGATGCCGCCCGAGATCGACGTACTGGAGTCGACGGTGACGTCGCCGTCGGATTCGACCGTGCCGACGAGGCTCGCACCCGACGCCGTCACGTCGTCGTCCGCGGTGACCGACCCCTGGACGGTACTGCCTGAGACGTCGACGCTGCTCGTCGAGTCGACCGATCCCTCGACCGTGGACGCGTCGACGGATACCTCGTCCCCGTCGAGGTCGCCGCCGATCCGCGACCCCGAGTCCAGGGTGACGTCGTCGTCGGCGTCGACGTCGCCCGTCACCTCGCCGTCCGAGAGGTCGACGTCCTCCGTCGCCGTGACGGACCCGTCGATCGCCGAGTTCGTGAGGTCGACCTCGTCGCCCGCGGCGTCCCCGTCGATGCTGGAGCCGGTGTCGAGCGTGAGGTCCCCACCGGAGTCGACGGGGCCCGTGACCTCGGTGTCCTCCAGGTCGACGTCCTGGGGCGACGTCACCGTCCCCTCGACGAGCGCGTTCGCGAAGTCCGCTTCGCCGTCCGCTGTGACGTCGCCGTACACGTCGCCGTCGTCGAACGTGACCTCCTCGCCGTCGACGTCGCCGACGACTGCGCCGCCGTCCTCGACGGTGACGTCGCCGTCCGTGACGACGTCGCAGTTCACGACGATGCCGTCGACGGTGACGTCGTCGGTGCCGCCGTTCGTCTGGTCGTCCACCCACTCGCAGCCCTCGTCGGGCGTGACGGGGAGCGGTTCGGCGTCGAACGTCGCGACGACGTAGCTCTCGCCCGTGTCGCTGTAGTACAGTATGCTGATCGTCTCGGCGAGCGGCGTGACGTTCACGGCCGTGCTCGCGGTGAGCGTCTTCGACGCAAGTACCGACTGGTTCGCGACCCCTTCGACGACGACGCGGCCGTCGCCGTCGCCGATGGCGTCGCCGCCGAGGTGCCGTAGCTCGTAGCCGCTCCCGGCCTCGTCGGGCGTCAGTTCGAGTTGGGCCTGCGGCGTCGGATCGGTCTCGCCGCCGAGTCCGTACACCATGAACAGCAGGACAGCTGCCAGCGTGACGACGATCGCCAGGACGAGAACGCCACCGACGACTGGCGACACCGCACGCTCAGCGCACTCGGTACGGCCACCCGAACGCATCGGTCGATATCGACGGTCCTTCCAAATCAGCGTTGTGGCAATCCAGGTGGTACTCGTCGCGCGCGCCCGAGTCCGCGACCACCCATCGGTCTCGGTGGGTGTGCGACGGTGAGGCCTACTCGGACTCTCGTCTTTCGGGAGGTACGGGAGGACTGGAGTGCCGCGAACGCGATCCGGACGAGGAAGAATCGATCCCTCGGAGCCCCGTTCCAGCGCTCGCCGCAGGCGTCGGTCGCCGGTCGGCCGCGACGCCACCGCCGTCTACTCGGTCTTCGTCTCCTCGCCGGCCGCGATGCCACCGAAGTCTACTCGGTCTCCGTCTCAGTTCCTTCGCCGGCCGCCGTCTCGGTATCCTCACCGACCTCCGTCTCGGTGTCTTCGCCCATCTCCGTCTCAGTATCCTCACCGACCTCCGTCTCGGTGTCTTCGCCCATCTCCGTCTCAGTATCCTCACCGACCTCCGTCTCGGTGTCTTCGCCGACCTCCGTCTCCGTACCGTCCTCTTCCTCGGTCAGTCCGTCGTCTTCCTCGGTGCCACCAACGGGGTCGGTCTCGTTGTCACCGGTCTCGGGGCCGGCACAGCCGGCGACGCCGACCGCGAGCGCAGTCGTGAGTCCAGTGACGAGCTTCCGTCGAGTGAGTTCGCGTCGTGTCATCGACCGGGATTCAGCCCCGGACGGAATTGGTTATTGGGAGGATAGCGACGGCAACGACGAAGTTACGGACGACGGATAGATCGTTCGTTTCGTTCAGCGACCGTAGGGTTGCGTTAGCTCGATGCGACGGCGAACAGCGGTTCCCCGCGATGCGTTACCGGCCCGGCGGACGACCGACCGGATCGAAGTCGAGTCGATAGCGGCGGTTGAAGCGCTTCACGTCCCGACCAGTCGCTTACCGAACCGTTCACGCCCCTGATCTACCCGCTCACGCGTTGCAGACGTACTCGTGCTCATGGACGTCGGTGGTCTCGCCGCGCTCGCGGACGATCCAGTGGAGCCGAGCACGAGGTCCGCGTCCGCCCCGAGAATCGCGCTCGCTGGAGAGCCGGATCCTCGAGTCGTAGTATCGGCCGAGCTATCGCTGTCCGCGTCGGGTCGCGGGAGTCGAACGTCCAGAAATCAGCTGTCAGTCGATGTGGCCTTCCGCCCGGAGCTGGTCCGCGTCCTCGTCGGTGTACCGCCATTCGACGTTCGCCTTCTCGTCCTGCCAGTCCCACGGTTCCGCGATGACCACGTCGCCCTCGTTGATCCAGACGCGGTACTTCATGCGACCGGGGATCCGGCCCATTCGGTCCTCGCCGTCGGCGCATCGCAGTCGTACGTGATTGCCGCCGTTGTGCTCTGTGACCACGGCGAACACCTCGTCGTCGTTGGGCATTCGAAGGTTCTTGCGCCCAGTATTTTCACTCACAGTCGTTACTGGAGAGGGATAGACTTAAGTATGTTGATTGGCATGCGAGCACGTGTCATCGGTGCGTCTCGGGCACTCAGACGACCGCTTTCGGGCGTTTCGGTGAGCGGCCACTCGCGACTGTCGTCGTTCACCCCGGGTGAACGAACGACGGGTCGTGCCCCGTAAGATGGAGGCGACCGTCGCCGACCGGGACGTTCACGGCACCAGCAGTCGTAGTGGCCAGCATGGAGATCGTCAGCGTCGCCGCCGTCGCCGGGAACGGCGTCATCGGAGCGGGCGACAGACTACCGTGGGACCTGCCCGAGGAGGTGCGGCGGTACCGCGAGCGCGTCGCCGACGACCCGGTCGCGATCGGCCGCCGGACGTTCCAGATGTTCGACGACCTGCCCGGACGCGAGCAGATAGTGCTCTCGCGGACCGAGCGCGACTGGGAGCGACCGACCGCACACCACGCCGGCGGCGTCGAGGACGCCATCGACGTCGCCAGCGACCTCGACGGCGACACGCTCTACGTCCTCGGCGGGAGCGCGATCTACGAGGCGTTCCTCGACGTCGTCGACCGGCAGCTCCTCAGCCGCGTCCACGGCGAGTACGACGGCGACGCGCACTACCCCGAGTTCGACCGCGACGAGTGGACCCTCGCCGGCGAGACCGAGTACGACGGCTACACGCTCGAGGAGTGGGTGCGCGCGGACTGACGGCGAAGGCACGTCGAACGGTTCGACGGCACCGCCGGCGCGTGACGCGTAGCGGCGGTCTGCGCCTCACGCGTAGCGGCGGTCTGCGCCTCACGCGTAGCGGCGTCTGCGCCTCACGCGTAGCGGCGTCTGCGCCTCACGCGTAGCGGCGTCTGCGCCTCACGCGTAGCGGCGTCTGCGCCTCACGCGTAGCGGCGTCTGCGCCTCACGCGTAGCGGCGGTCTTCGAGTGACACGTAGCGGCCGCGTTCCGCGTGCAGCGCACTGCGCGTGCGGCGCGCCCACGCACGTCTCGGAGGGGCTTTACGTCCCCGTGGTCTTTCAGTGGTATGGAATACGCTACAGCGCTCGACAGAGCCTACGACGTGCTGCCCGAGACACCGCGAGAGGGTGGCGACCGCCTCCAGGTCCCCGACCCCGAAGGCCAGACCGACGGGGCGTTCACGCGACTCACGAACCTCGAAGGCATCTCGAAGGCGCTCTCGCGCGAGGCCGACCACCTCCACCGGTCCATCCAGCGCGACCTCGGGACGAGCGGCCAGTTCGACGGCTCCACCGCACGCTACAGCGGGTCGTTCGACATCGCGGACTTCCAGGCCGCGATCGACGCGTACGTCACCGAGTTCGTCACGTGCTCCGAGTGCGGGCTCCCCGACACGAAGCTCGTCACCGAGGACGGCGTCGACATGCTCCGCTGCGAGGCCTGCGGTGCGTTCCGGCCGGTCGCGAAGTCCTCCTCGAAGTCCTCCTCGACGGTGAACGAGGACGTCGAGTCCGGGCGCACGTACCAGCTCAAGATCACCGGCACGGGCCGGAAGGGCGACGGCGTCGCGAAGAAGAACGGCTACACGATCTTCGTCTCCGGCGCTCGCGAGGGACAGGTCGTGGACGCGTTCGTCGAGTCCGTCAGCGGCGACCTCGCGTTCGCCCGCCTCGCCTGAGGACCGCTCGCGGCCTCGCTTCTCCCTTTTTGTCTCGGACGAACCGGTCGATTCGCTCGGGGGGCGTAACCGAACGACGGTAACCCGTAACGAAACTGGGATAATCGGTTTTCGCCGTGGCTCGGTAGTCCAGTGCATGCCCGAGCGTCCCGTCGACGCCGTCGACCGAGCCATCCTCCACCACCTCCAGGAGAACGCGAGGAAGCCGATCACCGAGATCGCCAGGGCGGTGAACGTATCGGACAACACCGTCAGGAACCGGATCGAGCACCTGGAGGAGACGGGCGCGATCCAGGGGTATCGCGCGGACGTGGACTACGACGCCGCTGGCGTCCAGCACTACTACGTGTTCGTCTGCACGGCACGCGTGCAGCGACGCGAACAACTGGCGGAGAAGGCGCTCGAACGCCCCGGCATCGTCGAGGCGGTCACGCTGATGACCGGGCGAGAGAACGTCTACCTCTTGGCCGCCGCGGATGACAAGGACGGCATGACCGACCTCGCGTACGAACTCGACGGGCTAGGGCTCGACATCGTGCATGAGAACCTCGTCCGGGAACACGTCTCCCAACCACTCGACCTCTTCGAGCAAGCGTTTGGCCAGTAACCGCCACCAGCGACGCCGTTTCGTTCCCAGCCCGAGGTTCGAAATCTGAAGCCTACTTATACCCAAGAGTGAGGTTTTTCTGCGAGTGTCGCCGAGAGCACTCCGATGAAAGCTACTTCACCCTCGCCGTCACGGCGACGGGACGACGAGAGCATCACCGAGACGATTCTTCGCGCAGTCGCCGACGCCGAGGGTTCGAACCCCGTCTCGCTGAAACCGCCGCTCTACGACGTCCTCGACCCCGACGCGCTCGAAGCGCTCTACGACGGTGACCAGGGTCCCTGCAGCATCGAGTTCACGTACTGCGGGTACGACGTCCACGTCGACGGCGTCGGCGACGTCGCAGTCACCGACGCGAGTACGTGACCGATCGAAGACGCACTCGAACCCTCACTCGTCGTCGAACTCGATCGAGACCGAGTTGATGCAGAAGCGCTTCCCAGTCGGCTCGGGTCCGTCGTCGAAGACGTGCCCGAGGTGGCTGTCGCAGTTCGCGCAGACGACCTCGATGCGCTTCATGCCGTGGCTCAGGTCCTCGCGCGTCTCGACGTTCGCGTCCTCCGCGGCGTAGAACGACGGCCACCCGCAGCCGTGGTCGAACTTCGTCTCCGAGTCGAACAGGACCTCGCCGCAGCCCTTGCAGCGGTACGTGCCGTCCTCGAAGTGGTCGACGTAGTCGCCGGAGAACCGCGCCTCCGTCCCGGCCTCACGCATCACGCGGTACGACTCGTCGTCGAGTCGCTCGCGCCACTCCGCGTCGGTCTCGGGAACGTCTCGCTCGCTCGCATCTGATTCGCTCATGGTAGGTGGAAGGGCGTCCAGGCGAATAAGGGCGTCCGTGGCGGCGGGCCGCGAAGCGAGGACGAGGTAGTGCGTCGTCGGCCGCGTCCGAGAACGAGCGACGTAAGTACCCGCTGTCCGAACGGCCGCGTATGAGTGGCACGCGCGACGCCTACCTCTCGCGACGCGGGTTCCGGTGGCTCGCCGCCCTGACTGTCGCCGCCACGTTCCTCACCATCCTGCTCGGCGTCTCGACGAAGGCGACCGGCGCGGGACTGGCGTGCCAGGCGCGCTGGCCGGTTTGCGACGGCGGGTTCCTGAACCTCTTCCCGCAGTCCGTCCCGAGCTTCTTCGAGATGATCCACCGCGTCGTCGCGGGCGTCACCGGCCTGTTCATCCTCGCGACCGCGGCCGTCGCGTGGCTCGACGACCACGCACGATACGTCAAGCTCGCGGCGACCGCGGCGGTCGTCCTCCTGCCCGTGCAGGTGCTCCTCGGCCGGCAGACCGTCCTCGAGTTCACCGGACCGATCCTGTTCCTGCACTACTGGGTCGCGATGGGGATCTTCGCGGGCGTCGTCGTCGCGACGACGCTCGTCTACCGCGACGTCGTCTCTGCGGGCGCGTACCGGCGCGCGCTCGCCGTCGCCGCCGTCGCCCAGCCCCTCGTCGTCCTCTTCGGTGCACAGGTGCTCTCGCGGTACACGCCGCCCGTGCAGACCGCACACTACGCGGTCTCCCTGACCGTCCTCGCCGCGCTCGCGTTCGCCGTCGTCGGCGGCTGGGGAGTCCTCGACGCTCGCGCGCGCTGGCTCGCCGCCGCGGCCCTCGGGGCGTTCCCCGTCCAGATCGCGCTCGGTCGCGTCGCCGTCGGCGGCGCCAGCGGCGCACTCCTCACCGCGCACGCCGCCGTCATCGGGCTCGTGTTCGCGCTCGCCGTCGCCGCCGCGCTCGTCGCGTACCGCGTCGGCCCGGCCGCACGCGCCACCGCCGCCTGACCCGGCGCCGCCCGGCGGTGCTCGCGGCCTGGAGTCCGCCTCCGTCACCGGAGAGCGGTGTCGACGACGAAACCTTGATGCGGCGTCGGGATGTCGTTTCGAGGTATGTCTCGCAGATTCAGCATGGACCGGCGTTCGTACCTGAAGGTCGCCGGCGTCGCGTCGACGGCCGGCCTCGCCGGCTGCCTGAGCTCGTTCGGTGCCGGCGGCGACCAGGAGATCGTCGCCGGGACGGCGCCCGGCTTCCCACCGTTCGAGATGAAGGAAGGCGGTGACCTCGTCGGGTTCGATATCGACCTCCTCGAGGCCGTCGTCGAGGAGACCGACTACGAACTCACGGAGTGGCGAGAGTTCGAGTTCTCGTCGCTCATCCCCGCGCTCACGAACGAGAACATCGACGTCGTCGCCGCCGCGATGACGATCAACGACGAGCGCGACGAGACGATCGACTTCACGGACCCCTACTACAACGCGGACCAGGCGATCCTCGTCCGCGAGGACGGCTCGTTCAGTCCGGGGTCGCTCGACGACCTCTCCGGGCACGCCGTCGGCGCACAGGAGGGGACGACGGGCGCGAGCGTCGTCGACGAGGAACTCGTCCAGTCCGGCGACCTCGAGGAGTCGAACTTCAAGACGTACGGGAGCTACGTCCTCGCCGTCGAGGACCTCGTGAACGAGAACCTGGACGCGGTCGTCGTCGACACGCCGGTCGCGAACACGTTCGAGGCCCAGCGCCCCGTGACGATCGCGTTCACGTACGAGACCGGGGAACGGTACGGGTTCGGGCTCCGCGAGGACGCCGACGACATGACGTCGGCGCTCAACGACGGGCTGGCCGCGGTCCAGGACAGCGGCGAGTACGAGGAGATACGGAACGAGTGGTTCAGCGAGGCCTGACCAGATGGTCGTCGGCGTCGGCGCCCTACTGGAGGTGGTCGCGGTCTGTGCGGGGTTGCCCGCGGACTGGCAGTTCGTCTGCCAGAACGCGGACTACCTCGCCGGCGGCCTCCTGTTGACCGTCGCGTTGACGATCGCGAGCATCCTCCTCGGGTTCGCCGCGGGCTTTCCCGCGGGCGCGATCGAGGTGTACGGGAGCACGTACGCGAAGCTCGCGGTGGAGATAGTCGGCGTGGTCCTCCGGGGGACGCCGATCGTCGTCATCTTCATCTTCACGTTCTTCGTGTTCCCGGTGACCGAGTGGTTCCCGATCCATCGCGTCCTCCCGGTGAGCGACGCGTTCGTCGCAGCGGTCGTCGGGCTCGGTCTGCGGAGTGCTGCGTACCAGGCGCAGCTGTTCCGCGGGTCGCTCCAGAGCGTCGACGCGGGCCAGATGGAGGCGGCTCGCGCCGTCGGGCTGTCGAAGGTCGACGCGATCCGGCACGTCGTCGTCCCGCAGGCGCTACGGCGGTCCGTGCCGGGGTTCCAGAACGAGTTCACGATCGTCCTGAAGGACACGAGCGTCGCGATCGCGATCGGGCTCGCGGAGCTCCTGACGCGCAGCCAGGAGCTGTTCGTGCAGGAGACGACGGCCGTGACCGAAGTGATCCTCGCGATCAGCGCGGTGTACTTCGTGCTGACGTTCGGGACGAACCGCGCACTCGACCAGTTGAACGAGCGGTACGCGATCCCGGAGGATTCGTGATGAGAGCGATACGCAATCCCGGAGGAATCGCGAAGGCGATGGCGGAGGCTACACATGAGTGATAACGAGCCACTGTTGAGCGTCGAGTCGGTGTCGAAGTCCTACGGCGACGAGCAGGTGCTGGAGGACGTGAGTTTCGAGATGGACCGCAGCGACGTGACGGTCCTGATGGGGCCGAGCGGGAGCGGGAAGTCGACGATGCTTCGGTGCGTGAACCGGTTGACGGAGGTCGATTCGGGCGTGATCCGGCTCGGTGGCGAGGTCGTCACGGATCCGGAGACGGACGTGGACGAGCTCCGTCGGAACGTCGGGATGGTGTTCCAGGACATCAACCTGTTCGCGCACCTGACGGCGCTGAAGAACGTCACGCTCGGGCTGCGGAAGGTCCGCGGGATGGACGCCGAGGAAGCGCGTGCGTCGGCGGTCGAGCACCTGGAGCGCGTCGGGCTCGGGGACCAGCTCGACTCGTATCCCGGCGAGCTTTCGGGCGGCCAGAAGCAGCGCGTCGGGATCGCGCGAGCGCTGGCGATGGAGCCGAAGTTGATGCTGTTCGACGAGCCGACGAGCGCGCTCGACCCGGAGCTCATCGGCGAGGTCACGGAGGTGATGCGGGACCTGGCCGCCGGCGGGATGACGATGCTCGTCGTCACGCACGAGATGGGGTTCGCGCGCGAGGCGGCGACGGACACGATCTTCCTCGAGGACGGCCGCATCGTCGAGGAGGGGCCGCCCGAGCAGCTGTTCGAGGACCCGCGCGAGGACCGGACGGCACAGTTTCTCGAACGCATCACGACGATGCACGATCGCTGATGGCGGGCGCCGAACGGAGTTCCGCGGAGCGAGACGAGGTCGTCGTCGAGGAGTGGCGCGTCCTCTCGCGCGTGGGGACGATCGCGGCGGTCGCGTTCTGGGGCTGGCTGGCGTTGCGCTGGGCGAACAACTGGCTGCTCCCGCCGGGCGTGGGCGTCGGACCGGACGAGCCGTTCGTCGACCCGGAGGCGGTCCGGCCGGTGTCGGAGTCGCTGGCGTTCGCCGTCGAGTTCCTCCCGCAGCTCGCGGACGCGGCGTGGCTCACCATCGTCCTGACGGTCGTGGGTATCGTGCTCGGGTTCGTCATCGCGGTGCCGCTCGCGGTCGCTCGCGTCTACGGCGGGTCCGTGTCGTCCGCCGTCTCGCTGCTGTACACGGAACTGATCCGGGGGACGCCGCTGCTCGCACAGTTGTTCGTGCTCTACTACGCGCTGAACCTCTCGCAGTACTTCCGCGGGCTCCCCGAGAGCGGGTTCCTGCCCGCGACCGCGGTGTACGTCGCACTCATCGGGTTCACGGTGAACAGCGCCGCGTACCAGGGCGAGTACATCCGGTCGGCGCTACTGTCCGTCGAGGGCGACCAGTTGACGGCGGCGCGCGCGGTCGGACTCTCGCGGCTCGCGGGCATCCGGTACGTGGTATTGCCGCAGGCGCTCCGGATCGCGATCCCCGGCTGGTCGAACGAGCTCGTCTACCTCATCAAGTACTCGTCGCTGGCGGCGTTCATCACCGTCCCGGAACTGTACAAGGTCTCGCAGGGCATCGCGTCGCAGAACTTCGCGTACACGAGCATCTTCACGCTCGTCGCACTCCTCTACCTCGGGCTCGTCGTCTCCGCGTCGAAGGGGATGAGCGTCGTCGAGGAGCGCGTCGCCATCCCGGGCCTGGGTACCGGCACGGACCGCTGACGCCGCGGTGTCGGTCACCTTCTCGGTCGTTCGATCCCGTCACACCGCGAGCGGTCGCGACGCCGGCGGACTCCGCTTCGGACGTTCGATCCCGCCACGTCGGACTCGTTCCGCCGTCGATACCCCAACAATTATATAGTCGTCAACCGCGACCTAGGCCGTGGTTTACGAGACTGGGAATCGGACGGTCGACGACGCCGTCGAACGCGTCCTCGACGGGGAGACCCTCGACCGACGCGACGGACTGGCGCTGATCGCACAGCCGGTCGAGGCGCTGGCACCGGCCGCGGACCACGTCCGAAGCGAACTCGGCGACGGCACCGTCGACGCGTGCTCCATCGTGAACGCGAAGGCCGGGAACTGCGCCGAGGACTGCGGGTTCTGCGCGCAGTCCGTCCACTTCGACACCGGCATCGACACGTACGGGTTCCTCGACCCCGAGGAGATACTCGACGCCGCCGAGCGCGCGGAGCGCGACGGCGCGCAGCGGTTCGGGATCGTCGTCGCGGAGAAAGGCGTCTCGAAGGAGCGTCGTCCCGACGAGTGGGACGACGTGATCCGCGCGATACGACTCGTCCGCGACGAGACCGACGTCGAGGTGGACGCGAGCCTCGGCATCCTCACCGAGGAGGAGGCCGCAATCCTCGCCGACGAGGGCATCAATCACTACAATCACAACGTCGAGACGAGTCCCCGGTACTTCCCCGAGGTCGTCGACACGCACGACTTCGAGGACCGCGTCGCGACGCTCGAGGTCGCGAAGGACGCCGGCATGGACCTCTGTGCGGGCGTCATCCTCGGAATGGGCGAGAGCCCGACCGACCGCGTCGACGCCGCCATCGCCTTGCAGGACGTCGGCGTCTCCAGCCTCCCCGTGAACGTCCTCAATCCCGTCGAGGGCACCGCGATGGGGGGAATGGAGTCCGCGGACATCTCGACGGCGGAGATACTGAAGACGGTCGCCGTGTATCGACTCCTCCACCCGCACGCTCGCGTTCGCCTGACCGGCGGTCGCGAGGTGAACCTCGCGATGGACGAACAGCACCTCCCGTTCGAGGCCGGCGCGGACGGCATCCTCACCGGCGACTACCTCACGACCGACGGGCAGTCGCCGGGCGACGACATCGAGATCATCGAACGCGCGGGCCTGGAACCGAACCGTGACGTCAACGAGTTCGACCCCGAGGCGGTGAAAGGCCGCGAGTGCGAGACGCAATCGGCGGACGCGGTGACGGCCGAAAGCGACGACGACGGCGCGACCGCAGATGTGCCGCCGGAGACGGCGGCGGGGTCCGCGACCAGTACCGCGACGCGAAACGACGACGACTGACGACATTCACGATCCACGCATGACACGAGACATCACGTTCGCCGTGCTCGGCACGGGCGGCATCGGTCGACGAACGCTCGAGGTATCCCAGTACAAGGACGGCATCACGCCGGTCGCGGCGTGCGACCGGAACGGCATCGCGGTCGACCGCGACGGCCTCGACGTCGACGAACTGCTCGACGCGACGGAAGGGAATATAGCGAGTGAAGAGGCGTACGAGGTCGGCGACGGGGTCGAGAGCGCAGGCGACGCGACCGGGAGCGACGGTGGCCCCCTCACCGACGGCGGTGAGGTCGCCGCCGACGCGGACGGCGGGGTCAAGCAACACGGCGCGGGTGCCGGCGTGGTCGCGAGCGCGCAGGCCGAACCGACGCGGTCCCCGATCCAGGACGTCATCGACGAGGCGGTCGCGGCCGGCATCGACGCGGTCCTGCTCGCGCTCCCGAACCTCGAGCACGACTTCGTGCCGAACACCGCCGAGCGGTTCGCGGACGCGGGCTACGACGGCGTGCTCGTGGACGTCCTGAAGCGCTCGCGCGTCATCGGGACGCTCGACGAGCGCGAGGAGACGTTCGCGGACGCCGGGATGACGTTCGTCTGTGGCGCGGGCGCGACGCCGGGGTTCCTGACGGGCGCGGCGGCACTGGCGGCGCAGTCGTTCGTCGAGGTCGAGTCCGTCGACATCTGGTGGGGCGTCGGGCTCAAGTCCGGGTACGAGGACAACCGCGGCACCGTCCGCGAGGACATCGCGCACCTCGACGGCTACGACGTCGAGACCGCTCGTGAGATGAGCGAGGCCGAGATCGAGGCGCTCGTCGACGAGCACGACGGCCGGTTCGAGTTCCACGACATGGAGCACGCAGACGACGTCCTCCTCGAGCGCGCCGGCGTCTGCGACGCCGCGGACGTCTCCGTCGGCGGCGTCCTCGACGTCCGCTCCGACGAGAAGCCGGTGACGACGACCGTCGAGGTCACGGGGCGAACGTTCGACGGCGAGACGGCGACGAACACGTTCGAACTCGGCGACGACACGAGCATGGAGGCGAACGTGAACGGGCCCGCGCTCGGGTACGTGCGTCGCGGCGTCGCGATGAACCGCGACGGCCGAACCGGCGTGTTCGGCCCCGCGGAACTGATGCCCGGATTCTGATATTTCCGGTCCGTTTCCCGTCTCGTCCTGACCGAGAGCAGACGCTCCGGTTCCACCGTCGAGGGACACCGTCGTCGGGTCGAGAGGCCTCGTCATCGGGTCAAGGGTCACCGTCGTCGGGTCGATACGCGCCGTCGTCGGGTCGATACGCACCGTCGTCGGGTCGACGGCGATCTCGTGCGCTAGCAGGGCGCAAGCGGCGAGTGCGATACCGGGAAACCTATCACATCGGATTTCCGTTACTGAGATAGATGAGTGGGACGGACGACGACGCTGGCGTCGACGGGGGGACGTCGGGGCACGGGTTCGACGTCGCACGCCGCGTGACCGAGATCCGCGAGGCCGACCTGTACCGAGACCTGCAGCCGGCGGACGCGGTCGACTCGGCGGCGTACTTCGCGCCCGACCCGGGCGGCGACCTCCCGGTGTTGTCCGGCGAGCGCGAGCTCGTGTTCGCGTCGAACAACTACCTCGGGTTGACCCAGGACGAGCGCGTGCAGCGAGCGGTCGCGGAGGCCGCCGAGACCGTCGGAACGGGCGCCGGTGCGAGCCGGCTCGTGACCGGCGACACGCTACTGCATCGCGACCTGGAGGCGCGGCTCGCGGAGACGAAACGCACGGAGCGCGCGCTCGCGTTCTCCTCGGGGTACGCGGCGAACGTCGGCACCATCGCCGCGCTCGACCCCGATGTCGTGTTCTCGGACGCGCTGAATCACGCGAGCATCGTCGACGCCTGTCGGCTCTCGAACGCGGAGGTCGTGGTGTACGGGCACTGCGACGCCGACGACCTCCGCGCGAAGATGGCGGCCTGCGACCGGCCGGGGTCGTGGCTCGTCGTCACCGACACCGTGTTCTCGATGGACGGGACGGTCGCGCCGCTCGCGGAGCTCTGCAACGCGGCGGACCGCCACGACGCGTGGGTGATGGTCGACGAGGCGCACGCGACGGGCCTGTACGACGACGGCGGGGGGATCGTCCAGCGCGAGGGACTGAGCGATCGCGTGGACGTCCAGCTCGGGACGCTCTCGAAGGCGCTCGCGAGCCAGGGCGGGTACGTCGCGGGGAGCGACGCGCTCGTTGAGTTGCTCGTGAACGACGCGCGGTCGTTCGTGTTCTCGACGGGGCTGACGCCGACCGCGGCCGCGGCGGCGGGCGAGGCCCTGCACATCGCGCGCCACGGCGCCGTCCGGTCGCGGCTCTGGGAGAACGTCACGCACCTCCGCGAGGGACTCACGGACGTCGGGTACGACGTCCACGGAGATACCCAGATACTCCCCGTGATGGTCGGAGACCGCGAGGAGGCGCTCGCGCTCGCGGACGCGGTCCGGGACCGCGGCGTGCTCGCACCCGCGATCCGGCCACCGACGGTCCCCGAAGGCACGAGCCGCATCCGCGTCGTCCCGATGGCGACCCACGACCGCGTCGACATCGAGGACTGCATCCTCGCGTTCAAGGAAGCCGGCGAGGACGTCGGCGTCCTCTGAGCCGCCGTGAGCGAGTGCACGCTCGCGGTCGTCGGCACCGGAACGGGCGTCGGGAAGACCGTGGTCACCGCGGGCCTCACCGGCTGGCTCCGTGAAAGCGGCGTCGACGCACTCGCGGTGAAGCCCTGCCAGACGGGGCATCCGCCGGACGACGACGCCGCGTTCGTGCGCGTCGCCTGCGGCGACGACGACGCCGCGGTCTGCCCGCGCCACCTCGAACCGGCGCTCGCGCCACGAGTCGCCGCGGACCGCGAGGACGTCGCGCTCTCCTACGAGGTCGTCCGCGACGAGGCGGCGAGCGCGCTCGCGACCGCCGACGTCGGCGTCCTCGAGGGCATCGGGGGCGTCCGCGTGCCCCTCGCCGGCGACGCAGAGGTCCTCGACCTCGTCGCCGACCTGGCGGACGTCGCGGTCGTCGTCGCCCGCAGCGGCCTCGGCACCCTCAACCACACCGCGCTCACCGTCGACGCCCTCCACGACGCCGACGTCCCCGTCACCGGCGTCGTACTGAACGACTACGCCGGCGACACCGTCGCCGAACGCACGAACCCGCGCGAACTCGAACGCATGACCGACCTGTCCGTCCACGCGCTCCCCGCGCTCGCCGTCGACGACGACCCGGCCGCCGCCGTCCGCGGCGTCCGCGAACACCTCCCCGCGACGGTCGTCCCCGGCGGCGACGCCCACCTCGACTGACTCGCGTGTCACATCGCCCGACGACGACGGCTATTCGTTCGGATCGTGTCTGACTGCGCCGTCGCTCGTCGACCGATGAAGCAGACGGAAGAGTCGCGGGGGTGGTTACGCCAGCGGACGGACGTGGACCGACCCGGCGACAGTTGACTCGTCGTCCTCGTCGTCACCGTCGTCCGTAACGGCGTCGCTCTGGGTCTGGTTCTCGCCGGTGTGCTCGATGACGACCGCGGTCGTGTCCCCGGAGGCCGTCGCCTGCGTCGTGAAGTCCTCGTGGCCCGCGAGCACCACGACGGTCTCCTCAGAGATCTCGATCATGCGGAACGTCTGGTCGTCGCTCTCGCCGTACACGCCGTTCTCCTGGGGGCCCTTCGACTCGAGCCACTCCTGGAAGATCGTCTCGAACTCCGCGGCCTCGGTCGCGTTGTCGAACCGGATCGCCCAGCCGTAGCCGTACTTGTAGTTCCCCGCTGCGGAGTACGACGTGTTCTGGAACGCGATCGCGCCGTCCTGGCCCCAGCCGGCCGCACCGGCCGCGGCATCGTCACCGCTGACGCCCGACCGCAGCGCCGACCGCAGGAACAGCTCGCCCTTCGTCTCCGCCGACGACGGCGTCGCCCACTCCGAGGACACCTCGCCGTTCACGCTGAGGTTCTTCGGGAGCTCCTCGTCGGGCGGATGCTTGTGGAGGATCTGCTCCATCGACTTCGGCGGGTTGTCGTAGATCTTCTCGAAGTTCTCCGTCGACCCGTTCAGGTACCAGCGCGTGTAGTGCGAGCCGGCCACGTACGGGCCGAGTTGCTTCATCGAGTACGCGTTCGCGTTCGACCACGCGGAGAAGTTCCGCATCGCGTCCGGGTTGTCCATGTACTCGCGCTGGTACTGGCTCTCGAAGAACGACGCCGACCCCTCCACCATCGCGAGCTCGACGTCGGCGAGGTTCACGCCTTCGCTCGAGAGGTTCTGTGCGAGCCGCTCCTGGCTTCCCTGATAGAACTGCATGACGTGCAGGAACTCGTGGGCGGCCGTCACCTCCGCGTCCGCCGCGGTGTAGCGAATGCCGAGTTCCTCCTGGAGCGCGGTGTCGTTCCAGAGGCCGATGTACCGCATCGTCACCGCCGGACTGACGGTGCCGTCGGGGTTCGAGTTCGGCGACGCGTACCCGGGCACGAAGACGCTCGGCTGGCCGTCGGGTGCGATCCCCATCGTCGCACCGAACGTGTCGTTGTTGAAGTTGAAGTCGTACCGGGAGGTCTCTCGTGCGGGGATGGAGTTCACGGACGGCCCCTTGTCGATGTCGATGTCCGCCATGTCGGCGACGCGCTTGTACACTTCGTCGGCGTCGAACGGCAAGCACGCGCCGGACTCGCGGACGATGTCGTCGTCACCTTCGCCGCTGTACCTGCAGTTCTCGGTCTTGACCTCGGGGTAGTCCTCGGTCGTCGTCGTGGGTTCCGCGGTCGTCGTGTCGTCCGACGAGTCCGCGGACGTGGTCGTGCTGTCCGCCTCCGTCGTCGTCGCGACCGTCGTCTCGGCGGTCGTCGTGTCGTCAGTCGGTGCCGTCGTCCCCGTGTTGGTCCCGGTACTGCACCCGGCGAGGACCATCGTGACAGCGAGGACGACTGCGATGAGCGTTCGGTTCGTCATCAAAAACTAATTACAAAACAGTATGTTTTCGCATTAACTGTTGTGGTATGATTGGAAGAAGAAACGACGCGAAACGACGCTCGCGTTGTCGTATCCGACGATATCTGCCGGTGTTCCCCAACGGTTCGGACTGCCGAGTCGCGTCGACGGCTCCGGAGTCGCTCGAACCGTTCACGCCGCCGACCGTCCGGCCCAAATCGCCGTCACCGTTTGGTTGCCGTCGCCCTCCTCTGTCCACTCATCCTCGTCCTCGTCCTCGCCGGTCTGGTCCCTGCTCGTGTGCTCGACGACGACCTGCGTCGTATTCCCGCTCGCCGTCGCCTGCGTCGTGAAGTCCTCGTGGCCGGCGAGCACCACGACCGTCTCGTCGGAGACCTCGATCAGCCGGAACGTCTCGTGCTCGTCCTCGCCGTAGACGCCGCTCTCGCGCAGGTCCTTCGCTTCGAGCCACTCTTGGAAGATCGTCTCGAACTCCGCGGCCTCGGTCGCGTCGTCGAACCGGATCGTCCACCCCCAGCCGTACTTGTAGTAGCCCTGGGGCGAGAACGACGTGTTCTGGAACGCGACGACGCGATCCTGACCCCAGCCGGCCGCACCGCGGGCCGCCTGCGAGCCGTTGACGCCCGAGCGGAGCGCCGACCGCAGGAAGAGCTCGCCCCTCGTCTCGGGGAACGACGGCGTCGCCCACTCCGAGGACACCTCGCCGTTCACGCTGAGGTTCTTCGGGAGTTCCTCGTCGGGCTCGTACTTGTGGATGATCTGCTCCATCGACACCGGCGGGTCGTCGTAGAGCTTCTCGAAGTTCTCAGTCGACCCGTTCAGGTACCAGCGCGCGTAGTCCGCGCCCGTCACGTACGGGCCGAGTTGCGCCATTGCGTACGCCGACGCGTTCGCCCACGCCGACCGATTCCGACCCGCGTCCGATTCGTTCATGTGCTCGCGCTGGTACTCGGCCTCGAAGAACGTCGCCGACCCCTCGACGACGGCGAGTTCGACGTCCGCGAGGTTCACACCCTCGCTGGTGAGGTTGCGAGCGAGGCGCTGCTGGCTCCCGCGGTAGAACTGGACGACGTGCAGGAACTCGTGGGCGGCCGTCACTTCAGCGTCCCTCGCGGTGTAAGTGATGTCGAGGTCATCCTGGAGCGCGCTATCGTTCCAGAGGCCGACGTACCGCATTGTCACCGCCGGACTGACGGTGCCGTCCGGGTTCTGGTTCGGCTGGGCGAACCCCGGGACGAAGACGCTCGGAGGGCCGTCGGGTGCGATCCCCATCGTCGCACCGAACGTGGCGTCGTTGAAACCGAACTCGAATCGGTCGGTCTCCCGCGCCGGAATCGCCCGGAGCGTCGGGCCCTCATCGAGGTCGACGCCCGCCATCTCGAGCACTCGCCGATAGACGGTGTCGGCGTCGAACGGCAGGCACGCACCGGACTCGCGAACGATCTCGTCGTCGCCCTCGCCGCCGTACCGGCAGTTCTCCGTCTTCACTTCGGGCGGGTCCGCCACCGTCGTCGATTCCGTCCCCGTCGATTCCGTCCCTGTCGGTTCCGTCGTCGCCCCGTCCGTCGTCGCGGTCGTCTCCGATTCCGTCGTCGCCCCGTCCGTCGTCGCGATCGTCGACGACGCAGTCGTCCGATCGCTACCGCCGGTACAGCCAGCGAGCACGAGCGTGAGAGCGAGCGCCAGCGCCAGGAAGGTCCGATCCTGCATCACCGGTGTCGTACGACCGCCGGGGGTTTCGCGCTGGCTATTGTCGCCTGAATCCACGGTTGTCGGGCAGTGAACGTTCCGATTCCGGGAGGAAGCGCGACGCAGGTGGTCACCAGTTCGTCGCGATCAGAGGAAGTCCGTCAGCCCGGACTGGCCGTCGTCGTCCTCGGCCTCCTCGGCGCGCTCCTCGACGTCCTGCCCGTCCTCGGTCTCGTCGCTCGCACCGTCGTCGTCACCGTCGCCCGACTGGTTGCCGTCGCTCGCCGAGTCGCCGTCGCCGCCGGCGTCCGCGAGCGTCGCCTGCCCGCGATCGTCCGCCGCCGACGCCCCGTCGTCTCCAGCGTCGACGCCGTCGCCGTCGTCCGCATCGGGGTCGCTCGCTCGACCACCGGCGAACGCGCCGCCGGAGTGCTCGACCGCCGCCCGCTCGCGGCGCTCCCGGGCGTCCGCGACGATCGACTCGACCTTGTTCGTGCTCTCCCCGCTCCCCGTGACGTACGAGATATCGGACTCGTCGAGGTCGTACGTCGCCGCGACCGCCACCGTCAACTCGCGGGGCTTGCAGTGATGGATCATCGTCGACAGGTACGGGAGGACGTGCCGGCGCGCCGACCCGATGCTCGTCCCGCTGCGCTCCGCTATCTTCCGCGCGATCGCGTCCCGCTGCTTGCGTTTGCCCTTCGTCCGTCCGAGCTTCGACCAGTAACTCGGCGGCCCGTACCGCGTCCACCCGCCGTGGTCGTGCCGACGTGCCGCCGCCACCCCGGCGGCGACGTTGTCGCCCGCGTACCGCCAGTACGAGTAGTCCTGCGTCGCCCGCACTCGCCCCAGCCAGCGGTCCGCGTTCGACAGGAACTCGTACGCGTCCGCGAGCTCGTCCCCGTAGTAGTCCTTCGGGACGTTGTCCTCCACCCAGTTCAGGAGCTCGTCCGGCGTCTCGTCCACGTCGTAGGACTGCTTCAGTGCGGTCTCCGCGTCCACGTTCTTGATGACGTCGTCGAGGAAGTCGAAGATGCCCTCGGTGCGGTCGCGCTCGCTCGTCACGACCGCGTCCGCGGTCAACACCTCGGTCTGCTCGGCGAGCGCCTGCAGGTCGTTCACCGCCGACCGCAGGTCGCCGCTGGTCTCCTCCGCGATCGCGGAAAGCGCCGCGTCCTCGTACTCGATGCCCTCCTGCCGGCAGATGTCTCGGAGCACGGGGACGATCGAGCGCTTCGAGACGTCCCGGAACTCGACGTCCTGGCACGCGTTCCGGAGCCCATTACTCATGTCGTAGAACTCGTTCGCAATCAGGACGATCGGCTGGTTCGCCGCCTTCACGACCCTGGTGACTTCTCGACTGCCACCATAGTCCGCGTTCCCGTGGAAGTTGTCCGCCTCGTCCAGCACCACGAGCCGACGCCCCGCGCCACCCTCGGTGAGCGTCCCGGACTTCGCCGCCTCGCCCGCGACCTTCTCGACGACGTCCGCGGTGCGGGAGTCGCTCGCGTTCAACTCCATCACCGTCCACCCCATGTCGTTCGCGAGCGCGTGCGCCGCCGACGTCTTCCCGACGCCCGGACTCCCGTGGAGGATGACCGCCTGCCGGTGCTCGTCCCACGACCGAGCCCACTTCTCGAACGCGTCCCGCGCCTTGTCGTTCCCGCGGACCGCCGAGAGCGTCGTCGGGCGGTACTTCTCCGTCCAATCGGTCATTGAGAGAACCCAGGCGCGTGCCGCGTTTAGTGGTTGCGGACGACCCCCGGTCGGGGGTGGCGAGGAACCGTCCTCGAGCGCCGGGGGTGACGGTGAACGTGCCTGCAGCAGACGTTACTCTCGAACGACCGTAGCGGTGCACGATGACTCGCGATTGGGACGAGTTCGACCCGGAGGCGCCCGGTGAACGAGCGGTCGGTCGGGAGATGGTCGACGAGTCGACCGGGCTCGGGTCGGTGCTCGCGCACACGTACCGCGGCGAGGTCGACCGCGAGACGTCCTGGCGGGCGCGACTGGACTCGACGACGAACTGGGCGGTGACGGTCATCGCCGGCATCCTGGCGTACGCGTTCTCGAGCGACCGGGTGTCGCACGCGATCCTCCTCGTCGCGATGCTCATCGGCGTCGTGTTCCTCGTCATCGAGGCGCGGCGATTCCAGCGCTACGACGTCTGGCGGTCGCGCGTCCGAAGCATCCAGGAGAACCTGCTCGCGACGGCACTGGATCCTTCGCAGGACGTCGAACAGCGCGACTGGCGGCGGGAGTTGAGCGAGAGCTACCGGGCGCCGCGGATGCAGTTGCCGTTCTCCCGCGCGCTCTCGCACCGACTCCGACGCGTGTACCTGCCGCTGCTGGTCGCGCTCGGGGTCGTCTGGCTGCTTCGGTTGCGGGGCGCGTCCGGGTCGCTCGTCGACGCGGCGGGCGTCTTCGACGTCCCGGGCGTGGTCGTGCTCGCCGTCGTCGGGACGGGATTTCTCGGGCTCGCGGCCCTCGCGTTCGTCCCGGACGCGGCGGTCGCCTCGGAGGTCGACGAGGCAGGCGACCGTGGCATGCTCGACCGCAAGCAGTGACGTGCGTCCGGGACGAGCGCGATTACGTCGGCTGGAGGAGGTGGCCTTCGGAGATCGGGACGACGCGGCCGCCGACGCGGACGTCTATCCCGCCTTCCGAGTCGCCGTCGCCGCCGTCGCGGACGCTGGCGCGGAGGTGGAGTCGCGACGGCCGGTTCATCTCGTAGCCCTGTTCGACGGCGAGGTCGACGGCGTCCCCGCCGTCGTCGCGTTCGCGGCCGCTCTCGGGGACGTGGAGCCCCATGCGGCGGGCGGCGTCGTCGTGGTGGGCGAGGTAGGCGGCGAGGCAGCCGGCTGCGGACCCGGTCGCGGGGTCCTCGGGGACGCCCGCCCAGTCGGCGAAGACGCGTGCGTGGAGGTCGGCGTCGGCGTCGACGGTCTCGGGCGCGACGACGAGGACGTTCGCGCCGCCGAGGCCGTCGACGATCTCGCGCTCGTAGGCCGCGGGCTGGGTGGCGGCGCGCTCGACGGCGTCGAGCGACGCGAGCGGGACGACGAGCGTCGGCAGCCCCGTGGAGACGACTTCGATGGGCGCGTCCCGGACGTCGTCCGAGGCGAGGCCGAGCACGCTCGCGACGGCGTCGCGCTCGATGGACGCACCGAACTCGGGTTCGACCTGGTCCATCCAGTACCGTTCGGTGCCGTCGGCGTCGGTCTCGACCCAGACGCGGACGTCGCCGACCGCGAGGTCGAGGACGAGTTCGTCCGGGCGGTCGTCGCGGACGAACTCGCGGAGGACGGCGGCGGTCCCGATCGTCGGATGCCCTGCGAACGGGATCTCTTCGGCAGGGTCGAAGATGCGGACGGGGTAGCGGTCGTCGTCGGGGTCGGCGTCCTCGACGAACGTCGCCTCCGAATAGTTCGTCTCCCGCGTGAGCGCGAGCATCGTCTCGTCGTCGAGGTCGGCAACCTCGAAGTCGGCAGCCTCGGGGTCGGAAGCGTCGGCGTCGTGGAAGACGGCGAGCTGGTTGCCTGCGTAGGGTTCGCGTGCGAACACGTCGACGGTGTGGAAGCGACGGCCTCCCATTGCGTTCGAGTGCGACCGCCGCCGGGAAAGTTCTGTGCCTGGCGTGCTAGCACGCAACGACTCGAGTCGATGCCGGTCGGTCAACTCAGGTTGTCGAGCGACGCGCGAACGCACCCCAGAGGACAACTCGCCCGGTGCTATCGCAAAGGTACTTGTTTTCTCGGTTCGAAGCGGTGGTGATGGCCGACCACTCGCAGTCGGACGCGGACGTCCTCCGGAGCAAACGCAACGCGACGCGCTACCAGATCCTCGTGCAGATCGCGGAGCGTCAGCCGGCGGTCAGCCAGCAGGAGATCGCGGACGAGATCGGCGTGACCGCGCAGGCCGTGAGCGACTACCTCCAGGGGCTCGTCGAGGAGGGGTTCGTCGTGAAGGAGGGCCGCGGCCGGTACGAGGTGACGAAGGAGGGCGTGGACTGGCTCATCGGGCAGACCGACGGGCTCCGCGAGTACGTGAGTCACGTCGCGGACGACGTCATCGGGCAGGTCGAGGTCGAGACGGTGGTCGCACGGACCGACGTCTCGGAGGGCGAGACGGTGTCGGTGACGATGCGCGATGGCGTCCAGCGCGCCATCGCGGGCGACGCCGGCAGTGCAACTGCGGTTGCGGTGACCGACGCCGCGGCGGGCGAGGACGTCGGCGTGACGAACTTCGAGGGCGTCGTCGACTACGAGCTCGGGTCGGTGACGGTCGTGTCCGTGCCGCGCGTGCAGGACGGCGGGAGTCGCGCGGTCGACATCGAGCGCGTCCGGTCGCTCGCCGACGACCACGACCTGCTCGCGACCGCCGGCACGGAGGCGTACGTCGCCGCGGGTCGCGCCGACCTCACGCCGGACGTCCGGTTCGGGACGGCCGCGGCCGTCCAGGAGGCCGCGACGAAGGGCCTGTCCGTCCTCCTGCTCGCGGCGACTGCGGAACTGAGCGCGCACACCGACCGCCTGCGGGACGCGAACATCTCCTACGAGGTCGTCGACCCCGCGGACTGACCGACGCCGACACTCGCGCGACGGGCAGCAGGGAGACGCCGACTCGAGAGCGATTCCTGGCGGCGACGTATTGAAGACGTAGCATCCAGTTACTGGCGTGCATGGCGAGATACGGCTTCTTGCGTGGGTGGAACTGTCCGCGTTGCGACGGGGAGACGGAGATATTCTACGAACCCGGTCCGGATCCCGCGACGCGCCGCTGCGGGTGGCGGTGTCCGCGAGAGGACTGTCAGGCGATCGGGTTCGGGTTCGAGTCCCGGCGTCGCGCTCGGGTCGCGCTCCGCGAGTACCGCGAGCGGTTCGCGCACGAGCGCCGCGAGTACCGCTGAGCGGCCTCCCGCGGGTCGACGCGCGACGCCCTCGCGACGCGTCAGCCGCCGCTGGTCGTGTCTGTGCTCCCGCACTCGGGGCACTGCATCAGGTCCCCGAGCGTGGGATGGACTGCGGTCTCCCAGACGTCGGCGCCGACCTCGGCGCTGAAGCCGCAGTTCTTGCATGTGGTTCGAGCGGGTTGGACGGTGTCTTGCGCCATACCAGCTCTATGTTGCGTGGTAGCATAGGGATTCTGTCGGGTGGTCGGGCGCGACGACTCTCGCCGGAGACCGACGGGTGGGGCGTCAGGCGGCGTCGGGGAGTGCGTCGAGCACCCACTGGACGTACTCGTCGCGGCGCTCGGAGGCGAACAACTCGTGGCCACCGTCGTACGCCGTCCGCTGGTCCTCGGGGGCGTGTGCTTCGATCGCGCGCGGGTCGACGACGCGGTCCGTTGGCGTGTAGAAGACGTGGTCCTCGGGATCGAGGTCGGGGAGCGAGCGCTGGGCGGCGCGAATCGTCTGGATCCACTTCGGGGCGACGCGGTTCGGGGCGGTCGCGTCCGCGGCGGTCGCGAGCCCGCCGAGGTCCTCGGGGTCGACGCTGATGGGGAGGAACGGCGTGGCGACGGGGAGCGCGAGCAGTGGTTCGACGACGATGGGGAGGTCGTGCATCCCCCACCACGGACTCAGGTAGACCGCGGGCGGGTCCGGGTCGGCGTGCGCGAGCGCGAGGCCGCCCATCGAGTGCGCGAGGACGACGGGGTCGTCGAGTCCGTCGAGGAACTCGCGAACGGGGGCGACGCAGTCGCGCTGGAAGTCCGGGGTCGTCGTCGGCAACTCGACGGCGTGCACGCGGTAGCCGGCGTCGACGAGTCTGTCGACGAACCAGCGCTCGTGCCGGCTCTCGACGACGTTCCCCCACCCCATCACCCACGCGAGGTCGCGGTCGCTCCCGAACGCGTCCACTTGCATGCCACGGCCTGCGACCGCGAGCCCGGTATCTCTTTGGGCGAGTCGGCGCCGGCACCGCCGGTCTGGCTGGCGGTCAGAGGGTCGGACCCGGTGGTTCATACCCAGTCTGGTCGGTCCCGCCGCGCCGGGAATCGACGGCACCCTTTTCGTGGTACGTCTCGACGTAGCATGCATGGGCGATACCGACTCTCACCGGCTCGACGACGACGCGCTGGACGCGGTGCTGAGCACGGGCGGCGTCGGCGTGCTCGCGTTCGCCAGCGGCGCCGACGACCCCCCGCACTCGGTGCCAGTCTCCTACGGGTACGACGCCGAGACCGAGTCGCTATTCTTCCGGCTCGCCGTCGGCGGCGACAGCACGAAGGCGGAACTCCTCGACGCCCCGGCGACGTTCACCGTCTACCGCGAGGGCGAGGACGGCTACGAGAGCGTCGTCGCGCAGGGGCAACTCGAGTCCATCGCCGAGGAGGACGTCGACCCGTCCGTCCTCGACGGGCTCTCGCGCGTCGACATCCCGCTGTTCGACGCGTTCGAGCGCGACACGCGTGAGATCCAGTTCGAGTTCGTCCGACTGGACGCCGCGGACGCCACCGGGAAGCGCACACTCGAGTGATCGCGACGCGGTTGCGCCGGCGGCCGCGTTCGACCGTCGATTCTCGCGGCATTGGTGCGGGTTTATTACGTCGCGGGCCGTTGCGGACTCGACATGGACCAGCCGATCCGGTGGACGCTCCCGGCGCGGACGTTCGTCGCGTTCGACGCGCCGCTGTCGGTCGCCACGGTCGACGACGGCCTCGACCCGGCCTACCGGCCGTTCCTCCGCGAGGAGGTCGGGTTCGACGCCACGGGCGATGCCGACGCGAGCGCGCTCGCCGCGGCCGCCGGCCGGCTCGCCTCGAAGGAATGGCATCCCACGTGGGGGCAGCGCTACGACCGACCGCGGGATCCCGTCGAGTTCCGGGACCTGACGCGGTTCCTGCGCGCGCTCGCCGCCGCAGACGCACGCCTCGGCGGACCCGGTGCGACCGTCGAGAGCTACCAGGACGACGCCGACTGCAGAGAGCGCGCCACCGCGGTCGCGACCGACTGCCCGGAGTGCTCGGTGCGCGAGTTCGAGACCGGCGCCGACGACGCCGCAGCCCCCGGTGGCGGCGACGGCGGCGATGGCGGTGTCGGTGGCAAGTCGAGCGACGGCGACGGTGCGACGGCGACGATCTACGAGTGCTGCGAGCGCCATCACCGCGAACTCCACCGCGAGTACGTCGAGGCCGCTCGCGACGAGGTCGACCACCCGACGCCGTCGGAGGCGTTCGATCACGCGAACCGCCTCACCGAGGAAGCGCTCGCGATCGACGCGGCGCGCGAGATCGCGGACGTCGCCGCGTACGACCCGCACGCGGTCAGGCCGGTCGTCGACGCGGTACTGGAGGAGTTCGAGTCCCAGCGCGGCGCGGACCTCGTGAACGTCGAGTACCTCCGCGAGCTGGCGCGCGCGCTCACGCACCTCGGGCTCGTCGACGGGTCGGTGCGCGCGCGGCTCGTGCGGTCGCTCGCGGACGACGACGCCCGCATCCGGCAGGCGAGCGCGGCGGCGGTCGCGAGCCTCGCGTGGGAGCGCCCGGAGAGCCTCCTTGCAGTGGGGGACGACGCGGTGCCGACGGGGTACCTGAAGCAGGTGTTCGGCGACGACGGCGAGCCCGTGGACGAGGCACCGCTCGTCGTCCGGCACCTCGCCGCGATGCTCGGCGAGACGGCCGTGGACTCGCGCGAGCAAGCCCTGGGCGCGCTCCGCGAGTTCGCTCGCACGCACCCGAACGCCGTCTACCCGCTCGCCGGCGAACTCCGCTCGCACCTCGCCGACGACCACCCGACGATACGCCTGTACGCGGCGGTCGCCGTCGCCGGGTCGAGCGCGCGCTACCCGGAGGTCGGCGTGGCGGCGACGGACGAACTCGAGTTCCTCGCCGCTCGCACGGGCGACCCGGCGAGCGTCCCGGCGACGTGCGCGCTCGCTTCCCTCCCCGGCGAGTCCGTCGGGCGCGCCGTCGCGGTCGACCGCGCCGTCGAGTACGCGGACCCGTCCCGGTACCCCCAGCGCGTCGTCCGCGAAGCTGTCCACGCACTGCACGCGCTCGACGCCGCGGACGCGGTCGACCTCGAGTGGATCGCGGCGTGCGCGACCGAGAGCGCACTCGAGCACGCCGTCGACGTCGCTCGCGGCGAGATCACCGACTGAGTTCTGCAGCGGCCGCGGGCGTGATACTATATCGCACGGCGACCGAATCCTTACGTCGACCGCCGAAGATGACGGCGTATGGACCTCTTCCCGGACGCGTTCGAGACCGAGCGACTGCGGTACGAGCGTCTCGACGCGGCGATGGACGCGTTCGAATGCTACGAGCACATGGGAACCGACGAGTTCGAGCGCCTCAGCGAGCACATCTCGAAGGACCGTCATCACCACCCGAAGGACAGCCTCGACTACCTCGAGGAGAGCGCCGAGAAGTGGCGCGAGGGCGACCGCGCGAACTGGGCGATGTTCCCGCGCGACGGTGAGGGAGGCGCCGGCGAGTTCGCGGGCGTCGCGAGCCTCATCCCGCTCTGGGACCGCCGGACGGCGCGCCTCGGCGTCTGGCTGCTCGAGGAGTACCAAGGTCGCGGGTACGCCGGCGAACGCGCCGACGCCCTGATCGCGCTCGCGTTCGACCGGCTCGACCTGGAACTCGTCGCCGCCGGGCACACCGACGCGAACGACGCCTCGCGGAAGGCCATCGAGAGGTACGTCGAGCGCTACGGCGGCGAGTACGAGGGCGTCCTCCGGAACTGGGTGGTGCTCGACGACGAACCGCGCGACCTCCACCGGTACTCCATCAGCGCCGCGGAGTACGATGAGGCCGGCGTCGACGTCGACCTCGCCGTCGAGGAGACCCTGGAGGAGTAGTCGATGCCGCGAGGACACCACCGACGATGACGCTGTTCCCGGAGACGATGCGGACGCCCCGGTTGCGGTTCGAGCGACTGGACGAGGCCGTGGACGCGTTCGAGCGCTACGAGTGGACGCGGGCGAGTCGCGACGCCCGCGAGCGCGAGACGCGCTTCGTCACGGATACGCCGGACTCGCACCCGAAGGCGACCGTCGACGACCTCGGCGCCGCGCGCGAGGCGTGGGGCGACGCTGACGGGGCGAAGTGGACGATCTTCCTCCGCCCCGGCGAACCCGACGCCGGCGGCGACCCCGTCGAGGCAGGCGAGGCGCCACGCGTCTCGGACGGTCGAGCGGACGGAGTCCGCGAGACGGGCGACCGCGTGCACGTCGGCGTCGCGAGTCTCGACCCGCTCTGGGACCGACGACGCTTCCACACGGGCGTCGCGCTCCATCGACCGTACTGGGGCCGCGGGTACGCTGGCGAGCGCGCGCCCGCGCTCCTGAAGGTCGGGTTCGAGCGCCTCGACCTCGACGTCGCGTCCGTCGCGCACTTCGAGGGGAACGAGAACTCGCGCAGCCAGATGGAGTCGTGGGTCGACCGCTTCGGCGGCCAGGAGGACGGCCGGTTCCGGAACTGGGTGCCGCGCGACGACGGTGACGCGGAGCCGTGGGACCTCCGGTCATACAGCATCAGCGCCGAGAACTACCGGGACGCGGGCGGCGCACCCGAGGTCGAACTCGACCCCGAGACGGTGCCGGTCGCGACCGACGACCCGACGGCTGTCGGCGGTGAGTCGGCGTGACCGACCAATCGACAGCGCTCGGCGGTGAGTCGGCGTGACCGACCAATCGACAGCGCTCGGCGGTGAGTCGGCGTGACCGATCTGTTCCCGGACGTCGTCCGCACCGACCGCTTGCGGCTCGTCCGCGAGACAGACGCGTACGTGGACCTCGCCGAGCGCTACGCGTCCCTCGCGGCCGACTCGGTGAGCGACGAGGAAGTCGAGTACGCCGGCGTGGAGACGTTCGAGCACCTCGGCGACGCTCGCGAGTACGTCGAGAGACGCGAGGACCACTGGGAGGAGCGGAGAGGGGTCGTCTACGGCATCCGGCCGCGGGACGGCGAACGCGGTGCGGGGGAACTCGCCGGCGAAGCCGAGCTGTCGATGGACTGGCCGCAGCGAGCCGGCCACCTCTCGTGCTCTCTCCGGAAGCCGTTCTGGGGCCGCGGGTACTCGGGCGAACGCGCCGCGGCACTCATCGCGCTCGCGTTCGAGCGGTTCGACCTCGAAGTCGTCCGAACGTGTCACGCCGTCGGGAACGAGAACTCGCGGCGCGCCGTCGAGACGTACGTCGAGCGCTTCGGCGGCGAGCGCACCGCACGGACGCGCAACGAGGGCCGGCTCGACGGCGAGCCCTGCGACCTCGTCTGGTACACCATTCCGCGGCGCGGGTACGCGGACAGCGGCGAACGCCCGCCGGTCGCGTTCCGCGACGGAGGTGCCGGCGCGTGAGCGCGCTGTTCGCCGACGAGATCCTGACCGAGCGGCTGCGGCTCGTCCGCGAGTCTGTCGCCGAGAGCGACCTCGGGGAGCGCTACGCGTCGCTGTCGACCGAGGCGGTCGACGACGACGAGCTCGCGTACGTCCCTGTCGAGCCGTTCGAGCACCTGCAGGACGCCCGCGAGTTCGTCGCACAACGCGAGGAGCGCATGAAGAGCGGCGACGCGGGCACGTACGTCGTCCGCCCACGTAATGGCGAACCAGGCGCTGGCGAGGTGGCCGGCGAGGCCGAGCTGTTCGCGATGTGGGACGAACGGACGGCGTTCATGACGTTCGGACTCCGGAAGCGCTTCTGGGGACGCGGGTACTCCGCGGAACGTGCCGCCGCCCTCCTCCTGCTGGCGTTCGAGCGCCTGGACCTCGATCTCGTGTCGGTCACGCACCTCGTCGAGAACGAGAACTCGCGCCGGGCCATCGAGAAGTACGTCGACCGGTTCGGCGGCGAGCGCGTCGGCCGGTTCCGGAAGATGCACGTCGTCGACGGCGAGCCAGTCGACCTCCTGCGGTACGCCATCACCGCCGCGGACTACGAGGCCAGCGGCGAGCGACCGAACTGCGAGTTCGTCTACGACGCCGATGGAGGTGCGGACGCGTGACCGACCTCTTCCCGCGCGTCTTCGAGACCGAGCGACTCCGGTTCGAGCGCGTCCAGCCGGAGACGCTCGACGCCCGCGAACTGTATCCGTACGTCTCCAGCGAGTCCGGGATCGCCGAGGCCACGCAGTACATGACCTGGGACCCCCACGCGCACCCGAGGGAGACGATGGAGTACGTCTCGCACGTAGGGGACGCGAACGACGCGGCCGAGAGCGGGAACTACGCGCTCTACCCGAAGCTTGGCGAAGACGGCGCCGGCGAGTTCGCGGGGAACGCCGGCCTGAGTCCGGACTGGGACCGGCGGACCGCCGAGTTCGGCATCTGGCTCCGCAAGCCGTTCTGGGGGCGCGGATACTCGGGCGAGCGCGCCGACGCGTTCGTCGAACTCGCGTTCGCGCGCCTCGGCCTCGACGCGGTCACCGTCACCGTCGTCGACGACAACGACCGGTCGGTGCGCGCCATCGAGAAGTACGTCGACCGCTGGGGCGGCCGCCACGACGGCCACTTCCGGCACCTCCGGACGCACGGCGACGACCCAGTGACCCTCCACCGGTACAGCATCGCGCGCAACCACTACGAGACGGCCGGCGTCGACGTCGACCTCATCGTCGTCGAGTGAGGCGCGACGCGGCGCGGATAGCGCGACCGAGAACGCCGTCGCCCGTGCTATGCAATCGCGTGACTGGGCGGGGGCGAGTATCAAACCTCAAGCCCGACCACGGCCTCCGATGGTGCAATGACTTACAAGATCGGACTCGTCGGCAAGCCCAGCGTGGGCAAGTCGACGCTGTTCAACGCGGCGACGATGAACGACGTCCCGGAGGGCGCGTACCCGTTCACGACGATCGACCCGAGCGTCGGCGAAGCGTACGTCCGCGTGGACTGCGCGGCGCCCGAGTTCGACGAGTCCTGTACGCCGGACACCGGCTACTGCGCCGACGGGACGCGGTTCGTGCCCACGAAACTCGTCGACGTTGCCGGCCTCGTCCCCGGCGCTCACGAGGGGAAGGGCCTGGGGAACCAGTTCCTCTCGGACCTGAACGAGGCGGACGTCCTCGTGCACGTCGTCGACTTCTCCGGCGAGACCGATCTCGAGGGCGAACCGACGGAGGGCCACGACCCGCGCGAGGACGTCGCGTTCCTCGAGGACGAACTCGACCAGTGGTACGTCGACGTCCTCGAGAAGGGCATCGAACGCCACCGGTCGGGCTACCACGGGAACGACGGCGACATCGAGGTGGACCTCGCCGAGCAGATGAACGCGTTCGGGACGAACAAGGACGAGATCAAGCAGGTCATCCTCGCGCTCGACCTCGAACTCGACCCGGACGCGTGGGACGACGACGACCGCGAACGCCTCGCTCGCGAACTACGCAAGCGCACGAAGCCCATGGTGATCGCGGCGAACAAGATGGACACCCCGGAGGCACAGGCGAACTTCGAGGCGATCACGAGCGACCCCGAGTACGAGCACCTCACGATCGTCCCCGCGAGCGCGCACGCCGAGAAGGCCCTCAAGTCGGCGGCCGAGAGCGGCGTCGTCGAGTACACGCCGGGCGCCGGCGAGTTCGAGATCGTCGGCGACGTCAGCGACGAACAGGAAGCCGGCCTCGAGCAGATCCGCGAGTTCGTGACGGCGTTCGACGGCACGGGCGTCCAGGACGCCATCGAGACCGCACTCTTCGACGAGCTCGGCACGAAGGCGGTGTTCCCTGGCGGCGCGGACGCGATGGGTGACGACCAGGGGCGCGTGATGCGGGACTGCTGGCTCCTCCCCGACCACGCGACGACCGAGGACCTCGCGTACCACCTCCACAGCGACATCGGCGACGGCCTCCTGCACGCGATGGACTGCCGGAGCGGCCGCCAGATCTCGACGAGTCACGAACTCGACCACCGCGACGTCGTCGAACTCGTCACGACGAGCTGAGGACCGGCCGCGAGCGAGCGCAGTCCTGGCCGAGCGCAGTCCCGGCCGAGCGCGGGCCAGCGCGGTCGGCGGCCGCGGACGCCGCCGCACTCGCTTCGCTGGACCGTGGTATTTTTTACGCGCCGACGTGTCGATTCTGATAGATGAATGCGCGCGTTCGCTGTCCCGTCTGCGGGACCGAGACGCCCCGGCGTCGGTTCCCTCGACACGTCGCGGAGACGCACCCGGGAGACCAACTCCGTGACACGTTCGGGTACTCGGCCGGTTGGGCGGGCGTCCTCCCGGCGCTCGCGCTCGCTCTCCTCGCCGCACAGGTGGCCGTCGTCGTCCTCGGACTCCCACGGACTGGCGTGCTCCGCGACGCGATCGCGACGTGGGCCGGCATCGCCCCCGGAAGCGTCTCGACGTACCTCGCCCTCGTCGTCGCACCGGCCGTCGCCGTGGCCGTCGGCGTCGCGGTCGTCGCGCTCGCTCGCGGCCCCGGCCAGCGCGTCAGGCGCGGCTGGCGGCCGCGGCGCTACGAGCACGTCCTCGTCCTCACCTGGGCGGTTCCGTGGGTCGGCCCGACTCTGTACGTCCTCGGCGCCGGGCGGCGGTTCGTCTCCGTCCGCTTCCTCCGCGAGAAGCTGGCCGGCGGCGGGATCGCCGCGAGCGACGACCTCGCCGAAGCCGACGCCGCACTCGCCGCACACCGCGAGCAGGACGCCGCCGTCGCGTTCGAGACCGCGGGACGCCTCGTCCAGGCGCTCCGCGACGACCCGCACTTCCGCAACCCCACGCTCGGCGCGCGCCTCGACGCGCTCGGTCGCGCCTGCGGGATGGCGACCGCCATCACCGCAGCCCGCGCGGGCGAACACCGCCAGGACGAACACCGCGCGAGCGACCGAACGCCGACGCCAGCGTAGACGACGGTTCTTGTAGCAGGCCGCGACCAGTGTCGACGTCCCCCCGTTCCCGTGGGGCGTCGGTCCAGGCCGGAGCGGAGTGCGCCGACGTCCCGGGTACGCCACGCACTCCCTGTTCGCCACCGGAGCATCGACCGTGAGCGTCGCGGTCGCGAGGAGCGGGCGGCGCGGTCGCTCGCGCCTGCCGCGACCTAGCCGTACTTACTCCTACCGCGGGTAGCCTCGGTCATGAGCGAGCGAGTCGCGGTCGTCGGCGCCGGCGTCGCCGGCTGCGGGGTCGCGGACGCCCTCGCCGGGACCGACCGCGAGGTCGTGGTGGTCGAGAAGGCCCGCGGCGTGAGCGGCCGCGCGGCGACGCGACGCAAACACGGCTGTCGCTACGACCACGGCGCGAACTACGTCAAACCCGGCGAGGACGACGAGTTCACGGGCGTCCTCGAGTCCTTCGGCGTCGAGGGACTGCACGACGTCGCCGAGCCGGTGTGGGTGCACGACGCCGACGGCGACATCCAGCCGGGTCGGGAGCGCGACGCGCGCAAGTGGACGTACGAGGCCGGCATCACGCAGTTCGCCAAGCGCGTCCTCGACGCGAGCGACGCCACCGTCGAACTCGAGACCGAGATCGAGAGCCTCGAACGCGACGACGCCGCGAGTGACGACGCAACCGCCACCGGTCCGTGGTCCCTCGTCGACGCCGACGGCGAGCGGTACGCCGGCTTCGACCGGGTCGTACTGACGCCACCGGCACCCCAGACCGCCGCGTTGCTTGCGGCGACGGCGTGGGACGACGACCGACGCGACGCCGTTCGCGCGGCCGCCGACGGCGTCGCGTACCGGACCGTCCGCACGCTCGTCCTCCACTACGACTTCCGCGTGGACCGTCCGTGGTACGCGCTCGTCGACCCCGAGCAGACCCATCCCGTCGGGTGGCTGGCGCGCGAGGAGTGCAAACCCGGGCACGTCCCCGACGGCGAGAGCCTCCTGATAGCCCAGATGAGTCCCGCGTGGTCCGTCGCGCACGACGACGACCCGACCGAGACGGCCGCGAGCGCGGCCGCGGACCGCGTCGCCGACCTCCTCGCGGACGACCGGTACCGCGACCCGAACTGGGTGGACTCGCAGGGCTGGCGGTACGCACTCCCCGAGAACGCGGCCGGCGACGCGGTCCGCGCCGCCGAAGCCGCCGGCCTCTACTGCGCGGGCGACTGGGTCGTCGGTGACGGCCGCGTCCACCGCGCGTTCGAGAACGGACGCACGGTCGGGCGTCGACTCCGCGAGCGAGGATAGTCCGTGGAAAGCGAGCGAACCGTATTCCGCGACCGAAGCCCAGACAGCCCCAGCCCTACGCCGTCCGGCGTGCCGCCAGCGCCACGAGGGCGAGCGCGACCGCGAGCAGCGCCGCGACGCTCCCGAACCCGGGCGTCGGGAGGACACCGTCGTCGTCGCCGTCGTCAGGCGGTCCAGCGGTCGTCGCCGTCTCGCTCGTCGTCGGCATCGTCGTCGTCTCCTGGGTCGTCGGCGTCGTCGTCGCCGTCGTCGTCGGTTCGTCCGATCCCGGCGACACGCTCTCGACCGTCGTCGTCGCCTCCAGCGACCCGCTGACGGCCGTGATCGTCACGTCGCCGTCGCTCTCGATGGTGACGACCGCCTCCCCGGCGTCGTCCGTCTCCGCCACCGTCTCATCGCCGACGCGGACGGACGCACCCGACACCGGTTCGTCGTACTCGTCGGTCACGGACACCTGCACCGTCTGGCCGGTCACGACCTGCGAGTTCGTTGCCGACAGCGACAGCGACGGCGTGCGATTGATGGCGTACGTCGCGTTCGAATCGCCCTCGCCGGTCGTCAACGTGTTGCGCTCGCGCTCGTAGCCGTTCTTCTTCACGACCACGCGATACTCGGTGTTCACGTCCAGACTCACCGTCCGCGACCCGGACTCGCCCGTCGAGACGTTCGACACGAACTGGTCGCCGTCGTGTATCTCGACGGTCGCCGACACCGGCCGGCGATCCGAGAAGTGCCCGTCGACCGTCCGGAAGTTCACCGACACCGTCCCCGGTTCCAGGGTCACCGTCTTCCCTGCCCGGTTCCGGACGACGAACGACGTCGTCGTCGAGTAGTAGCCGTCGCCGGACACGTCGACCGAGTAGTCCCCGCGCTCGAGGCCGCTCGCGACGAACGTCCCGTTCGCCGCCGTCTCACCGGTCGCCGCCGCGAGCACCTCGCCGTCCTTCTCGAGGCGGACGCGCGCGCCCTCGATCGCCTCGCCGTTCGGCGTCTTCACCGTCACGAGCGCCGTCGCCACCGGGAACAACTGCACGTCCACGACCGTCTCCCCGTCGACGTTCGCGACCGACGCCGGTCTGTTCAGGGCGAGCCCCGACTTGGAGACGTCGACCGTCACGTCCGCGCCCTCGGGGACGTCGACGAACGCCTTCCCGTTCGCGAACGTCTCCGTTCTCAACACGGTATCGTCGTACGTCACCGTCACGTTCGCGCCGTCGACCGGATCGCCGGCCTCGTCGACCACTGCCACCGTGATCGTCACCTGTGCGCTCGACGCGACTTCGTCCGCACCCGTTGTCGACGCGACCGGCGCGGCCGACGCGACCGGGGCGAGACAGATCGCGACGACGAGTAGACCCAGAAGAGTTCTCATGTACGCTACTGTGGAACGGGTTTACACATAAATACACCCGACCGTTAACGATTGGTCGCTTTCGCCGACCAGATCCCGGCGGAGAACGGTCGATACCGCAGGCTCGGTGCTCGAAACCAGTCACTACCGGAGCGGAGCGGTCGGGAGAGAAGCGAGTATCGATTACTCGACGAGGACGGCGTTGACCTGTCCGGTCTGGCCCGGACGGGACGTGACGCGAGCCGTGCCTTCGCCCGTCTCGATGAGTGCGCCCTTCGTGATGATGTTCCGGCGGACGTAGTTCGGGTTCGCCGGGTTCTCGACGACGTCCTCGATCTCGGTCTCGACGGTGTCGCCGGCGTCGGCGACGCACGCCACGTCGGTGGCGAGCGCGCGCGTCTTCTCGGTGTTCCCGCGCGTGTCGATGACGCGGAAGCGGGGTTCGCCGAGTTGCGTTTCGGTCGGCAGGCGACCGAGCTGGTGCTTCTTGCGCTTGTTGAAGCGTCGACGTCGACCGCCGGTGCGCTTGCGCGGCGACGGACCCTGGTCTTGCATACCCGAGAGAAGCCCCAGGAACTACTTGAAAGGCTCGGAACGCCCCCGCGGCGACGACGCGCGCTCGCGCCGCCGGGGTTGCGTCGGTGCGGTCCCCGCGCTGGCGTGGAATCGCAGTCTTTACGCGCCGCGCGGGCAGAGGTGTCTGGCGTGAGCTTGCGCGTCGCCGTCGCCGCCCCGTTCCGCCAGCGAGGCACGGACAGCCTCGCCGAGAGCGAGTTCGTCGTGGCGCTGTCCCTCGACCGGGACTGGTTCTCGCCCGACCAGGCCAAGCGCCTCGTCGACGTCGCGGCCGGCGAGGGACTGCTGGAGCGCGACGACGGCGAGCTGTCGCCGACGTTCGACCCGAGCGGCGTCGAGGTCCCCGACGGGTTCGTGCCGGACGACGACGTGCTCCGGGAGCGGTCGACGTTCGAGCGCGTGCTGGACGCGCTCGTCGACGCGGGCGCCCAGAAGCACGAGGCGGTCGCGGGCATCAACGACCTCCAGCAGCGCCTCGGCGTGACGGTGTCCGCGGCCGCGGTCGTCTACGGTCGCCGCGAGGGCGTGGACGTCGCCGACGCCGCGTCGAAGGCGATGACGGAACTGGAGGGTGAAGACGCGTGACCGACCGCGCGACCGAACCGGAGGGTGAAAACGAGTGATCGACCACGCGACCGAACGAGGCGGTGGGGACGCGTGACGGGCGAGCGCGTGACCGACGGCGTCCGCATCGCGGAGCTGTTGTCCTCGGAGCTGCACGGCCGCACGGACGGCGTGCTCGTGCACGTCGCGGTGACGGACGCGGTGGCGGACGTCGAGCCGAGCGTCGACGGCGAGCGCGCGTACGACGTCGTCTACGCCGCGGAGCCGCTGGTCGCGGAACCCGAGCAGGACGTCGACGTCCTCGAGGTCGACGTCGGGTCGGCGACCGGCGAGACGGTCGCGTCGGTGTACGTGCACCCCGAGCGCGCTCGCGTCGAGTTCGTCGCCGGTGCGGCCATCGCCGCCGAGGCCGCCGATGGGACGCGACTCCGTGTGCGACCGAAGGGGACGACGCCACCGCGGACGCTCGCGTTCGTGGAGTCGGGTGCGGCCGCGAAGGACGCCGCGGACGTCGTCGTCGCAGTCGTCGACGGACTCCTCGAGGACACCGGCGAAGACGACGTCGATGATGCAGAGGACGCCGAAGGCAGCGAAGACGACGCGTAGGATCGGTCTCAGTCGAGGTCGTCGAGGACGCCGGGGAGGTCGCGGGCGAGGTGCGCGCGGTCGACGACGGCGTCCGCGTGCGGGCTCCTCTCGGGGCCCTCTGGCCAGACGACCTGGACCGCGCGGGCGCCGGCGTCGACCGCGCCCTCGACGTCGACGACGGGTTCGTCGCCGACGTACACGAGGTCGACGACGTCGACGCCAAGTGCGCTCGCGAGCGCGTCGAACGCGCGCCGGTCTGGTTTCCCCGCGGGGAGCTGGCCGGTGACGAGGACGGCGTCGAACGCCTGCCACCAGTCCAGTGCGTCGAGCTTGTCGCCCTGCGCTTTCACCGGGCCGTTCGTCAGGAGACCGACCGGGCGGTCCGCGCGCAGGGACTCGACGAGCGCGGCGGCGTCGTCGACGGGACGGATGCCTTCGGCGATGCGTCGCCGGTACGCCGCCGCGAGCGCGTCCGGGGACACGGTCGCGTCCTCGGGGAGGACGGCGTCGAAGATGGGCGCGCGCGTCACCGCGTCGTGAGTCTCGCGGTGCGCGGCGAGATACGCCTCCCGAGACACCGGGGGCGCGTCGACGTCGTCGACGGCCGCGGCGAGGATCCGTCGACGGTCCCGGCCGGGGACGGCGAGCGTGTGGTCGAGGTCGAACCCGACGGCGTTTGTCACGGTGAGGGGAACGCGCTCCCCGTACTTGAGCGTGCCCGATATCGGTTCGTGCTCCGTCGGCGAACGCTCTACCCGTCGTCGATCGCTCGCCTAGAGGAATCGCAGTTGCATCATGACGAAGATGATGAAGAGCTGGAGCAGTCCCTGGACGCCGCCGAGTTTCGCGTTCCGCATCCCGATGTCGCTGATGCGTTCCGTGTCGGGGTCGGGGGAGACGAGTTCGCGGTAGATCGCGACCTCGCCGGGGAGGATGACGCCGAACCCGATCACCGAGAGGACGAGGGCGACGGCGAGCGCGACCTGTATCCAGAACGTGCCGAGGCCGCCGTGGAGCGTGGTCGCGAGTTCGACGCCGGCCGTTATCGTGACGGCGGCGAGGACGGGCATGAGGAACGTCATCTTCGGCGTGAACCGCTCGAAGACGCTCGCGCGCTCCTCGAGGTCGAGGCCGCCGAGGACGGGCCCGAGGACGGCGCCCATGAAGACGTCGACGCCCGTCCAGAGCGCGCCGGCCATGACGTGCACATAGAAGAGGTAGCGCGTGTTCCCGGTCGCGAGCGCGACCGCCAGTGCGAGTATCGGGACGGCAACGGCGCCCGCGGCGAACGCTGGGTTCGCGCGCTCGGCCATCCCACGGATGCCGCGAGCCCCACTCTCGTCGACAGTGGCCATGCGAGCACGGCTCGTGGAGGCGGAATAAAGGTTGTCGCCGTCGGGTCGGCGAGTCGTCGCCGGGGAGTCGACTCGACATCCGAACCGTTAGGTACGAACGCGCTCGAAAGGGTGGACGTGTACCACGTCGTCGGGTGCAGCGAGTGCAGCGCGCTCCGCATCGTCGAGGGTCGCCCGGAGCGGAGTTCGTGCACGCGCTGTGGCGCGAGCAAGCAGTTCTCGAAACTGAAGCAGTTCGTGTCGACCGAAGACATCGATCACGCACGCGAGGTGCGCGCGTCGATGCTCGCGAACCGCCAGGGCGAGGGCGAGGTGTTCGCGACCGTCGACTCGTTCGCTGAGATGGAGGACGCGGTCGCCGAGAGCGTCGTCGACGACGACGAGTTCCTCGAACGCAGCGGCGTGGACGCCGACGCCGCCAGGGAAGCCGCCGACCGCGCCGAGACCGGGCTCGCGAGCACGAGCGGCGGGAGCAAGCGCGACACGGTCCTCAACGCGCTGTCCGACCTCGACGACCCCTCCCTCGAGGACGTCGTCGCGTACGCCGCGGACCGCGGCGTCGACCGCGCGTACGTCGAACGCGCCCTCGGGAAGCTCGAACGCGCCGGCGAGGTCTCCCAGTCCGAGGGCACGTACCGCCAGCTCTGACGCCTGCCGGAACGGGGGCGCCCGGCCCGCCGGCTTTTTCGCACTCCCACCACCAGCGGTGGGCATGGACGACTGGGAGTCGGTGGCGATGGCGCTCGAGGGCGTGTGCGTCGCGCTGGGCGCGGTGGCGGTGCTCGCGGCGGCGGTCGGCGTTCCCGGTATCGTCGATCCGTTCGTGCTCGGGAGCGGGCTGTTCGCGCTCGGGTTCGCGCTGGGCGCGATGGCGGCGCGTTCCCGTGGCGACCGGGCGGGCGTCGCGCTGCACGCTGCGGCGGTCGCCGGCTGGACCGGCGTGCTCGCCGGGAGCGCGCTCGCGAACGCACTCCTGGGGCGGGTCGGCGTCGCGCTGCTCGCCGTCGCGGGCGTCGGGCTCTGCTATCGCGCCCTGCGAGCGTGGCGGACGGGCGACGCCAGCGCGTCGGCGGGCTAGCGCCAGCCGACAGCGTCAGGGAACATCCCAGGCGAGCGGACGACTCGGCGCTCGAAACGACGCTCGAACTCGACGCACCCTACTTGCCGCCGCGTCCCGACCGTTCGCTCGTGACGCACCGTCGAGAAGGACTCGCGCTCCTCGCCGGCGAGGTCGTCGTCGTCGCCCTCGCCCTCGTCCTCGTCGCAACGGAGCGCACCGTCGACCCCGTCTCGCTCGCCGGCGTTCGCCTGCCCCACGCCGTCCTCGGCGCCGGTCTCGTCGTCGTCGGCGCCGCACTCGGCGCACTCCGTACCGCCGACCACGTCGACCGCCACGCCGCAGTCGGCGAACTCGGGCTCGGCGTCGCCGTCGCGCTCGCACTCGCGACCGCAAATCCAGTCGCGCTCGCCGCCGCCACCGCCATCGCGCTCGCGAGCGCCCGCCTCCGCGTGGACCGCGACCGACTGCACGCCGTTCTCGACCGCTAGCGCTGTCGCAGCTCCCGCGACTACCGCAGCGCCGATCGGCGCTCAGCGACCGAGGTCCTCGTGGGCCGACGCCAGGTGGTTCGACGCCAGCGCCGCCAGCAGCGACAGTTCGCCGGCGAGCGCACCGACCGCGATGACCTCCGCGAGCGCACGCGCGTTCGACCCCGGCGGGTCGCCGCCGCCCGCGAACCCGAGCACCTCCAGGGCCTCCGCCTGCGTCGACAGCTTCGTTCCACCGCCAACGGTACCGACCTCGAGGCTCGCGAGCGACACCGACGCGTACAGGTCGCCGTCGCGCTCCTCGACGGTCGTGATCGCGTTCGCGCCCTCGACGACCTGCGCCTCGTCCTGACCGGTCGCGAGGAACGCCGCCGCCACGACGTTCGCCGCCTGCGCGTTGAACCCGAGACTCCCCGCCTTCGCACTCCCCACGAGGTTCTTGCGCGTGTTCGCCTCCGCGATCGCACTCGCCGTCGTGTGCAGGCGCTCCTCGACGACCTCGCCGGGGATCTCGACGTCCGCCGTCACCGACCGCCCGCGGCCCTCGACGGCGTTGATCGCCGCCGGCTTCTTGTCCGTACACATGTTCCCCGAGAGCGCGACGAGACTCGCCGGCGTCTCCGCCGTCACCACGTCGCAGGCCGCCTCCGTCGCGATCGTCGCCATGTTCATCCCCATCGCGTCCTTCGTGTCGTACCGGAACCGGAGGAACACCGAGTCGCCGACGACGTACGGCGTCACGTCCAAGAGTTCGCCGTGACTCGTCGTCGACTCCGCGGCCGCCCGCAACTCGTCGACGTGCTCGCGCACCCACTCGACGGTCTCGGCCGCCTCCACGACGCCGTCGACGCGGAACACGGGCGCTCGCGTCATCCCCTCCTTCGTCACGCGCGCACTCGCCCCACCAGCGGACCGGATCACGGACAGCCCGCGGTTCACGCTCGCCAACAGCGCACCTTCAGTCGTCGCCAGCGGCAGGAAGAACTCGCCGTCGGCGTCCCCACCAGCGACCTCGACCGGGCCCGCGACCCCAACCGGGACCTGGGTCGCACCGACCATGTTCTCGATCGCGGACGCCGACGCCTGCTCGGCGGAAAGTGCGTAGTCGCCGGTCACCGACAGGTCCGCGCCCGTCGCCGCTTCCACGTACAGTCGCCGCGCCGTCGCCGCCGTCTCCGCGTCGGCGTGTTCCTCCAGTTCGTGTAGTCGCAGGTCGCCGTCGCGAACTCGCGCCGCCAGGGACTCGGCATCGGTCATACGAAGACGCACAGACCCCCGCGAAAAAAGCCCTTCTAGTCCCGCGCACTCCGTCGCCGGTCGCCGAACCGAGCGTCTCGACCCCGGTCAGTCGTCGTCGTCCGAGCTCGCAGACACCGACGTCACCTCGACGGACACGAGGTGCTCGCTGCTCGTCTCCGTCGACTGCCCGAGTTCGACGAGCAACACCACGTTGTTACTGTCGCGGCCAGCCGCGTCCGACGCCTCGACGACCACGATCGCCTGATTCGAAGACAGGTTCGACGCAACCAGCGTCCCGTCCTCGTCCGCGTAGTAGTGGGTGCCGTCGACCGTCAGCATCTCGCGGAGGCTCGCCTGCCAGTCCGGCGCCGACCCCGCGGGCAACGTCTCGCCGTTCGTGTAGACGGACACCTCCTCGTCGAGGTCGACCTCGCTCCCGGTCGACGTACACGTCGTCAGGTTGTGGTCGGTCCCGCCGATACTGATCTGCTCGTCGTGCGTCGTATTGTCGGCACACGCGTGCATCGACGGCAGGAACTGTAGCGTCGAGTCCTCCTCGACGACGACGTTCGAGAACGACCCGCGGTCGACGGCCGGGTCGAGCGCGTTCAGGTTCCGACCGCCCCACAGCGAGTGCGACGAATCGTTGTACGTCGTCGAGAGCGTCGTCGGCCGCCGAACGACGATCTCGTGCGTCGTCGTCTCCGTCGACGACGTGTTCTCTAACTCGGTTCGCTCCTCGCCGAGCGTCACCGACTCGTTCACGGTTACCGTCCGCGACCCGTCGAGCGTCACCTCGCGGGACACCGCCACGGGCACGACCTCCGTCCCGTTCACGTGCTCGATCGTCCGGTTCAGCGTCCGGTTCACGACGACCGTCTCGCCGTCTGCCACCGTCCGCGTCGCGTTCACCCAGACCGCGTCGCCGACGCCGTAGGGTTCGTCCGCGCCGACGGTCCGCGAGACGTTCACGTCCTTCGAGAGCGTCTCCGAGGGTTCGACCGTCACGTTCCGCTGGACGGTCCGTTTCTCCTTGTTCGGGTCGACGACGGTCGTCGAGTTGTTGTAGTGAACGATCTCCGTCGTCTCGTTGCGCGCGATACTCGAGAACACGTCGTCGAGTTCGCCCGCGTCCGTCACGGGGATGTACTCGCCGTCGCCGTCGCCCGTGGTCGCGACGTTCTCCAGGACCTCGTCGTTCACGTCGTCACCGACCCCGATCGTGTAGATGGTGACGTTCGCGGGAACCTCCTCCTGTGCAGTCTCGTAGGGGTAGGGCGCCCCGTCGTCGTCCTTCCCGTCGGTGAGGAGCACGAGCACCTGGTTGTTCGACTCGTTGCCGCTCGCGCGGAACTCGTCTGACGCCTGCTCGATCGCTTGCGGGATCGGCGTGCCACCACCGACCTGGAGTTCCGAGAGTGCACCGCTCGCAGCGGACTGGTTCGTCGTGAACGACTGGTACGTCGTCACGTCCAGTTCGGTCGCGCCGTAGCCGCACGTCCACTGGCCGTAGTACTCCGAGTAGACCTCCTCCGAACAGTAGTCGTACCCCGTGACGCTCACGCGGTGTCCCTGGTCGACCTTCATCACGGAGAGGAACGACCGGGTCGCGTCGCGAGCTTGCTCCATCTTCCCGTCGTTCTGCATCGACCCGGACTCGTCGAGCACGAACGACACCTCGAGCGGCGGCGTGCCGTTCACGCGCTTGCGGACCGTCGTGTTGTTCCAGACGGTCGTCGTCTCGTTGTCCCAGTAGTACTCGGTGTCGTTCACGGTGAACGTCACCGACTCGTCGACGGTGACGGGCACCGTCTCGTTCGCCCACACCGTCACGTTCTGGGGAACGGTCTCGTTGTCCCACGTCGTCTCGTTCGTCGTGTACGACTCGAGGGCCGCGTTCGAACTCCCGAGGAACGTCATCGTACCTGGATAGACGCTCGGGCTCGCCGGTCCCGTTCCGTCGGCAGCGACCTCGATGCCGTCGCCGTTCGCCGTGTCCACGACCTCGCCGGGACCGGACCCGGGCAGGTCGATGACGTCGTACTCGACGTCGAGCGGGATCTGGGCGCGAACGGTCTCGGACCCGGTGGTCGCGACCGTCGCGGACGCAGGCAACTGGGACTCGAGGTGGTCCTGCCAGCCCTCGTGGTAGTCGCTCGTGACGGTGATGGTGACGTTCCGCGGGCGACTGCAACGCGGCGTCGCGAACAGCTGGTCGTGGACGGCCTCGGTCTCGTCGAGGGACGTCGCTCGGTCGTAGTCGATGCGTACGTCGTCGTCCTCGACGCTCCCGTCGATCCGGACGACCTCGAGCTGGAGGGAGCCGTCCTGGTAGCCGAACTCGGGGGGCTTCTGCGCGACGACGCCGGCGTCGGTCCGCTTCCAGACGGCGCCGCCCTCGTACGCGATGGTGGTCCCGCCCTCGTCCCGGTACTCGATCGCGGACAGGTCCATCGTCGCCGTGCACGCGCTCTCCTCGTTGATCTGGACCTGGATTCGGCCGGTGTCGCGTACTTCGGCCCTGTTCGGGTCGACGGTACCGATGGAGACGGCTTCGCGGCTGCTGCCGCGGTTCTGTGCGAGCGACTGGACGCTCGAGTCCATCTGGACGAACGCCGTCTCGGCCGCGTCGACGCGTCCCTCGGCGCGGACGTCGTCGGTGACCGCGGTTCCGGAGACGAATATCATCGCCGAGCCGGCCACGACGATGCCGAACAGGACGACGACGCCGACGAGTTCGGAGACGCCGCGGTCGGCAGGTGGTGTGTGGTTGGTTGCGTTACTCATTGTGGCCCTGGTTTCACGTATTCTTTGGACGAACCAATCTTAAATCTACCGCTAGATAGTCGGGAAATATGCATAGTTGGCGCTCTTCGCGAGCGAACACGGGAGATGCGCTGTTTGACACTATCTCCGGTCCACGTGGATGCTCGGGTCGGACGCAGGGGCGGCGTCGGCCGCGAGCAGTAAGTCTTTGCTCCCCGGTGCCGTCGGCCCACGACATGACGACGCCTGCGGACCGCGTGTTCACGAACGCGGACGTGCATACCCTCGCTGAGCCCGACGAGACGTACGAGGCCGTCGCCGTCCGCGACGGCCGCGTCGTGCGCGTCGACAGCGCGTACGAGGTCGACTTCCTCGTCGGCGCGGAAACCGACGTGGTCGACTGCGGCGGCCGAACGCTCCTCCCGGGCTTCGTGGACGCACACACGCACATGCTCCAGCTCGGCCAGTACCAGGTGTACGCGGACCTCTCCAGCGCCGAGAGCGCGGCCGACGCGGTCGCGATCCTGGACGCGGACGCGCCACGGGACCGCGAGTGGCTGCTCGGGTTCGGGTGGGACGAGTCCGAGTGGGCCGAGAAGCGCTACCTCACGCGCGAGGACCTGGACGAAGTGAGCGACGACGAGCCGGTCGCGGCCGTCCGCGTCGACATGCACACCGCGGCGGTGAACTCCGCGGCCCTCGACGCGCTCGACGTCGACCCGACCGACCCCAACGTACGGACGGCGGACGGCGAGCCGACGGGCGTGCTCGTGGAGGACGCCGTCGAACCGCTCTGGGACGCCGCCGAAGGCGACCGCGAGGAAGCCCGCGAGTTGCTCGCTGCGGCGCGGGACTACGCGCACGAGCACGGCGTCACCGCCGTCCACGACATGGTCCGCGAGTCGCCCGCTCCGAAGCTGTACCGCGAACTCGACCTGGCGGACGCGCTGGACCTCCGCGTCCGCCTCAACTACTGGACGGACCACCTCGACGCGCTCGAAGACGCCGGGCTCGCGACGAACCACGGGAGCGAGTTCGTCCAGGTCGGCGCCGTGAAGTCGTTCACGGACGGCTCGTTCGGCGGCCGCACCGCGAAGCTCACCGAGCCGTACGCGGACGCCGACGCGGGAGGCGCGGACGGGAGTGGAGACGCCGACGCGGCGGACGACGGTCGGGGCGAGTGGGTGGTCGACCCCGACGAACTCCAGGGGTTCGTCGACCGCGCGGACGACCTCGGCCTGCAGTTCACCGCGCACGCGATCGGCGACGAAGCCATCGACGCGGTACTGGACGCGTACGCGACGGCCGAGAGCCCCGGCGACTCGCGCCATCGCGTCGAGCACGTCGAGCTCGTGACCGACGAGCAGATCGAGCGTTTCGCGGCCCTCGACGTGGTCGCGTCCTGCCAGCCGAACTTCCTCCAGTGGGCCCAGCCCGGCGGCCTGTACGACCAGCGCCTCGGCGAGGCCCGCCGCAAGCAGTCCAACCGCTACCGGGACCTGCTCGACGCCGGCGTCGACCTCGCGTTCTCCTCGGACGTCATGCCGATGGACCCCATGCTCGGCGTCCACCACGCCGTGAACGCGCCCGTCGACGGCCAGCGACTCTCGGTCACGGAGGCGTTGCGGGCGTACACGCGCGGTGGCGCGTACGCCGGCTTCGACGAGGACCGCATGGGGACCGTCGAGGTCGGCAAGCTCGCGGACTTCGTCGTCCTCGACGACGACCCCTGGAGCGTCGACGCGTCCGCGCTCCGCGACGTCGACGTCGCGATGACCGTCGTCGACGGCGACGTCGTCCACGACGCCCGCTGACCGTCGACTCGACCGCACTGACCGTCATCGCACGATCCGTCCCCGCCAGTTCACGTCACAAGGATTATAGGTCGAGGTGCGGAACGGTCCGCCATGGTCCCCGACCCTCGAACCTGGCTTCGCGGCCCCATCCGGGTCCTCCGCGCCCGCCGCGGTATCGCGCTCGTCCTCGGCGCGGCGTCGGGCGTCGCGTCGCTCGTCGCCGCGGTCGCGTACGCGCACCCGTCGCTCTACGAGTACGTGCTCCTCCCGCTCGGCGTCGGTGGGTCGGTGTACTACCTCGCGCACTACGAGACCGCGAACTGGGACGACGGCGTCACGCTCCGGTCGTTCCTCCGGAACTGGGCGATGATACTGCTCGCGTTCGCGTTCGTCGGCGACGACCTGCCGCTCCTCGACGGCCTGGTCTCGTACGCGACCGCGTACGCGGTCCTCCTCTTCGTCGCCGTCACCGTCGCGGTCGACGCGGGGTCGCCAGCCGACGACGGTGACGGCGAGGGAGATCCGTCGCTCCGAGACCCCGAAGCGGCGTCGACCGCCAGCCCGCAGAAGGCCGATTGACACGGTCAGGGTTCGGTTTAGACGTATTCTTCCTCTGCGAACGGCCCACACACAACGCTGTAGTAGAGTTAGACCGTATTCAGTGGTGGTACCCCACCGGTATCGTGCTTTGTAGAGAAAAGTTCTTCAATGCGCGCTTCCGAGTGGTTAGGAACCACAGGTGAGTCAAGCGTGCCACAGATGGAGTCCGCGACGTTCGAGACCGAGTTGAGCCTGTTCAAGTACGACAACCTCGAGCAGTTACCGGAGTCGTACCGCGACCTGACCGAGGACGAACGCCGGGAGCGCATCGAGGCGGCGAAGGCCGAACTCGGCGACGACGTCGTCGTCCTCGGCCACAACTACCAGCGCCGCGAGATCGTCGAGCACGCCGACTTCGTGGGGGACTCCTACCAGTTGAGCAAGGAGGCAGCGAACGCGGACGCGGACTACGTCGTGTTCGGCGGGGTGACGTTCATGGCCGAGTCCGCGGACATCATCACGGACGACGACCAGTCCGTGATCCTCCCGTCGATGGAGGCGTCCTGTCCGATGGCGGGGATGGCGGAGGCGCTCCAGGTCGACGCGGCGTGGGAGGAGATCACGGCTGCCGCCCCCGACTCGGAGATCATTCCGATCACGTACATGAACTCGTACGCGGACCTGAAGGCGTTCTGCGCGGAGCAGGGCGGCCTCGTCTGCACGTCCTCGAACGCCGCGGACGCGTTCGAGTGGGCGTTCGAGCGCGGCGACAAGGTCCTCTTCCTCCCGGACAAGCACCTCGGCGAGAACACCGCGTACGAACTCGGAATGGAGGACTCGATCGCGGAGTGGGACCCGTGGGACCCCGAGGGGATCGAGGCCGAGGCGGCCGCGGAAGCCGACGTCGTGCTCTGGGACGGTTACTGCCAGGTCCACGAGCGCTTCTCGGCGGAGCACATCGCGGACCTCCGCGCGGATCGTCCGGACGCGAACGTCGTCGTCCACCCCGAGTGCCGGCGCGAGGTCGTCGAGGCCGCGGACGTCGTCGGGTCGACGGCGACGATCTGCGAGACGGTCGCGAACGCGGACCCAGGCGACGCGTGGGCGATCGGGACCGAGATCCACCTCGCGAAGCACCTCGACCGCTGGCATCCCGACGTCGAGGTACTCCCCCTGTGCGGCGACGCGTGCATGGACTGCAACGCGATGCGTCAGATCGACCCGAACTACCTGACGTGGGTGCTGGAGGAGCTCGTCGCGGGCCGCGAGCGCAACGTCGTCGCGGTCGCGCCCGAGGAGAAGGAACTCGCGCAGGTCGCGCTCGACCGCATGCTGGAGGTGTGATACATGAGCGGTGATGCTCCGAGTCCGCGCGTCGCGGACGTGCTCGTCGTCGGCTCCGGGATCGCGGGCTGTGCGGCGGCGCTCGCCGCGGCGCGTGCCGGCGCGGACGTGCTCGTGGCGACCAAGGCGGAGAAGCCCGCGGACGCGTCCTCGGACTGGGCGCAGGGCGGCATCGCGACGACGCGCGGCCGCCCCGAATCCCTCAAGGAGGACGTTCTCGACGCGAGTGCGGGAACCGCGGACGAGGCCGCGGTGGACGTGCTCGTCGAGGAGGCGTCGGCTGCAGTGATGGACGTGCTCGTCGACGCCCTGAACGTACCGTTCGACACCGACGAGGACGGGACTGGTCTCGACTACGCGCGGGAGGCCGCGCACAGCGAAGAGCGCATCCTCCACGTGGACGCGGCGACCGGCCAGCACGTCCTCCGGCCGTTCCTCAGTCACCTCGAGGGCGTCGAGAACGTCGAGGTACTGGAGGACACCGCAGCGCTCGACCTCGTTACCGACGAAGGACGCGTGCACGGCGCCGTCCTCGACAGGCGGGCGAGCGCGCACGGGGATGCCGGCGGCGACGGCGGACTGGCACCGCGGGCACCCGCGGGCGAGGCGGTGTACGCGGACGCGACGGTGCTCGCCACCGGCGGTATCGGCGACCTGTTCGAGACGTCGACGAACCCACCCGGGTCGACGGGCGACGGGATCGCGATGGCGGCGCTCGCGGGCGCGGACGTCGCCGACATGGAGTACGTGCAGTTCCACCCGACGGCGTTCGACGGCGAGGACTCGTTCCTCCTCTCCGAGGCGGTCCGGGGGGAGGGCGCGGTCCTCCGGAACGCCGACGGGGAGCGGTTCATGCCAGCGTACCACCCGGATGCGGAACTCGCGCCGCGGGACGTGGTCGCGCGAGCGGTCGCCGCGGAGCGCGAGGCGACCGGTGCGGTCCGCCTGGACGTGTCGCCGCTCGCCGAGCCGTTCGACGCGGCGTTCCCGGGGCTCGCCGCGGAGTGCGAGGCCCGCGGCGTCGACTGGGAGTCCGGCATCCCGGTGCGGCCGTGCGAGCATTTCCTGTGCGGGGGCGTGGACGTCGACCATGCCGGGCGGACGAGCCTCGACCGCCTGTACGCGGTCGGCGAGTGCGCGCGCACCGGCGTGCACGGCGCGAACCGGCTCGCGTCCACGAGCCTCCTCGAAGGACTGGTCTGGGGGCTTCGCGCGGGCCGGGACGCCGCCGACCGCGAACCCCTCGGCGCGGAGGCGCTCGTCGTGGAGCCGCCCGAGTACCGGAACAGCGACCCCGACCTCCCCGAGCGGTTCGCGAGAGAGAAGTTCCGACGGCTCCGGCGCGTGACGAGCGAGTGCGTCGGCCTGCGGCGCGACCCGACGGAACTCGCGCGCGCGCAACCGGCGCTCCGGCGACTGAAGGGCGAGGTCGACGCGTACGTCCGGACGCGGACCGCGCGCTCGCTGTTCGAACTCCGGAACGCGACCGTCGTCGCGCTCATCGTCGCGAAGGCCGCCGCGGAGAACGACGAGAGCGTCGGCTGTCACTACCGCGTCGACGCCGACGGCGAGGACGGCGAGACCGGGGACGGCGAGGCCGAAGACGACGCGGAGACAGCGGCGACGCCGCCGGAGGCGGAGTGAGGATGATCACGGACGCGGACGTCGAGCGGTGGCTGCGCGAGGACGTCGGGCATCACGACGTGACGAACGACGTCCCCGGCGAGACGGAGGGTCGGCTCGTCGCGACCGAAAGCGGCGTGGTCGCGGGCATCGAGGCCGCCCAGGCGGTGTTCGAGTACGTCGACGTGACAGTGCGGGACGCCGTCGCGGACGGGACGTACGTCGACGCCGGCGACGTCGTGCTGTGGACGACGGGGCCGGCGAGGGCGACGTTGCGCGCCGAGCGCGTCGCGGTGAACGTCGTCGGGCACGCCTCCGGGGTCGCCACGCGGACGCGACGCGCGGTCGAGGCGGCCCGCGAGGTCGACCCGGAGGTGACGATCGCGGCGACCCGGAAAACGACGCCGGGGCTCCGGGGCGTGGAGAAGCGCGCGGTCGTCGCCGGCGGCGGCGACACCCACCGCCTGGACCTCTCGCACATGGTGATGGTGAAGGACAACCACGTCGCCGAGATGGGACTCGAAGACGCCGTCGCGCACGTCCGTGAGCGCGCGTCGTTCGCCACGAAGATCGAGGTGGAGGCGGAGACGAGCGAGCAGGCCGCGCGTGCCGTCGACGCCGGCGCGGACGTCGTCCTGCTCGACAACATGACGCCGTCGGAGACCGCGTCCGCGGCCGTGGGGGTCCGCGAGGCAGCGGCCGACGCCGGCCGCGAGGTCCTCGTCGAGGCGTCCGGCGGCATCACGATCGGGGACGTCCCCGCGTACGCGGACGCCGGCGTCGACGTGATCTCGATGGGGAGTCTCACGCACTCCGCGCAGAGTCTCGACCTCTCCTTCCGCACCGGCGACTGAGCGGTCAGCGGATGCCGGCTACGGGGAGCGGCAGTCTCGACGACCACAGGCCCGCGCTCCTCAGGGATCGACCGAGTTGCTGGCGTCGGTCCCGAGCGTGGATCGGACTGTTGGGTCGGTCCCGAGCGTGGATTGGACCGTGGCGTCCTCGACGTGGGTGGCTTCGAACTCGAGGAGTCGGCGCTTCGTGTCGACGCCGCCGTTCGCGGAGTACCCGCGGAGGCCGCCGTCGCTCGCGACGACGCGATGGCACGGGACGACGACCGGGACGGGGTTGCGTGCGCACGCACCGCCGACCGCGACCGCGCTCGTGTCCAGGTCCGCGGCGAGGTCGCCGTACGTTCGCGTCTCGCCGTAGGGGATGTCGCGCATCGCCGCCATCGCGGCGCCTGCGAACTCGGTGGGGGCATCGACGTCGAGGTCGAACGTGCGGCGGTCGCCGCGCGCGTACTCGCGGACCTGGCGGCGGAGTTCCTCGGTCGGGGCGTCGACCGCGCGCTCGTCGACCTCGATCGTCGTCTCCACGAGGGATACCTGCATGAGGGCTCCTCTCGGTCGCAGTCGACGCTGCGAGCGGGCTTAAGCCCTCGCGTCGACGCGACCGGCTTCGGCGTCGTTCGGGGGCACTGGCAGTGGACCGAGAGCAGGTGGCTTCTTGCGTCGCGGGCGACAGCCCCGGGTATGGAACGCGATTCGAGCGGGAGCGAGGACGCGTACGTCGTCCGCGAGCGTGCGCCGACGCCCGACGAGTTCCAGCGCCTGCGGGCGGCCGCGGGGATGACGTCGCGGCCGCGCGAGGGCGTCGAGCGCGGCCTCCCGAACTCGCTGTTCGCGGTGGTCGTCGAGCACGAGCCCAGCGGCGAGGTCGTCGGGATGGGGCGGATCGTCGGCGACGACGGGACCGTCTACCACGTCTGCGACATGGCCGTGCATCCCGACCACCAGCGGCGGGGACTCGGGACGCGCGTCATGAACGCGCTCGTCGGGTACGTCGAGGAGACGGCGCCGGCGGGCGCGTACGTGAACCTGATGGCGGACGTCGACGGGTTCTACGAGCGCTTCGGGTTCGAGGAGACGCGGCCGGCGTCGAAGGGGATGTACGCCCGGACGGACTAGAGGTCGCGCCGGAGGGCGACGAACAGGCCGACGATCGATCCGACGACGACCGCAGCGACGACGAGCGCCACGACGGAGAGGGGGTCCGTCGGGACCGACGGGAGCGCCGGCAGTCCACCACCGCCAGCCCCGCCGCCGCCGGGGACCCCACCGGTGCCGGGGTTCGAGACGAGGTCGAGGAGTGCGGTCAGTCCGCCGTCGGCGGCGAGGAGGCGTCCACCGACGTCGAGCGCGACGACACCGATCGTCCCGAGGACGGCCCACCTGGCGTACTCGCGGATCTCGGCGACGCGAGCATCGTCGACGCCCCCTTCGACGTCGTACCCGTAGTCCATCCCCGTCGGCGACTGCTCGCCGAAGAGGAGCTGCCAGGCGACCCTGGCGTAGGGACTGGTCGCACTCGAGCGGACGACGGCGGCGATGACGACGAGACCGAGCGCGACGGCGAACCCGCTGTCCCACCACACCTCCTTCGCTCGCGTCGGGTCCCGGAGCGTGGCGTACACCGCGCCGCTCGCGGCCGCGACGGGGAGGCTTGCGAGCGTCCAGACCTGGAAGACGAGACCCGTCAACCCGCCTGGGTCGAAGAAGTACGTCACCGCGAGGACGAGCGCGCTCGCGACGAGGACGTTCCGGACGCGCCCGCGGATAGCGTCGAGACTGCGCTCGCGCTCCCATCGCTCCAGGACTGGCATCGCCGCGGCGAGCACCGCGTCCCGGTCGATGCTGCCGTCCGGCCCGGTCAGCGACCCGTCGTCGTCGGACGCGTCGCCGTCGGACGCGTCGTCGTCGACCGAGTGCCGGAAGCGGTCGTCGCCGCTGCGCGAACTCGCCTGAGCTACGTCTCGCGACACACCTGCCAGTTCGCGGACATCCATCTTCGGTGTTCCGGTCGCCCCGCTCGGTCGCCTGGCCCGGAGGGAGGCGGGAACCGAGAGGTTCGGCTAGCTCGGTCGGGGCGGCAGGAGGTGCTCCTCGAGTTCGGGGAGGTGCTTGACGTTGAACACGACCTGCATCTCGCTGGTCGCAGGCGTCCCGATGCAGGACAGCTGGATGCCGCGCTCGGTGAGCTCCTCGGGGAGGACGTGGTCGTGGAACAACTCCATCTCGCCGTCGAGGACCGCGACTGCGCAGTTCGCGCACGCCCCACCGCGGCAGGAGAACGGCCAGTCGAACCCCGCCGACTCGGCGGCCTCCAGGACGCTGTCGTCGCCCTCGACGACGAACGTCCCGTGCGCGTCGTCGTCGAGGCGAACGCGGTTGGCCTTCGCGAACAGGTCGTCGTCGTCGAGCGTCCAGCCCTGCTCGACGATCACGTCGTAGTCGAGGTACTCGACGACGGACTCCGTCCGCGAGAGCGTCTCGCCCTCCTCGTCGGTCGCGACCTCGTCCCAGTCCCGGCCACCGCCAGTGGAGAGTTCCTCGTACGCGGCCTTGACCCGGCGGAACTGCCGGCGCGTCCCGCCCTGGTCGGGGTGGGCTTCCTTCGCGCGCTGACGGTACGCGCGACGGACCTCGTCCTCGTCGGCGTCGCGGTCGACGCCGAGCACCTCGAACGGACTCTGCACAGTCGCCCTAGCCAGAGGAATCAAATAAACTCCCGCACCGCGGTTCGGTACGCGATAGCACACCACGTACTGGGCGTTCCACGCGTGGGGTTCCTCTACGCACGGGGCGCGTCACGAACGGAGCGACCCACGAACGGGATGCGTCACGAACGGGGCGACCCACGAACGCCGCCGGGAGTCAGTCCTCGACCTCGAGGAGGGACTCGCCGGTCATCGCCGCGGGTTTCGGGACGCTCGCGAGGTGCAGGAGCGTCGGCGCGACGTCACAGAGCGACCCGCCCTCCCGGACGCGCATCCCGCCGGCCGTGCCGTCGGGGGCGACGTACGCGAACGGGACGTCGTTGTACGTGTGCGCCGTGTGCGGGTCGTCTTCGGTCCCCATGTCGTCGGCGTTCCCGTGGTCGGCGGTCACGACGAGGTGGCCGCCAGCGGCCTGGACGACCTCGGCGAGCCGCCCGAGCTGGCTGTCGACGGCCTCGACGGCCTCGACCGCCGCGCGGTAGTCGCCCGTGTGCCCGACCATGTCCGGGTTCGCGTAGTTCAGGACGAGCACGTCCGGTTCCTCGCGCTCGATGCGGTCGATCGCCGCGTCCGTGAGCTCGCCGGCGCTCATCGCGGGCGTCTCGTCGTACGTCGGCACGTCCGGGCTCTCGACGATGTCGCGACGCTCGCCCTCGAACGCGCCCTCCCGGCCGCCGTTCAGGAAGTACGTGACGTGCGCGTACTTCTCGGACTCCGCCATCCGCAACTGGGTCTTCCCGTGGTCGGAGAGCACCTCCCCGAGGACGTCCTCGGGGTACGCGGGCGGGTACGCGACCGGCAGGTCGAACGTCTCGTCGTACTCCGTCATCGTCACCAGCCGGATCTCTGGCGGGTCCGGCCACTCGACGCCGGACCGCTCGACGGAGTCGTCGTGCGGTGGGTCGTCCGCGAGCGCTCGCGTGAGCTGACGGGCGCGGTCCGCGCGGAAGTTGAAGAACACCGCCGCGTCCCCGCGCTCCATCCCCGCGTGGTCGCCGACCGTCGTCGGCGCCACGAACTCGTCGGTGTCCCCGCGGTCGTAACTCGCCGTCACCGCCTCGACAGCCGAGTCCGCGTGATGCTCGGCATCCCGGTCCACGATCGCGTCGTACGCCGCCCGCGTCCGCTCCCAGTTCCGGTCGCGGTCCATCGCGTAGTACCGGCCCGTGACCGTCGCGACGTCCCCCGTCCCGTGCTCGTCGACGACGGCATCCAAATCCGCGAGATACCCCTCACCGGACGTCGGTGCGGTGTCCCGACCGTCCGTGAACGCGTGCGTGACAGCGTCCACGCCGCGGTCCGCGGCCATCTCCACGAGCGCGTGCAGGTGCGCCTGGCTCGAGTGCACGCCGCCGTCGCTCACCAGCCCGAGGAAGTGCACGCGCCCGCCGGTGTCGGCAGCGTACTCGAACGCCGACGCGAGCGCGTCGTTCTCGAAGAACGACCCGTCCTCGATCGAGTCGCTGATGCGCGTGTACTCTTGGCGAACGACCCGACCAGCACCGATGTTCAGGTGCCCGACCTCCGAATTCCCCATCTGCCCCTCCGGGAGCCCGACGCGCCGTCCAGACACCGCCAACCGACCGGCCGCGCCCGAACGCTGCAACCGGTCGAACACCGGCGTGTGCGCCGCCGCGACCGCATCCCGGGCCTCGCCCGGGTCGTCGTTCAATCCCCAGCCGTCGAGTACGACGAGCGCAACGTCCATACCAGAACCGTCGACAGCCGGACTCAAGTAGCCCTCGGACGCCGGACGACCGCGCCGCCGCAACCGAGTTCCCAACCAGCGAATCGCCCGCAACCGCGTCCGGGGGTCCCGCATCGAAGCGCACGCCCCCGGTAATCGCGGCCGCATTTCTACAACGATTTAAACCGGGAGCGAGACAGTTCCCGTATGAGCGATCCGCACGTCCTCATCCTCGGGGCACCGGGCGCGGGCAAAGGCACGCAGTCGGCGCGCATCGCCGACGAGTTCGGCGTCGAGCACGTCACGACGGGCGACGCGCTCCGCGCGAACAAGGACATGGACATCAGCGACATGGACTTCGAGTACGACACGCCCCGCGAATACATGGAGGCGGGCGACCTCGTCCCCGACGCAGTCGTCAACGCCATCGTCGAGGAGGCGCTCTCCTCGGCCGACGGCTACGTCCTCGACGGCTACCCGCGGAACCTCGAACAGGCCGAAGAACTCGAGGGGATGACCGAGCTCGACGTCGTCCTCCACCTCGACGTCTCCCGCGACGAACTCGTCGACCGCCTCACGGGCCGCCGGGTCTGCGACGACTGCGGGACGAACTACCACGTCGAGTTCGACCAGCCCGAGACCGAAGGCGTCTGCGACGAGTGCGGCGGCGACCTCGTGCAGCGCGAGGACGACCAGCCCGAGTCCGTCAAGAATCGCCTGGACGTCTTCGACGAGAACACCCAGCCCGTCATCGACCACTACGGCGACCACGACGGCTTCGTCTCGATCGACGGCGACCGCGCGCCCGACGCCGTCTGGGCCGACGTCCGCGACGCCATCGACGCACACAACTAGGTTCGACCCAATCTGATGGCGTCGGCCGCTCGTTCCCGAGACGCATCACGAGCCCGTGCGCGGCAGGCCGTCCGATAGCCGGCCGCGCGCAGAGTAAAAGGTTCTTTAACGGCGATGGCCTAGGGGTCGATAATGGCGCGTACTGCGGAGAAAACGGCGACGCTCGCGAACGAGAGCGCGGAGATGCGGGAGGCGCTCGAGACCGTTCGCGACGTCGCCGACGAGAACGGCGGCGAGGTCAAGTGGGTGGACGTCAAGAGCGACATCACGTCCGGCCAGTGGGGGCGACTCCTCGAGAAGGACATCCTCGTCGACGGCGAGAACGGGTTCGAGTTCGCCGACGCGGACGCCGTCGCCGACGTCCTCGACGGGAACGGCGACGGCGACTACGAGATGCCGGACGTCCCCGAAGTCGAGGACGACGGGTCGAGCTGGAAGACCCGCGACAAGGCCGCGGGCGTGCTCACGCTCGTCCTCATGGCCGGCTACTACTTCGACCCGATCCGGTCGGTCGTCGGGAACGCCGTCGACCTCGTGCTCGGGCCGTTCAACGCTGCCCTCCCGTTCTACGCGGTCATCCTCGCGATCTCGCTCGTCACCGGTCTCTACTCCTCGCTCCTCCAGGCGAACATGGTCGACCAGGACAAGGTCCAGGCGTACCAGGCCCGCCTGCAAGCGATCCAGGAGAAGGAGAAGAAGGCCAAGGAGCGCGGCGACGACGCGGCCGTCGAACGCATCCAGGAGGAACGCATGGAGGCGATGGGCGACCAGATGGGCATGATGAAGGAGAACTTCCGTCCGATGGCGTGGATCACGCTCCTCACCATCCCCGCGTTCCTCTGGATGTACTGGATGATCGGGACGCGCGGCGGCGTCGGCCACCTCCAGGGCATGGAGACGTGGGCGGTCATGCCGTTCACGGGCCGCGTCGAGTGGCAAGGCGGTGGCATCGGTCCGCTCCCCGCGTGGATCGCGTTCTACTTCCTGTGCTCGATGGGCTTCACGCAGGTGATGCGGAAGGCGCTCGACCTCGACACGCCGACGCCGTCCTGACCGGGAGCGAAGTCACAATCCCTTTTACCGCGACGACCGGAGGACGCGTATGTTAGTGACCGTCTCCGGGCCTCCGGGTAGCGGCAAGAGCACGGCCGCGCCCGCGCTGGCCGACGCGTTCGACCTCGAGCACATCTCCGGCGGTGACATCTTCCGCGAGCTCGCCGACGAACGCGGCTACACGCCCCTCGAGTTCAACAAGCTCGCCGAGGAGGACGAGCAGATCGACCGCGACCTCGACGCGCGCCTCCAGGATATCGCTCGCGAACGCGACGACGTCGTCCTCGAGTCCCGGCTCGCCGGCTGGCTCGCCGGCGACCACGCGGACTTCCGGTTCTGGCTCGACGCTCCCGTCGCCGTCAGGGGCGCGCGCATCGCCGACCGCGAAGGGAAGGACCCCGACGCCGCCGCCGAGGAGACCGCCGCCCGCGAGGGAAGCGAAGCGAAGCGCTACATGGAGTACTACGGGATCGACATCGACGACCGCTCGATCTACGACCTGTCGATGAACACCGGGCGCTGGAGCGAGGACGCGATGGTGGACGTCCTCGTCGGCGCAGTCGAAGCGTACGCCCCGTCGGCCGACGAGGGGAAAGAACCCGTCACGCTGGACGTCGAGTTCTGATGGTGCGCTCGGCTCCCGGCGACCGGTCGCCCGCGGAACTGCTCGCGTTCGGCGTCGTGAACCTCGACAAACCACCGGGGCCGAGCGCGCACCAGGTCGCGGCGTGGGTGCGCGACGCCGCGAGCGACGCCCTCGCGGACGCGCAAGCGGACGAGCGCGCGCGCGACGACCTCGACGTCGAGGGGGCGGCGCACGCCGGGACGCTCGACCCCAAGGTCACGGGCTGCCTCCCGATGCTGCTCGGCGACGCGACCCGCGTCGCGCAAGCATTCGGCGAAGGCCAGAAGGAGTACGTGAGCGTCCTCGAACTCCACGCCGACGCCCCCAGCGACCTCGAAGCCGTCGTCGGCGAGTTCGAGGGCGAGATCTACCAGAAACCACCACGCAAGTCCGCGGTCTCGCGACGCCTCCGGACCCGCGAGATCTTCGACCTGGACGTCCTCGAAGTCGAGCAACGGCGCGCGCTCCTGCGCGTGCGCTGCGAGCCCGGGACGTACATCAGGAAGCTCTGTCACGACGTCGGGCTCGCCGCCGGCACGGGCGCGCACATGGGGCACCTCCGGCGGACCGCCACCACGCCGTTCGACGACACCACGCTCGTCACCCTCCACGAGTTCGTCGACGCCCTCCACTTCTGGCTCGCGAACGACGACGAGGGCCCGCTCCGCGACCTCGTCCACCCCGCCGAACGCGCACTCACCCACCTCCCGTCGGTCACGATCGCGCCGAGCGCCGCCGAATCCGTCGCCGACGGCGCACCAGTGTACGCGCCCGGCGTCATCGACGCCCCGGACCCCGACGACGTCGACGGCATCGTCGCGTGCTACACGCCGAACGACGCCGTCGTCTGCCTCGGCCGCCTCGTCGGCGACCCCGACGCGGACAGCGGCGAAGTCGTCGCGCTCGAACGCGTCCTCGTCTAACCCCCCGACGGCGCGACCGAAACGACACCCTTAAACGCCAAACGACCGAGGTTCAGGATACAGGGACCGTGGGGTAGTGGTATCCTCTGCGGATGGGGTCCGTAGGACCCGAGTTCGACTCTCGGCGGTCCCACTCGATATTCTGTAACTCTCCAACAACGGAGAGTAGATGCACCCGAGACGGGCGAGAATCCAGTTCTCGGGTTCGTTACCTGTTCGCTGAACGATTAGCATGGCGTGAGCGCCGCGTGCCGAGGTGGTCCGCGTGAGCGCCGACCAGCCCGGCGTCGACGCCGAGTACCAGACCCAGAGAGAACACCCGCAAACCCAGTCTCTGGTACTACAGTCTTTTACTGGCCTTCGACGAGGCGATTCATCGCCGTGGGTGTAAGGTAGATATGCCGTCCCGCGCGCTCGACGGTGCTCCGCCCGGCTTCCGCTTCGAAGAGCGCGGCGAGGTCACCGATGAAGGAGGCGGCGCGGGATTGCTTGAGTTCGACGCGGACGGCCCAGGGGCCGTCGTTCTCGAGTTCGACGCTCCTGGTGAGGAGCCAGACCCCGAGGAAGTCGCGTCGCATCGACGTCGTCGCGAAGTTGAGGTACTCGGGGAGGTCAAGGAGTTGGGTTTCGTCGCGACCGCGTGGGACGCCGGCGGCGACGAGCGCGCGACCGAGCAGCTGGGCGTTCCCGCCTGGGCGGATCTCGGTGCCGGTGCTATCGTAGTCCTGAATGCGCGACTCGAAGCCGAGCGTGTCGAGGTGGGCCTGAATCTCTGCTCGATCCTCCTTCTTGTCGGTGAAGGCGGGTGCGTAGTCGTTGGCGACGACGTAGCCGGCGGCGATGGCGCGGGCGGCGAGGTGGTTGAGGGCGCGGGTTTCGGGACTCGGCATGTCGGCCATCCAGCCGCGCTCGTGCATCTCGTCGAGGGCGGTGACGGCGTCGGGCTTGGAGCCGTTGACCCATTCGCGGAGTCGCGATCGTGGCTGGTCGAGCGCCTTCGAGATCTGGTACGGGCTCTCGTCGGGGTGCTCGGTGCGGTAGTCCTGGTACTCGCGGTAGTCGTCGACGAGCGTTTGCGCGCTGGGATTGGTGCGGTCGTAGGTGGAGATGAAGTCAAGCTCGTGTAGGAGTTGCATTAGTCCGTGTATGGGCGATAAGTGGTATAAGTCAGGGGCTTTTGGGATAGGCTGAGGGAGGCATCCCTCGTATCCCACACCGTGGATGGCGCACTTCCGCGCACTCCACGCTTTCAGACGCGCCCCGGGAACAAGTATATAAATGTACCCCTGCGCCTTAGAATCAATTCGTGATTGTAAGAATATAATAAGTTTCCGGCGGAGTTGTTTCTGTCTCTATCGAACCACAAGACAGCGCCGGTTTTGAACAATCTTCAAGGCCTAATTGTATACTGGAAACGTCTGCTATACCATTTTCCAGACAATCCTGAGTAACTGGATAGTGACTGGTTGGCCGACGGTATTAAGACAGTTGCTTCTAATGCCATTGGTAACATCGGCACGGTGGGTGAACCCGTAAGCCGGTGTGGGAAAATACAACAATGCAACTGAAGAACCTCTTCACGGACGAGGACGCGGTGTCGCCGGTCATCGGGGTCATCCTGATGGTCGCGATCACCGTCATCCTCGCAGCCGTAATCGGCGCGTTCGTCCTCGGAATCGGTGGCAGTCAAGAAAAGGTCCCCCAAGCCAGCTTCTCATATAATGCAGACGCCAGTAATACTCTCGAGGTGACGCATGAGGGTGGTGATGAAATAGATGCGTCACGAATCGAGTTCTCCGGCTCGGGTAACAGTAATGTCGTGCCGAGCTCAACGCCCTCTGACTGGAGCGCTGGAACAACGCTTACTTCTGACTCAGGTACTTGGAATACGGGAGACGATGTCCAAGTTATCTGGTCTTCATCCAGCAGCGATCAATCCAACATCATCGCTGAAGGGACGATCTGACCGATGGATCTCAAGAATTTATTGACGGATGAGGAGGCGGTGTCGCCGGTCATCGGGGTAATCCTGATGGTCGCGATCACGGTCATCCTCGCGGCCGTTATCGGTGCGTTCGTACTCGGTATCGGCGGTAGTCAAGAAAAGACCCCGCAAGCGAGTTGGGATTACAACACTGAAACCTCTCCGAACCACGCTTGGATCCAAGTAAATCACAAGGGGGGCGATGAAATCAATACTGATCAACTTGCTGTTAACGTAGCTGGAAGCACCGCCTGGGATGGCGGTAGTGCACAAAGTGGATGGACTCTGGACGATGGCGCTTCAGGCAATACAACCGGCTTCAGTGGGAGTGCGACTGCCGGTGATACGCTAAGTATCAAGGACGATGACGGCGGGGTAAGTGACGGTAACAGTATTACCTTAATCTGGTCCGCCCCCGGCAGTGATCAAACCAGCATCATTGGCGAAGGTGAGGTGCAGAGATAGACCAATGCAACTGAAGAACCTCTTCACGGATAATGAAGCTGTATCGCCAGTTATCGGGGTAATCCTGATGGTCGCGATCACCGTTATCCTCGCAGCCGTTATCGGCGCGTTCGTCCTCGGTATCGGAGGTAGCCAGGAACAGACTCCACAGGCAAGCTGGGAATGGAACAATGATTCAACGACTGGTGATCCATGTGGAACCGGGACCCTTTCTGGCTCCCCCACGTTTGGCGTCACTGTTCAACACAAGGGTGGCGATGAAATAGAAACCGATAATCTCGAACTTGGTGGAGCGGATTGTTCGTCAGCCTCTTCTGACACCCTCAGCGCAGGAAGCTCAATCCATATTACGGGCGCAGCGCCCGATAACACGGTGAATCTCGTCTGGAAGAGTTCCCAGAGCGATTCCACGAGCATTCTCTCATCGTTCGAGGTCTAATCACCGCACCCATCGTATAGGTCTCTAAATAACAATTTTCATGCTAAGATGAGAATCACAAAGGTGGTTTTAGAGGATGGAGCAGTTTCATCAGCAATTGGAGTGGTGCTGATGGTGGCGGTGACGGTCATCCTCGCAGCAGCGGTGGGGGCGTTTGCGCTCGGCCTGGCGGAGGAGTCTGCGAAGAAGACACCGTCAGCGTCTGTTGAAACAAAGTGGGGCACGGCGAAGGCTGGCGGAACAACGTACGACACGGTCGACATCACAATGCTCGGTGGAGACGGAATGCAGTCGAAGTACGTTACTGTGGCGAAGGCGGATGGGACGATCATCTGGGAGGGTGGGAGCCCAAATTCGCCATACACGACGTATGGCTCGAAGACGTGGGATTCGTCGAAAATCCAGTCGGGGGACACTCTCGGTATCAATGAGACCAACACCGGGGCCTTCACGGAGGGTGATACGGTGACTGTGATCTGGGATAATGGCCAGAAGTCGCAGGTACTTGGAACTGGTACGCTCCAATAGAGGGCCTTCCTTCTCTTCTTTTCCGTGACTAGCTGCAGGGCGTCGGCGCCCACTGAGAGGTCACAAGTCGATGCTGGCCATCGTCGCGTTGATGTTCTCCTCGATGGAGGCAGCGAGGTACGGTTCGATCGCATCGTAACTTGACCACCCGCCGAGGGCCATGACGATTCGCGGACTCACGTTCTCCTCGACGAGCAGGTGGTTCGCCCAGCATCGACGGAGGTCGTGCGTGCTCACGCGCCGGTAGTCGTCGTCGCCGGTCTCGTCGGCAGCTTGGGCGGCGGCGGCGTCGACCCAGTTCTGTAGCGTGCGCTTGGACCTGTCGACGATGGGGTCGCGGTCGCAGATCTCGTTCACGTCGGCGTTCACGATTCGGTGGATGTGCGCCTCGACATTCCCGTACTTATGAGAACCGAGAGTCGCCTCGTCTCGGAACTAAGGTTCACGCTTCTGCAGAAAAACGGAACTGGTCAACCTCAATTTCGACGAGAAAGAAGAGCTAGTATTGGCGAAGACAGACGATTAACCCCTCAACTGTCCTACCGGGTAACGGTAACGCGAGTCGTCATCTGAGGAGTGTCTTGTTCAAATGACTCTTCGAAGTGTGTCTTATTCTCAATCTGCTTTTCGGGATCATAGACGAAAACAAGAAGAGTGTCGATGTCTGTGTCGAGTCGGTATTGTTCCTTATCCTCCGATAGTTCGCCACGGAAATCCTTCCTAGTTCTACTCTCAGAGGCCCGCTTCACTTCGATTCCTATGGTTTCCTTCTTAATTAGGAAATCAATCCTTGGTGAGACAGCGCTATGTTCCTCTGTATGTGGCTCTCTTCGGACATCCTCAAAGTGCAATAGAAGGAGTGAATGTAGGAAGTATTGGACATCGTATTCATCGTCCATCGTCAAGGGTGGTCTTTCGCCTCGACGGTCCTTCAAGGGAACTACCATCTCACCGAACCTGCTAAATATCTCTTCAATTTGATAGATGGCTGATTTTTCAGCGTCAACGGGTTCCTCGTTCTGGAATCGGGCAACCGGCTCAGAATACTCTTTAGTAAAGAAATCATAGAAAGTCTGGTAGAGCGCCTCCACGTTCTGAATCCCTTGCGGGGTACCTTTATCGAACCTTTCGGCAGAAGGGATTGAAATCCCTCTCCATTCACTATCTGATTCGTTCCAGTGACGAAATCGTACACTTTGCTCTCCAACACTCACAGCGAGGGTGTCAATCCCCTCGGTCTTCTCTGTCGTCTCTCCCCGGATTCCCTGGATTTCATAGGTATAAGTCCCTTCTATGCCCCTTAGTTCCCTATCCATGATTGGATACGACTCTGAATCTATCCAGTCTTCCAATAGTCCTACGATTTCTAGAACCTCGGATAGCGAAAGATTAGGAAGTCTTATTTCTTTACTGTTCTCGCCTTTTTTCGACCCTCCAACCTGTCTGACCTCTGTTCTTGAAAGCGAGAACTCAATTCCTTCGTCTTCCTCATATAATCCTATAGCTACAGAAATACCAAGATTATCATCACTTACTGATGTTTTCTTATATGAGTTAAACACATTTTGCATACAGATTGACTAGACAGGACGATACTTGAGAATTGTGCTCAAGTATATGCTCTCTCTTCTGATTCTGGCAGTGATAGTGGCCCGAGAAACCATTTGCCAGCACACCTACCTAGTTGGAATTGTTTAGGCTTCCAAAGCCAGATCGAAGACCCATTATCGGTATTTTAGCTTCACACCCGTCGTCTAAGATGTAAGAGACGACGCCGACGACGTCCTCGGTGTCGGTGTAGTCGACGCGGTGGGGGTCGTGCCAGACGTGGGTGACGTCGACGTCGTCGCTGTTGTTGTCGCCGCGGAGGACGAGGTCGCGGCCCTCGTCGCAGACGGGCAAGCCGTCGGGGCCGGCGTCCCAGTCAGGCGCGTACCGCACAAGACGGTGATACGTCCGCTGGTCGCCGACCTGGGCGGCAACGACGTCGCCGATCTCCGGCGTCGCGTCGCGGTCGACGACGAGGATGCTGTTATCGCAGAGCGTCGGCTGCATCGACGTTCCGAAGTTCACGGCGACGTGGGTTGCAGCGAGCGCGCCCGTCGTCGAGCTCGCGACGACGAGAGCCACGCACGCGAGCGAGAGAGCGGTTTCGTTCATCGTCCGCGGAACATCCCTCGATTCTCTCGCCAGATTCGGGTTCGCCACGATTTTCGAGGGGCCGTTCGGGGACGGGGCGCCACGAATCTCGCCCCAAAGGCCCCCGTATAGTATATACTATAACGTCGGGTGGGGGGGTTCTGGTGGTGGCGGCGCACCGTCATGCATTTCCTCCGCTCGGCTCGCCCACGATCTCGCGGTGGTCTCCGTCCTTCCACTCGCGGACGCGGTTCCCGACCCACGAGTCCGCGTAGGGGACGAGACCGGCCGCTTCGGGGTAGCTCATGCCGGCGTCCTCGTCCCAGGGTTTCACGGCGCGGATGGCGGTCTCGATGTCCTTGCGCTTCTCGACGTCCTTGACGTCTACTGCATCGCCGTCCTCGTCGTCGTCATCGTCGAGGACGATGTCGAAGTGGCTGGCTTCGTGCTCGCTGTAGGACTCGCGGGTGTCGGTGAGGCCCTTGTACTCGCCGATCTTGTCGCGCTTGTCCTGTCCGCCGGGGGATTCGTAGAGGACGACCTTGCCGGGGTCTGCGCGACTGGGGTTCTGGATGACGAGCGTGGCGAGGCGGCGGATGTCGGCGGCGGTCTTCATTTCCGTGTGCCCGACGATCAGCAGCGACCCGCGCTTGGCGTGGCGGCCGTGCTTGCCCTCCTTCTTCCGGATGAACGTCATCCGGTCGACGAACGTCTGTGCCTTCTTCGAGTCCGCGCCCTCGCCGGAGAGGTTCTGGTTGGACTCGTCGACGACGCCGAGGGTCTGGCCGTCGACGCCGGCCATCGCCTCGAGCATCTCGACGTCCGTACCGACGACGCCGTCGAAGCCGTCCCAGCTCGTGTTCCCGAACATGTAGCCGCCGGTGCGGACGCCCCAGGCGCGGGCGGCGTCGAGCGTGGTCGCGGTCTTCCCGGCACCGGGCGGGCCGACGATGAGCGCGACGCATCCCTCGTCGGCGAGACGGTCGACGATCTCCGCCATCGCGTCGTTCGCGTCCTTCTCGTGCCGGGTGAGGCCGACGATCCCCTGGAGTTCGCTGGCGTTCCCGTCGCCGAAGGCGTGGTCGGCGGTGCGCGTGGCCGCGCTTCGGATGACGTCCTTCGCGAGTTCGGTCTCGAGGAAGTCCTCGCCACGCTCGGCGTAGAGCGAGCAGCGGTAGTTGAGCCAGTCGAGCACGCGGCCGTCGCGGATGTAGCCAGCGTACTCGTAGATCCAGGTGTTCTCCTTGCCCTCGAGGGCGTTCGCGAGATACTCGCGGGCCTGCCCGGCGGCGTACACCGCTTGGTCGCTGTTGCCGCTCTTACTCGCCACGGGACTCACCTCCGTCGGTGGCGGCTTCGAGCGCGGGCTTCGAGCTGGGCGCGGCGTCGTCGACGGCACCGGAGACGTCGGGGTCGCCGACGTCCTCGGCGGCGACGTCAGGACTGTCGCGCGATTCGCGCACCAGTTGGTCGCGATGACTCAAGCCCCGGACGCACTCGGCGCGTACCCGATCGCGACGAGCGAAACGCCCGACGGCGCGCTCGACGGCCTCACGCACGTCTTCGACGGGGTCGTCGAAGTCCGGCGGTGCGACGGCACGCGCGAACTCCGCTGTCGCGGCATCCCCGACGCGTCGCGAGAGTGGGTGGACATCGGCCCGAGCGGCCCGGACCACATCGGCGACGTGCAGGTCCGCTGACCCCCAGTGGCCCTCGCCCCCGGACGCCGGTCGCGGTCCCGAACCGACGACGCATCACTGAGACAGACCTTCAGAACATGCCGCCGTGACCCACCTCCGCGACATGCCGCCGTGACCCACCTCCGCGACGCGTCGCTCGACGGGTCGTTCGGCGCGAACCCTCAGCAGGCGTCGCGACGAGAGCGAAGAATTACGTAGCAGGACGTGGAAAGCCGGGTATGTTACGATTCGCCCGGAGCGACCGCAGTCAGCGCGGGTGGACGCACCGTTCGGTCGAACGGTCACGAGCCGCCACGTCTCGCGACGCGGCGTCGACACCGAGTGGAGGTGGTGGGTGATGGTCGATCTCCTCTCGCGGCCGCTCGTGCCCGTCGCCAGCGAGGCAGACGCGGAAGCGACACTCTCCGCGCTCCTCCCGCGCCTCGACGCGGGCACGAGCATCGTCGTCTGTCACGTCGTCGAGAAAGCCGGCGGTGGAATCGACAAAGCGAGCGTCGAACAACGCGAGGAGCGCGCCGAGGAGATCTTCGACGTCGTCCGAGCGCGGTGTCGGGCAGCAGACGTCGACGTCGACACGCGAATCGACTACGGAACCGACGTCGCCGAGACGGTGTTCGACGCAGCCGCCGACGTCGACGCGTCCGCGGTCGTGTTCACGCCACGCGAAGGGTCGCGGTGGCTCCAGTTCCTCACGGGCGAGACGACGCTCGACCTCGTCACGGAGAGCGACCGGCCGGTGGTCGTCCTCCCCGACGACGACCGAACCGTCGACGACGCAGCATCCGGGGCGAGGAATGACTGAGGAAGACCTCGCGAAGGACCTCGGTCCGCTCGCCGCGCTCACGATCGGCGTCGGGACGATGATCGGCGCCGGGATCTTCGTCCTCCCGGGTGACGCGATCTCCAGGTCTGGGAGTCTCGCCGGTGGCGCGTTCGTCCTCGGCGGCGTCATCGCGATATTCACAGCGCTCTCCGCGAGCGAACTCGGGACGGCGATGCCGCGCTCGGGCGGCGCGTACTTCTACGTGAATCGCGCACTCGGCCCGCTGTTCGGGTCGGTCGCCGGCTGGGCGAACTGGCTCGGGCTGGCGTTCGCGTCCGCGTTCTACATGGTCGGCTTCGGCGAGTACGTCCGAAACATCCTCGGGCTCGCCACCGGGTACGCGCTCGTCGGCGTCACCATCCCGACGGTAAAGACGATGGCGTTCGCCGGCGCCGCCCTGTTCATCACCGTGAACTACGTCGGCGCGAAGGAGACCGGTCGCCTGCAGAACATCATCGTCGTCGTCTTGCTGGGCATCCTCACCGTCTTCACCGCCATCGGAATCATGAACGCGCAGCCAGCGAACCTCCCGGAATCGGAGGGTTTCGACGCGATGCTCTCGACGACCGGCCTCATCTTCGTGTCCTACCTCGGGTTCGTCCAGATCACGAGCGTCGCCGAGGAGATCAAGGACCCCGACAGGAACCTGCCGCGAGCCGTCATCGGGAGCGTCCTCATCGTCACGACCGTGTACGCGCTCGTGCTCGTCGTCATGAGCGCCGCCGTCCCCGACGGCTTCATCGCCTCACTCGATCCCGACAAGATCGCGGTCGTCGAGGTCGGGCGACACATCCAGGGTGGCGTCGTCGCTGGCGCCCTCCTCCTGGGAGGATTGCTCGCCACCGCCTCCAGTGCGAACGCGAGCATCCTCGCGTCCTCCCGCATCAACTTCGCGATGGGACGGGACCGCATCATCACGCCCGAATTGAACGAGATCCACGACCGGTTCGGGACGCCGTACCGCGCCATCGGGATCACCGGCGGCCTCATCCTCGCGTTCATCCTCGTCGCACCCATCAACACGCTCGCGGAACTCGGGAGCGTCCTCCACCTCGTCATCTACGGCCTCCTGAACCTCGCACTCATCGTGATGCGCGAGGCGGACGTCGAGAACTACGACCCGTCGTTCACCGTCCCGCTCTACCCCTTCACGCCCATCCTCGGCGCCGTCCTCTCGTTCGCACTCATCGTCTACATCACGCCGTTCGTTCGCGTCCTCGGCCTCGCCGTCGTCGTGTTCGCCGCCGCGTGGTACCTCCTGTACGCACGCAGTCGGACGACCGAAGCGGGCGAACTCGCGGACTGGATCCTCTCGCGGAGCGACGAGATGCCTGATGCGGCAGTCTCCGCAGCCGAATCCGTCGCCCCCGACGGCGGCCAGTATCGCGTGATGGTGCCGCTCGCCAACCCCGAGCACGAGAAAGACCTCATCACGCTCGCGAGCGCACTCGCCAAGCAGAACGACGGAACCGTCATCGCGACGCACATCGTCACCGTCCCAGACCAGACGACGCTCGCGCACGCACGAGACAACGTCAACGCGCTCGACGACGGCGACAGGGACATCCTCGAGACCGCGCGACGGGACGCGGAGACGTTCGGCGTGGACGTCGAGACGCATACGATCTTCTCGCATCGCGCGTTCGACGAGGTGTTCGACGCCGCCCGCACGTACGACGCAGACACCGTCGTCATGGGGTGGGGGCCGAACTCCCACGGCCGCGCGGAATCCCGCGTCGACGAGCTGACGACCGACGTCCCCTGTGACTTCCTCGTCCTCAAGGACCGCGGGTTCGACCCCGACCACTTGCTCGTCCCGACCGCCGGCGGCCCGGACAGCGACCTGTCCGCCGCCGTCGCGCGCGACCTCCGCGCGGAGTACGGGTCGACGGTCTCGCTCCTGTACGTGCGAAGCGACGACCAGACGCGCGACGAGGCAGGCGAGTTCCTCGCGGACTGGGCGGTCGAGCACGACCTCGAGGACGCCGAGTTCCTCGTCGACGAAGGCGACGTCGAGACGGCGATCGAACGCCATTCGCGGGACGCGACGATGCTCGTCGTCGGCGCCACGGAGCGCGGTCTCATCGATCGCTTGCTCGGCGGGACGCTCGTCATGGACGTCGTCGACAACGTCGAATGCTCGGTACTACTCGCCGAGAAGAAGCGCCGCCGCAGTCTCAAAGAGCGACTCCTCGGGAACGACTGACGTCGAGCCCTCCCAGCTCGACGCGTCGCCACCCTGGTCCTCTCGCCACTGCACCCGAGCTAGCGCGTACTCGACGACTCTTCTCCACTGCACGCGATCGCCCATGCTCGCGCACCATCATTTCCGCGTTGCCGAGCGGTGCAACCGCCACCGGGACGACCACTAGAGCGTGACCGCCACCGGGACGACCACCAGAACCTGACTGTCACAGAGCCGACCACCAGAACAGGACTGCCACCGGGACGACCGCCGAACCAGGCCGGTGGAGATCGCGCGGACGGCCGTCGAGGACTCACAGACGGCGACACGAACACCGCATTTCGACGCCGACGGCGTCCACGAGGACGACACCGACGTAGCGATCACCGAGACGAGCGTCGTTCCGCACCGAACCGGTCGCTCCAGACCACGACCTAGCGACCGCGACGCGAGAGGAAAATAAGACCGGAGAAGAGAACGGACCGGCAGTCAGTCGCCGAACATCTGGCGCATCATCGGGTGCATCTCCATGAGCTGTTCCTCGGCGATCTCCTCGTACAGCTTGTACGTGATGGAGACCGCGAGCAGCAGCCCAGTCCCGGAGACGTCCCCGACGGTGCCGAGCATGTTCGCCATGACCGCGAGCAACCCGACGAGCGCACCACCGATGACGGTGACGTGGGGAATGTACCGCTCCATGACCTTCTCGATGACGCCGACGTTCTGGCGGAACCCAGGAATCTGCATCCCCGAGTTCTGGATCTGCTGTGCCGTCGAACGCGGCCCCATATCGGCGGTCTCCACCCAGAAGATGGCGAAGATCGCACCGCCGATGATCATGAACGTCAGGTCGGTCGTGACGCGAGCGATGACCTGCCAGACCTCCTGGCTCGGGCCGCTCGCGAGCCACCACATCCAGTCCGTCGGCTGCCGGATCGGCGCGAGATAGTAGAACAACCCGCCGACCGGCTCGCTCGGACCTTGCGTCGTCGTCGAATACGCACCGAGCCACGGCATGTTGACGCCGAACACCTGGATGACGGTTCGACCACCGGCCACCGTCGCCCCGGCCTGCGAGACCAAGATGCGACCGAGGAACTGGAGGTTCGCCTGCAGTGCGCGAACGAGGATCATCGGCAGGACGCTCGCGTAGATGAGTTTCACGGGGAACCGACCACGTGCACCCTTCACGCGAGCGTGACTCAGCGGAATCTCGATGCGGACGGACTCCGCGTACACGACGATCACGAAGATCGCGAGCGTCGTGACGAGCGCGATGATCTGTCCCTCGGACCCGAGGACGTTGTCGATGTTCATCGCGGTGTCCCCGACGATCATCCCGTACCAGTTGAACAGCAAGCCCTGGCGCGGGCCGATGATGCCGCTCACGAGGCTCTCGGAGACGCCGGCGACGATGAACAGCCCGATACCGGAGCCGACGCCCCACTTCGAGATGACCTCGTCCATGAACAGGATGAGGACGCCACCGACGAAGATCTGCAGGAAGATCAGCGCCTGCACACCCCCGAGCGGGACACCGAGCGATTGCGCGAGCCCCGGGTCCGCGGGTAGGAACCCGCTGAGGACCATCGGCAGCCCCGTCAGCACGATCATGAACACGACGAGGAGTTTCTGGAGGCCCTGGTAGAGCACCTGATCACGGGGGTCGTTCGTGTCCAACCCGAGCAAGTTCGCTCCACCGAGCAACTGGAGCACGATGCTCGCCGTGACGATCGGTCCGATACCCAGGTGCAGCACCGAGAACGAACTACCGGCGAGGATCGCGCGGAACTGCCCGAACAGGTCCTGTTCTCCCCCACTCAGTCCCCAGATGGGGACGCTCGTGAGGAAGAAATACAGCACGAGCACGCCACCGGTCCACAGTAGCTTGCGCTTGAACGGGACGTGCCCTTCCGGTCGCTGGACCGAGGGCATCCGCGTGAGTACCGGTTCCGCAGCCTCCTTCCATCCCATGAGTTACTCCTCGTCGTCCTCGGATGCCTGAGTGTCTTCCGATTCGGCCTTCGCCTCGCCGCGCTCGGAGAGCGACGCCTCGCCCCCGGCCTCCTCGATGAGGCCGCGAGCGCTCGCGGTGAACGCGTCCGCGGTCACGTGCAGTTCGTTCCGAACCTGCCCGTTCCCGAGCACCTTCACCACGTCGGTCTCCCAGCCGTCCTCGACGACGTCGCGTGCGTCGATGACGTACGCGTCGCCGTCCTGCTCGGCGTCACCCTCGGCCGCGTACAGGACCGCGTCCTCGTCGAGCTTCTGCACCGACACCTCGACGACGTCGTCGCGCGCGTCCTGCGGGCGCTTGAAGCCGTGTTTGCCGATCGGTTCGTAGTTGTGGAACTCGTGCTTCCCGCGTCCTGCGCGACCACGCCCACCACGGTTCCCGGCACCACGCCGGTTCTTGTGCGTCCCGCCACCGTGCGTGCGCGACCCGCGCTGTCTTCGTTTCTTGCTCGTCATGGTTATCGCATCGCCTCGAGCAGTTCGTCGATCTCGGTCGTCTCGTGCTTCCCGATCGCCCCACCACGGGACTTCGGGTGCTTCCCACCGTCGTGACCCTTCCGCGGCGGATGCAGACGCAGACAGGGCGCCAGGCCCTGCTCGCGCAGCGTCGTCTCCTCGTCGATCAGGGCCGCAGCGAGGGACTCGAAGTCCTCGAACTCGGTGTGCTCGGCGAGGTAGTCCGCGTCGACGTCCGCGTCGCCCTCGAGGGGCTCGGCGCGCGTCGAGAGGATCGTCGCCAGGACGTCCGCGCTGGGTTCGCCCATCGCCACGTAGTCGTTGACCTTCGTCAACATCCCGCGGTAGCTCTCCGTCTCCGGAACGAGCGCGCAGTGATTGACCTCGTGGACGTTCAGCATCTCCAGCGTGTCCTTGATGTCGCCGGCCATGTCCACTTCACCGCGAAGCTGCACGACCGCCTTCATTGTTCGATCCCTCCCGCACCCTCGCTCTGCCCGCGCGTGCGAGCACCGCGAGACTGCGAGGCGTTCTGGAGCGCGTTGAACGTCGCCTTCGCCAGGTTCACGGTCGTTCGCGTGTTCCCGTAGGACTTCGTCCACGCGTCCTCGACGCCCGCGAGCTCGAGCACGTTCCGAACCGTCTCGCTCGCCGCGAGCCCGAGCCCGAGCGGCGCCGGAATGAGCTCGACCTCGACCGACCCCGCCTTCCCGCTCGTCCGATGCGTGAGCGAGTGCGGTTTCGTCGACCGGTCCTCCCACGACCCGGAGCCACGGGGGACGTCGATGATGTTCAGCTTCGCGATGTCGATCGCCTTCTGGATGGCGGCACCGACCTGGTCGTCTCGACCCTCGGCGTACCCGACGTACCCGTCGCGGTTGCCGATGGCGACGACGCAGCGGAACTTCACCCGTCGACCCGAGTCGGTCATCCGCTGGACCATGTTGATGTCCAGCACCTCGTCGTCGAGCCCCGGCAGGAGCTGATCGACGACCTCGGCCTCCTTCAGCGGAAGTCCCGAGGCGAGGGCTTGCTCCATCGTCTCGATGTCGCCCTCCTGTACCTGCTTCCCGAGTCGGGTGACGGGTTCCCAGCCGTCGTTGTAGTTGTCGTTACTCATTGTTCCATGAGGGTTTCCCGCACTTCGTCGAAGTGCTCGGGGAGTGCTGTTGCGTCGAACTCACTGGTGTACAGCGGTTCGTCGAGTTGTTCTGCATACTCGGCGATGTGCTCGCCGCGGTTCCGCGGCCACTCCGCGAGCACCGCGTCGTTGTGGGGGATCTCCAGGCCCGCGTCGATCGCGCCCTCCTGGATGGCGAACACCTTGCTGCCCGGCGTCGCCGTGTTCAGACCGATGTCGAGGACCGCCTCCTCGAGACCAGCCTCGACCGCGCGCTGACCGGCCAGCAGGCCAGTCAGGTACGCGGCCGGGAGGTTCCCCGTCGGCGCCTCCCAACCGTATTCTTCGAGATCACTCGAGTGTGCAGCCGCGAGCGTGTCGTCACCGTCCGGACCCGGCAGGATCAGCTGCGCCGTGACGTGCCGGTTGCTCTTTCGAGCGACCAGGCGCGGCTTCCCGGATTTCAGGAGGCGCAACCTCTGATGGTAGTCCGTACGGACCTCGCGGCGACGTCGCATCGGAACCTTGTATCGTGGTCCTGTCGCCATTATTCGTCACCGTAGTTGTTGTCGATGTAGTTCAACAGGTACTGGACGCTCCGGAACTCCCCGCCACGAGCCTTGTTGTAGAGCTCGCGGTACTGCGTGCGATCGATCTCGCCGCTCCCGCGGAGTTCGTTGAGCTTCTTTCGCTGTGCACGGATGCGCTTCTGCCAGGCATCCTTCGGGTCCTCGCGAGCACCGGCCTTCCCCTGACGGGTCCCGGGGCCCTTCTGGTGGCCGTACGCGCGCTTTGCCTTCCGTTCGCGCGCTCGACCCTTCGAGTTGCCCTTCTTCGGTTCCGCTCGAATCGTGCCGTCGTCGACGAGTTCGCGGATGTCCTCGCGCGTGATCGCTTCCGCGATCTCGCCCTGCGCGTCGGGATCGAACCAGACGCGGCTCTTCCCGACGTCGAGGACGTCCGACGCAAGTCGCTTCTGTGCGGACAGATCACTCATCGGAATCGACCTCCACTTCGACGTAGGTCGGGTTCAGCACTCGAATTCCGTCGTCTTCGGCCTGCTCCTCGATGCGCTCGCGCTTGCGAGCACCGACCGCGGAGGCGATACGGACCGCTTCCGTGTCGCCGTCCACGCCCTCGAGGTCGTCCGCGTTGTGCACGCGAACCTCCTCGAAGCCCGAGGGGTGCTTGCCGCGCACCGCCTTCGGCGTCCGGAAGCCAGCCTGGACCTTGTCGCCCTTGCCCTTGATACCACGTCGCTGCTTGGACAGCTGGCCGCGCGGCTTCCGCCACGAGGTCGGCGTCCGCTTCTTCTTGTGGTAGTCCTGACGGTTGAACTGGGGCTTGCCGACGCGACGGCGCTGGTCGAGGAGGCGCTCCTCGGTCTCGGACAGCTCCGGCGTCTTCTCGGTCAGCCCACGCGGCTGGAGTTCCGTCTCCACGTCCTCCTCGTCCGCTTCGGCCTCGGACTCGTCGGCCTCGATCTCCGCCTCGGTGTCCTCGCTAACCTCGAGGTCACCGACGTCCGCCTTGATACGCGCAGCGAGCGCGTTCCCGATGCCCTCGACGTCCGCGAGCTCCGACTGGGACGCCGCCTTGACGTCCTCGATCGAGTCGTAGCCCGCGTCGCGGAGTGCATCGGCCTTCGATGGCCCGACACCGCTGATCTCCTCGAGACTCTCGGGTTCGTCTGCCATCTATCAGGCACCTCCTTTCGCGGGTTTCTGCGTGATGTACACGCCGTCCTGGAAGACGCGCGTGTCCTTCCCGGACACCTTCGTCAACTGCTCGATGTCCGCGGCGGTCTGCCCGACAGCTTCCTTGTCAGGGCCGCTGATGGTGAGTTCCTCACCGTCGACGGCGACGTCGGTGTCGCCGTGGATAGTCGTTCGTCGCGGTGCCTTCTCGCCGAGGAAGTTCTCGATCACGACCTCCTCACCCTCCACCGCCACCTGCATCGGGAAGTGAGAGTAGAAGACTTCCATCTCGTACTCCCAGCCCTCGGTGACGCCGTGGAACATGTTCTGGACGTGACTCTCGAACGTTCCGACCGTCGCCGTCGTCTTCGCGTCGTCCGCCGAAGAGGAGATGACGACCATCTCGTCCTCGACGTCGACGGAGACGTCCGGGTACCAGAGCCGTCGTGTGACGGCTCCGTTGGGCCCCTCGACCGTCAGGTCGAGGTGGTCCACGTCGGCGGTTACGTCGTCCGGAATCTGTAGTTCGACTCGCATGATTCAGTACACGTACGCGATGACCTGACCGCCGATCCCCGCGTCACGAGCCTCGTAGTGACTCATGACGCCGTGACTCGTCGTCACGATGAGCGCGCCGTAGTCCCGAGCGGGGAGGAACCGCTTCTCCCAGCGCTCGAACTCGTCGGCACCCACCGAATACCGGGGCTTGACGGGGCCACACTCGTTGATCTGGCCTTTCAATTCGACCTCGAACTCACCGGATTTACCGTCGTCGACGTACTCGAAGCCGTCGATGTACCCGCGGTCGTAGAAGACCTCGAGTACGCTACCGATCTCGTTCGAAGCGGGCGATACGTTGTGCGTGAGATGCCCGACGCTCTCGGCGTTGTCGAGGCCGGAGAGCGCATTACTGAACGGGTCGCTTGCTGTCATTGTTATCGGTACTTCTTGAAGCCCATGTTTCGGGCGATCTCTCGGAAGCACTGTCGGCAGAGCCAGATGTCGTACTTCCCGACGAGGCCCTGCTCTCGACCGCAGCGCTGGCACTCCTCCATCTGGCCAGTGCGCTTGGCGGCGTGCTCTCCGGTCTGCTCACTCTCAGTTTCGCTTTCACTCATCGTTTACCTCCACGTCGAACGTCGACTCGACGAACCGAACCGCGTCCTCGGGATTCAGTCGATGCTTCGACGGCAGGCTCTGCGTGCGCTTGTCGCGCTTCGCCACGCGGTAGCCCGGCCGCACGAGGTTCACGGTCACGTCCATCCCGTAGATGCCGACGTTCGGGTCGTACTCCTGACTCGGGAAGTCCGTGTGCTCGTCCACACCGAAACTGAAGTTCCCGGTGTCGTCGAACTGCGTCGTCGAGAGCTCCGAGAGCGGGAGCGCGCGCACCAGGAAGTCCTGGGCGTCGTCCCCGCGGAGCGTCACCTTCGCACCGATCGGGTCGCCCTGACGGATGCCGAAGTCCGGCATCGTCGACTTCGCCTTCGTGCGAACCGACTGCTGCTGGGTGACGTCCTCGATGATGTCCTCCGCGTTCGCGAGCTCGCGACCACCTTCGCCGACGCCCATGTGGACGACGACCTTCTCGATGGTGGGTTCGCGCATCTCGTGGAACTCGGCGGACTCGCTCTCACTCATCAGTCCTCACCTCCCGTGGAGTCGGTGAAGTTCTCGTCGATGACGACGACGTACTCCTCGACGGTCTCGTACCCGCCGTCATCCTGCGAGACGACGACCGTGTTCGAGCCGCTGCCGTGCGTCACGTCGATCGACTCGATCTCGCCGATCTCGCCGGCGTGACTGCCGCGGACGGCCGTCACGAGCGCACCCTCCTCGTAGGGGAAGTGCGCGACGATCTCCGCGCTCTCGAAGTCGACGACGACCGAGTCCTTCGCCGAGTACTCGCTCGCGTCATCGAGCTGGAGCGTCTGTCCGTCGTGCAGCGCCAGCTGGGTGTCGCCCCCAGCGACCTGCTGCTTGCCCGCGATCTTCCCGAGCTTCGCGTCCGCCGCATCGGCGTCGATCGGCGTCAGCGCGAGCCGGCCGCCTTCGTCGGGGAACACGCGATAGTGCTCGCCGCGCTCGGTGAACCCGAGGATGTCGAACATCCCGATCGGGCGCTGCTCGTCGCTCACGGCGTCGCCGTTCACGAGCACCGACCCCTCGTTGAGGGCGTAGCGAGCCTCCTTCTTCGAGTCGGCGTACCCGAGGACGTCGCGGAGCAGGATGACCAGCGGGACACCCTCCTCGCCGTGCGGGCCGGCGTCGGCCTTCACGGTGAACGTCTCGGTCTTGCGCTCGACGGGCCAGGACTTCGGAACCGAGAGTCGCTTCTGGTGTTTCGTCATTCGTCATCACCTCTGAGTCGCGCCTCGCGAACGTCGTCCTCGAGATCGAGGTCGACGATGCGGAGGTTCGACGCGTCGAGCGGACGCGGCACGTCCTCGCCGTCGGCCTTCTCGACCGTGACGTCCTCGACGTGGACGACGGACTCGCGGAGGTCGACCGCGAGCACTTCGCCCTCTTCGCCGGCGAAGTCACCGCGGAGCACCTCGACCGTGTCGCCCGCGTTCACGCGGGCGCGACGACGGTCGAACTCCTCGCGGAGGTCCTCGCTCAGCGTCGACCGGACCTGCTTTTGCTTCTCGTGAAGCGAGGCACGCTCGGTCTGGTTGCGTTGTTTGGATGGTTGTCGTGTCATACTATCATCGTCGCAGTGGACGCGATGGAGCCGAAGCGCTCCGCCACTTCGCGCGCGATCGGACCCTTGATCTCCGTCCCCTGGGGCTCCTCGTTCTCGTTCACGAGCACGGCCGCGTTGTCCTCGAACTTGACGCGAGTGCCGTCGGGACGACGGATCGGCTTGCGCTGACGGACGATGACGGCTTCCTTGACCTGACGACGCTCTTCGGGCGTCCCCTTGGTCACCGAGACCGTCACCTTGTCACCGACGCCCGCCTTCGGGTGTCGGTTCTTCGTGCCCTGGTAGCCGGCGACGCTGATGATCTTCACTTCGCGCGCCCCGGTGTTGTCAGAACACAGCACGAGCGAGCCCTTCTCGAGGCCCTGCGTGACGTCTGCCTTCAGCGCTTCCATCAGTTCTCACCTCCGTCCTCGAGTCGTTCGACGACGACGTGAGATTTCGTCTTCGAAAGCGGTCGTGTCTCTGCGATGCGAACCGCGTCGCCTTCCGAGAGCTCCATGCACGTCGGTGCATGAGCGGGCACCCGCGAACGCCGCTTCATGTAGCGGTCGTACTTGGGGACCCGCACGTCGTACTCTCGCTCGACGACGACGGTCTTGTCCATGTCTGTGGAGGCTACCCTGCCTTCGAGGGTCTGGCCGCGCACGGCAAGCGAGCCGTGGAACGGGCAGTCCTCGTCGGAACAGGAGTCCTCCGGTTCTGGTACGTTCAGTCCTATCGCCATTTCGAATCACCTGCAGTTTCCGTTCGGAGTGCGGGTCGTGAGAGCAACCGGTCGCCATCCACCGTAACGTAGGCCACGCCGTCGCCCGACCCGGACTGACCAGCGCGAACGCTGGCAGTATCCCGACCGAGTTTCGACGTGGTCCCCGACCGCTTGACGCGATCGGCGGCTTCATCTGTGAGCTGGAACTCGAACACCGCGGACTCCTTGGGCACCTGACGCACGCGAGACTCGCCGTCGTGCACGTCCTCGACGTGCAGCGTCCGCGTGGACTCCAGCACGACACGCCCCGCTATCCCGACGAGGTCGGGGTTCGCGGCGTCGACCACCGCAACGCGGAGGCCGTTCAGTTCGTGTCGTGGGAGCGTCTCGGGCGTCAGTGCCATCGTTAGTTACTCGTGGTCGCCTGCTTCCGTCTGGATCGTCTTGATGCGAGCGATCGTCTTCTTCAGCTCGCTCACGCGCCCGGGGTTCTCGGGCGCACCACCGGCGGCCTGGACGGCCTTCGTGTTGAGGAGCTCGGTCTCGAGTTCCTCCAGCTCTTCCTCGCGCTCGGTGGCGGTCATGTCGCGGATCTCTTCGATGTGGAGAATCGCCATGACTTACTCCTCCGTGTCCTCGTCTTCGTCGTCCATCTCTTCGAGCATCTCCTCGGCCTCGGCCTCGACGGCCTCGTCGAGCTCCTCGAAGTCCTCTTCGACGTCGTCGTCGGTCGGCACGTCGACGTCCTCGTCGACGACGTCCTCGACGTCCTCCTCGAGGACTTCCTCGACGACCTCCTCGTCGACCGACTCGACGTCCTCGTCGGCGGCCTCCTCGTCGGCGTCGGCGGACGCCTCGTCCGCGTCGCCCTGGGCCTCCTCCTGGATGGCGGCGAGTTCGTCGTCGTCGGGCTCCTCGATGAGGTCAGCGGCCTCGTTGGCCTCGACGGCCTCCGGCGCGACCTCGTCGACGTCCATGTCCGCGTGCACGGCGAAGTCGTCGGGGAGTTCCGCACCCGGCGGGATGATCTTCACGTCGACACCGATCGTGCCGAGCTTCATCACCGCGACGCCCTGGCCGTGGTCGACGACCGTCTCCGCGGGCTCGCCGTTGTGCTTGATGTAGCCGTCGTTGAACTTCTCGACGCGCGACCGCGCGCCAGTGACCTTCCCGCTCAGGACGATCTCGGCGCCGAGCGCGCCAGCGTCCATGATGCGTTCGAGCGTCGTGTGACCGGCCTTCCGGAAGTACCAGCCACGCTCGAGCGCGTTCGCGAGACGATCCGCGACGATGCGCGCGTTCAGGTCGGGCTCGTCGACCTCCTGCACGTCGATCTGGGGGTCCTCGAGGTTGAATCGCTCCTCGAGCTGGGTGGTGACCTTCCGGATGTTCTTCCCACCCTTCCCGATGACCATCCCGGGCTTCTCCGCCTTGAGGACGATCTGCATGCCCATCGGCGTCGGCGCCATCTCCATGCCGCCGTAGCCGGCGCGACCGAGCTCTTCCGCGAAGAACTCGTCGATCTGGGAGCGCTGCAGTCCGTCCTGGATGAATTCGTGTTCGTCAGCCATTATGCTTCGACCTCCTCGACGACGATTTCCACGTCGACCTGCGGCGTGTTCCACGGCGACGCACGCCCCATCGCTCGCGGCTTGCGTCCCTGGCTCTCACCGATCTTGTGTGCCGCACAGTGCGCGATCTCCATGGACTCGCCGTCGAATCCCTGGTGGTCGGCGTTCGCGGCGACGTTCGTGAGCAGCTCCTTGAACGCCTTGCTGGCCTTCTCGGGGTAGCGGCCGGCGTCCCAGCCGTCGATGTCGCTTCGATGACCGACACCGCTGTTGTGCTGCCTGAACGGCACCGAGCGGTCGCCGGCGATGACCTCGTCGAGGTATGCTTGCGCGTCCTCGACGGTCATCCCCTTGATCTCTCGCGCGATGGCCTTGCTGTGCTTGTTGCTCATGTGACGCTCCCGAAGCATGGCTTTCGCCGTCGTGTCCGGGTCCGCGTCGACGCTGTAACTGATTCCCATGGTTTACTTGAGTGGCACGAACTTCGAGGACCGCGTCGCCCCGATGCCGGCCTGTCCGTGCTCGACGGACGTCCGTGTGAGCTGGAACTCGCCGAGGTAGTGCCCGATCATCTCGGGCTCCACTCGAACGCGCTCGAACTCCTGGCCGTTGTACACGGCGAACGTCAGGTCGACGAACTCCGGTAGGACGACCATGTCACGCAGGTGCGTGCGGATCGGGTCGTTCGCGGTCTCCTCTTCGGTCGCGTCGCGGGCCTTCTCGACGAGCTTCTGCTTCTCGACGGAGAGGCCGCGCTCGATACTTCGCCGCTGGCGAGCGGGCAACAGTTCCGCGACGTCCTCCAGGTCGAGTTCCTGGAGTTCGTCGAGCGTGTGGCCACGGTACGTGAACTCCTCGTCCTCGTCCCGGCCGGTTCTGTAATCCTGACTGCTCATTTGTCACCACCTCGACCCGTGCGGCGGGACGCGATGTCGCCGACCTTCCGGCCCGGCGGCGCGTTCCGCGACACGGACTTGGGCTGCCCCGGGTGCTGGCGGCCACCGCCACCGAACGGGTGGTCGACGGCGTTCATCGCCACACCGCGGACGGTCGGCCACTTGCCACCCCGGGACTTCATCTTGTGGTACTTGTTCCCAGCCTTCACGAACGGCTTCTCCGTTCGACCGCCACCGGCGACCACGCCGACCGTGGCGCGGCACTCCGGCGACAGCCGCTTCATCTCGCCACTCGGCAGCTGGACGACCGCGGCGTCGCGGTCGTGCGTGATGAGGTCGGCGCTCGTCCCCGACGCACGCGCGAACTTCCCGCCGTCGCTCGGCTGGCGTTCGACGTTACACACGGGCACACCCTCGGGGATCTCCGCCAGCGGCATCGTGTTGCCGGGCTTGATCTCCGAGGAGATACCGACCTGCAGTTCGTCGCCCACACCGACGCCCTCCGGCGCGAGCACGAGACGACGATCGCCGTCCTCGAACTCGACAGCCGCGACGGGCGCGGAGCGCGCGGGGTCGTGCTCGATGTCGACGACCTCGCCCGCGACGACGTCCGATTCCTCCAGTTTCTTGTGACTCAGGTCAGCCTTGTAGCGGTGACTCGGTGCTCGGAACGTCGAGCCGCCACGGCCACGTCGCTGTCCCTGAATGCGTCGTCCCATTCTTAGAACACCCCGATTCGAGAGGCCACTTCCTGCGCGTCGTCGTCCTCGCTGAGTCGGACGATCGCCTTCTTCTGGCCCTTCATCGTCAGCATCGTGTTCACGTCGTCCACGGCCACGTCGAACTGCGACTCGACGGCGTCGCGGACGTCGGGCTTCGCAGCCTGATCGTGCACGATGAACTGGAGCTTGTTCTCGAAGTCCATGTCGTTCATCGCCTTCTCGGTGACGAGCGGGAACCGAATCACGTCGGCACTCATCGCTCTGCCACCTCCTCGACCGCGGACGCCGTCCAGACCGTCAACCGACCGGCGTCAGCGCCGGGCGCGAGGTCCTCGACGTCGACGTTCGCGGCGGTCGCGACGTCGACGCCCGCGAGGTTCCGCGCGGCCTTCGACGGGCCGGCGTCGCTCGACGTGACGAAGAGCACGGACGTCGGTTCCGTGTACTTGCGGCCGCGAGCCTTCCCCTGGCCCGCGCGAACCGAACGCCCCTCGTCGGCGCGCTCGACGTCGTCGTACGCACCGAGGCCCTCGAGCAAGGAGACGACCTCCTTGGTCTTCACGAGGTCCTCGAAGTCGTCGGCAACGACGACCGGGAGGTCGAGCTCGTCGTCGAACGCGTGCCCGCGTTCGGCGACGCGCTCGGCGTCGACCGTCGCTGCGACCGCCGACCGGAACGCCAGCTTGCGTTCCTTGTCGTTGATCGACTTCCCGTGGTCTTTCTCGGCTTTCGGCGGGTGCGCGCTGCGACCCCCGACCGCCTGGGGGACGCGCGCAGCCTGACCGTTCGTGCGCGGCACGTGCGCCATGCCACGCCCGGAGCCGGGCGATTCCGCGGACGTCCGGAGACCCGCGTGCGGGTCCGAGCCGTAGTCCTGCTTCGCGTTCGCCTGGGCGACGCCGACCGCTCGCTTGATGAGGTCCGGGCGGAACTGCGTCCCGAAGACCTCCGGCAGGTCGAGCGAATCGGATTCCTCGCCGTCCAGGTCGTAGATTGTCGCGTTCATGATTTAGCCCTGGTTCGATGCTGTGGAGACGAACCGAACCTCGGGATCGAGGCGCGGTTGCTCGTTCGGCCGGATGGCCGGTCGAAGCCGGAGGAGTCGCTGGTCGGGGCCGGGAACCGAACCCTTCACGAGCGTGTACGGCCCGTCGACCTCGCCGTAGTTGACGAAGCCACCGTCGACGTTGACGTCGTCGCCGTCGCCGAGGCCGAGGATGCGCTTGTTGAGTTCGGTCCGCTGATGGTAGCCCGTCTGGCCCTGCTGGGGAACCGTCGAGCGAACGCGGCTCGGGTTCCACGGGCCGAGGTTACCGATGCGGCGCCGCCAGCCCTGGCGGGCGTGCTTGCCCTTCCGCTTCTGGACGCCCCAGCGCTTGACGGGACCCTGGGTGCCCTTCCCCGTGGTGACGCCGGCGACGTCCGCGAGTTCGCCCTCGCGGAAGATCTCCGTCGTCTCGTGCTCGCCGCCCTCCTCGAGGAGGTCGAGCCCGTAGTCGAGCCGGTCGTCGAGCGAACCCCCGCCGATGCGGGTCTCCATGACGTCCGGCTTCTTCTTCGGGACCGACGGCACGCTCGACGGCGTCGTGTGCGTGATCGCACGCACGTCGGCGACGTCGGCGTCCGCAACTGCGTCGCGGAACTCCTCGGCGGACGTCTCGAAGTCGACGTCCTCCGGGACGTCGAGGACGCGGTCGAGGTCCTCGTCGACGTCGCTCGCCCACACTTCCGTGAGCGGCTGCTTGCCGTACGGCGTGTCTTCGTACGCTCGCAGCGCGACCGCCTGCATCGGCGGTGTCTCGATGATGGTGACCGGGACGGTCTCCTCCATCCCTTCGCGGGGGGAGTTGGACTCGTCGTTGATCATCACCACGTGTGTCATCCCGGCCTTGTAGCCGGCGAATCCCTGCAGCGTCGGCTGTCCATCGTCGTCGGGCCACGAGTTGAAACGCGGCGTCTCGCTCGACGCGCGCACTCGCGGACCGAATCCGAGTGAACCTTTGCGTGGTCTGCTTGGTTGTGGCATGCTGTTACCTCGTTAGGGTGAGGCAGGCGAGAGTTGCGAACATCGCCTCTTCGGTTCGCACCACCTCGCTGCCCTGATTCGGAATCGAGTTCACCCAGAGGTCGAACCCGGGTCGGTTTCCGGATTCGACTGCGTCGGTACCCACGGCGTCGGCGTCGACGCCGAGGATCGGCGGCAGCCCTCTCTCGGGCGCTCCGAAGACGACGGTCGTTCCGTCCGTCTGAATGCGCCCGGCGAGCGTGTCCAGCCTGGACACGGAGAGCTCCTCTCCGTGTCGCGAGGCGGCGATCGTCACGCCCGCGTCCTCACGGCCGAGTGCTGCCGAGATGGTCGATTGCGAGACGTCGAGCCCCGGAAGGGGGTCGTCGACGAGTCGCGCACGAACCGGTCTTCTCGAAGAGACCCTGACGGTGACGCGCTCTCCCTCAGCCACCTCCATCGCCGGAGGGACGTTGAGGGAGATCGGGTGTTGCAGTCCGCAATTGACCCGGACGCGCCCTTCAGGTCCGACCTCGGTCACGATTCCCTGTCTTAACGACCCCGAACCGTTTGATTCGGAGCCGGTCTGTGACGTGGCGAGTAGCGGCGGCAGGACGCCCGCGTACTCCAGTTCGGGCCGCTTGCCCCAGGCCTCCTTTCGGAGGTAGGGGGGCGTTGCGGCGTATTCGAGTACGGTGCGTACGAACCCGCCGCCCCGTTTCCGTTCGCCGTCTTCGTCGGGGAAGACGACGAGTCGGTCGGCCCGGAAGACGGTCGCCGCGCGGGCGACGTAACCGAGTTTGCGAGTTGCCTCGCGTTTGTCCTCGGCTTCCCGGGTGAGGGACGACGGCACGAGCACGCTGGTGGTCATGCCGTGACGCTTACTCGTCTCGTCACTAGACTGTGCCGATTATATTCGAACGCGCCATAAAAGGGTGCCGGAATGGGTTCCGGGTTGTGAGGCGCTCTCAGCCCGCTAGCCGCGTGTTTCGCGTTCACATGGCGACGGGTTTGGTGTCGGTTTGTGGGACGGGACGCTGGCGCGCGATTAGGTGTGGGGTAGCTCGGTGGCAGACTGGCGCGCGGAGCGAAGGTAATCGTCGTGGGCCGAAGCGTTCGTAGTCGACCGAAGCGATCGGAGCGGCCGAGCTCCTCGTGCTCGACCGGGTCGTGGTCGACGCGGTGACTGTCGTCGTCGAGGGGCCTACGAGGACGTAGTCAGCGCGGGCGCTCGCGTGCGGGGTGAATAGTATGATCGTTCCGTCTGGACCCCGGCGCAGTGTGGTGGTTCCACGTCACGAACTCGCCCCGATTCGGAACCCTTATTTGTAGCCCGGCCACTACGATTAGGTACGCGAGAGCGCGACCGAGCGCAGATAGTGTAGTGGTATCACGTGACCTTGCCATGGTCACAACCTGGGTTCAAATCCCAGTCTGCGCACTTCTCTCGACGACAACGCCGACGAGCACCGCGTAGCGGTGCGAGTCACGCACGTCGTCGAGGAAGTCGGAATCTGGATTTGAATCCTACCAGTCGCGCGCAGTGAACGAAGTGAACGAGCAAGTCTGGTTTCGGTTCAAATCCCAGTCTGCGCATTTTCGCACCTTCAACGATAACGAGCGTAGCGAGTCGTCGGAGATGTCGAAATCCGGAAGCTAAAATTTGAGTGGGGGCACGCAGCCGGGCGAGGCGAGGACCGTGCGACCGAGTTCAAGTCCCGGTCTGGGTCTCGACGGACATCGCCGACGAGCATCGCGTAGCGGTGCGAGTCAGGCGCTGGTCGTCGTTCCGGTCTCGGTGCCTTCGTCATCGTCGCCGTCGTCGCCCTCGCCTTCACCGCCGCCGTCGCCCTCGCCGCCGTCCTCGCCTTCACCGCCGCCGTCGCCGGACTGGTTCGCCTCGAGGTCGGACCACGAGACGGTGCCTTCTTCGACGATGGCTTCGGGCTCGAGCGCGGGGTCGGTGAGCGTGACTCGCGCGAGTCCGACGGGGCCGGCTCTCGGTTCGGGGAGTGCTTCGGGGTCGCTGGTCTCGAACTCGGCGCTGGTCTCGTCGCCGACGACGATCCGCATCGCCATCCCGAACGCCTCGTGGGGCGAGCAGATGATGTCGTAGACGCCGGGCGTGTCGAACGACAGCAGCCACGTGTCCGGTGTGGGGCCGGCCTGCTCGTCGGCGGTCGCTGCGCCGGTGGTCGCGGTGGCGTCTTCGGCCATCGTCGCGTTCGCGTCGGTCGTCGTGGCGTTCGCGGTAGTCGTCGTGGCGTTCGCGTTAGTCGTCGTGGCGTCCTCGGTCGCGGTCGTCGTCTCGTCCATCTCGGTCGCGGTGGTGGCGTTCGTCGGTTCGCCCTCGCCGCCGTCACCGCCGCCCTCCGCGACGGGCGGCGCTGGTGGTTCGATCATGTCACCGGGGATCGTGTCGGGATCGAACCCGAGGAGCGGCGAGGAGAACGCTTCGACGCCGGTCGGGACGCGCCGACGCATGCCGAACGCGGGATGCATGCCGACGACGTTGTGGTCCGGCGTCGTGAACCGCCATCGGACGACGTCTCCCGGCTGGACGTGGAGGCCGGTGGGTTCGTAGAAGAAGTCCGCTGGGCGGTCTGGATTCGTCGATGGGACGCTGATGAGCGTCTGGACGTCGTGGACGGCCTCGGTGTGCTCGTCGATGCCGGCGACTGCGTCGCCTTCGTCGCCAGCGCCGAGCGTCGCCCACCCGAGCGCGCCGGCGGCCGTCCCGGCGCCGAGTGCTTTCATGACGGTGCGTCGTGCGGTACCGAACCGGTCTGTCGGATTGTCTTGGGACATCCCACTTTCGACATTGAACGCACGTACAGGTTGTTATTCGGTGGTTCTGGAGTCCTCGCGGAGAATCGGCCTGCGTTACTCGATGCTCCCGATCGTGTGGTAATAACTAGCATGGTCTTGGTCGTCGGGGGTTACCACGCGGCGACCTATCACGAGCGACGGTACCACGTGATATGGTGACGCGTACTGGAAACGCTTTTCTGGCAACCGTGTGACGGACGTGGATATGGACAAAGCACTCGCAGTCGTGCGACGCGATTCCGACGCGACGACCGAACTCCTCCGCGAAGCCGGCGAGTTCGCCGCCGGCGTCGACGCGGAACTCGTCGTCCTGCACGTGATGCCCGAAGACGAGTACGAGGACCGGATGGGGTCCCGCATGGAGACCGGGAGCGGCGGCGGCACGTTCTCGATAGACGAGGCCGAACGCGAGGCGACGTTCATCGCGAAGGAAGCCGCCCGCGACGCGTTCGCGGACGTCGACGTCGACTACGAACTCGTCGGGATCGTCGGACACGTCGTCGACGACGCTCTCGACGTCGCCGACCAGAGGAACTGCGATCACCTGTTCGTCTCCGGGCGTCGCCGCTCGCCGAGCGGGAAGGCGTTCTTCGGGGACGTCACGCAACGCCTCCTCCTGAACTTCGACGGCATGGTCACCGTCTCGCTCCACGACAAGTAACTCGCGCTCGTCTACGCGCCCGAATCCGCGCGACCGGACCCCGGCAGACCTCGCGGCCACGCCCGACCCGTGCATTTTCGACGCCACAGCGCGTACGGGCTCGCATGACGACTGTGGCGTTCCTCTCGGTCGCACCGGTGACGGAAGACAGCATGGCGAGCGAGGTCGCGAAGGCCGTCGCCGCCCTCGACGACTTCGACGTCGCCTACGAGACGACGCCGATGGGGACGACCATCGAAGCCGACGACGCCGCCACCGTATTCGCCGCCGCCCAGGCCGCGCACGACGCCGTCGACGGCGACCGCGTCTCCACGTTCCTCAAGGTCGACGACAAACGCACCGCCGTCACCACCGCCGAGTCCAAGGTCGACCGCGTCGAAGAAGAACTCGGCCACGAAGCCCGCTCGAATCGCGACTGAACGCGACTGCCAGCGACTGCCAGCGACTGCCAGCGACTGACAGCGACTGCCAGCGACTCACTTCGGTCGTCGCGCCAACTAACTTCTTTTATTCGTGAGGGCGCGCTAGCGTGGGTATGGAGAGCCTGAACCGGATGGCCATCGAGCTCGTCGACGAGGCCATCGACTTCGCGGAGCAGTTGCACGTGGGAGCGTTCGAACTCGACAACGAGGCGACAGTGCTCGACTTCGGCGTGGAGTTCGACGGCGGCATCGAGGCCGGCCTCCTCCTCTCGGAGATCCAGACCGCGGGGCTGGCGACGGTGCAGTCGACGCTCGGCGACGTCGCCGGGGCGCCGTTGACGCACGTCGAGGTGACGACGGACCACCCGGCGTACGCGCTCCTGTGCTCGCAGAAGGCGGGCTGGGAGGTCAGCGTCGAGGACTTCGAGGGCCTGGGGAGCGGGCCGGCGCGCGCGCTCGTCGGCGAGGAGGACGTGTTCCGGCAGATCGGGTACCACGACGCGTTCGACCTGACGGCGCTCGCGATCGAGACGGAGGCGCTGCCGGGCGAGGCCGTCGCCGAGCACGTCGCCGAGTTGACGGAGACGAACGTCGAGAGCGTGTTCCTGCTGGCGTTCCCGACGGCGAGCGTCGCGGGGAGCGTGAGCATGGCGGCGCGCGCCGCGGAACTCGCGACGTTCCGCCTCGCGGAACTCGGCTACGACCCGCTGTCCGTGCTGTCCGTGACCGCGGAAGCGCCGGTCGCGCCGGTCGCGCCCACGGAGGACGAGGCGATGGCGCGAACGAACGACGCGCTCGCGTACGGCGGCGAAGTCCACGTCGTCGTCGACCAGGGGTTCGACCGGTTCGACGAGGTCGCGAGCACCGCCGCGGACACGTACGGGAAGCCGTTCGCGGAGGTGTTCGAGGAGAAGGACTGGAACTTCCAGCAGATCCCGAAGGACGTGTTCGCGCCGGCGAAGGTCACGATCGACGTCCGCGGCGGCCCGACCGAGACGTACGGGGAGACGGACGAGGAACTGCTCGCGGAGAGCTTCGACCTCGCGTAGCGACCGATGCGATTCAAGCACGTGCCGCGCGCGCCGGCGTCGGTCGACCGCGTGTTCGAGGCTCGGCGAGCGGTGCCGCTCGTCCCGGACACCCAGGACGACTGCTGTACGCGCCTGATGGAGCGCGTCGGGTTCCCGGAGCGCGACGAGGCAGCGAAGTGGTTGACGTTCCTCCGCGCGCTCGGTCTCGTCGCCGAGCACGAGTCGGGGTACGCGCGAACGCGCGAGGACGTCCCGGCGAGCGCGCTCGCCGACCGGTTCCTCGACGGCGTCTACCTCGCGCCCGCGGTCCGCGACGCCGTCGCGAACGCGGACGAGCCCGCGTCCGCGGACGCGGTGTTCGACGCGGTCGCGAGCGGGGTCCCGCAGTACGAGCGCAACAAGTACCCGAACTCGTGGCGCGAGGTCTGGGGCGACACTGTCGCGCGCGAACTCGACTGGCTCGCGCTGCTGGGCGAACTCGAGCAATCAGACGACGGCCGGTACGCGCTCGCGTAGCGCGACGCCGGGCGGGGCGGAGCGGAGCGGTCGCGTTCGTCGGTCGCCGGATAACGAGGGCTTACGTCGGCGTCCGATCGGGATACCGGGTTGTAACTATCGGGGCGACCCGCGACGTACCGGTATGCGTGGCTTGCAGCGAATGGTCGTCCTCGGCGTGGTCGCATCGATGTTCGTGGTATCGGGTTCGGCTGGCGCGCTCGCCGCTCCGGCGGGCCCCGCGTCCGGCGGGACGCCGACGACGGGGAGCGCGACGGACGACGCACCGGCGACGACGGCGAGTGCGACGGATGCCGCCCCGACGACGATCGACTCCTGTACCCGTATCGCGGAACCGGGCGTGTACGTGCTCGGCGAGGACGTGCTGAACGCGAGCGCGACCCAGGACACCGGGATCTCGACGGGGAACGACACGGCCCGGGCGTGCATCCTGATCGCGTCGAGCGACGTCGAACTGCACGGTGGCGGTCACGTCCTCGAGGGCGAGGGATACGCTAACGAAACCGGGAGCGCGACGACCACGACCGCGAACGAGACGGGGAACGCGATCCCGAGCGAGTCCGAGAACGCGACGGTCGCGTCGTCGTTCGACGAGAGCGAGCGCTCGCAGTTCCCGGTCGGCGTCGCCGTCCGCGGCGCGAACGGGTCGGCGCTCTCGAACGTGACGGTGTCGAACCTCTCGCTCTCGAACTGGGCCGTCGGCGCGCTCGCCGCGAACGCGTCGAGTACGTCGATGGTGGACGTGAACGCGAGCGCGAACGCGAACGTCGGGATCGAGTACCTCGACGGTGCGGACGGACTCGTCGCGAACTCGACCGCGGACGACAACGGCTTCGCGGGCCTGTACGCGAGCGAGACGCGGAACCTGACGGTCCTCGGGGGGTCGTTCGACGGGAACGGCTTTCTGGGCGTGAACTTCTTTGGCGGGAACGAGGCGCCGGTCGTGGCGAACGCGACGGTTTCGGGGAGCGGTATCGCCGGCATCGCGGCGGTCCAGTCCTCGGACGTCGTCGTCGCCGATTCGACCGTCGAGTCGTCCGGCGGCGACGACCGGCTCTTCGGGTTCTCGGCGTCCTACCTGTTCGTCGGCGTGTCGAACGCGACGGTCCTGGATTCGGCGACGCGCGACGACGACTCGTGGGCGGTGTACGCCACGGACTGCGCGAACGGGAACGGTACGTGCCCGAACGAGACCGAGTCCGAGTCCGAGTCCGGGCCCGAGGCGTCGGGCGTCGGCGCGGTGACGGTCTCCGAGATCGACGTCGACGGTAGCTCGGGACCGGTATCGTTCGGCGGTGCGGACGTCGCGGTCGGGAGCGTCGACGCACTGGACGACGCGAGCCCGGCGGACGGCGCCTTCGGCCTCGGGCAGGGCGTCGTCGCGACGAACACCACGCGGGACGCGTTCGTCGACCTGTCGACGTCGTGGGGGAGCGGCCGGCCGGTGGGCGTGACGAACACCTCGTTCTCCGCGGAGAACGGCACGCCCGGTACGGAGTTCGAGGACGCGTCGATCGCCGTCGACGGCGACCGAGTGGCCGTCTCGGGCACGATCTGGGCGCCGAACGCGTGCTACACCGCCGCGCTTTCTGCCGTCGAGTACGACTCGGCCGGGGACGTCCTGACGGTGGCCGTCGAGGCGACGCAGGCGAATGCCTCGACAGACACGGCGTGCGCACAGGTCATCACGGAGGTCCCCTACCGGGCCGTCGTCTCGCTGTCGGGGCCACCGGGGGCCGTCGAGGTCGTGCACGTCCACGACGGCGAGCGAACGGTCGTCGCCACCACGGCCGGGAACGAGACGGCGACCGAACCGGTGATCGCGTCAGCAGCGGCTGGGGACCGTTCGGCGTGAGTCAGGCGGGGCCTCCCTCGGGCGTCTCGCCGGTCGGTCCGTTCTCGGAGGTACCGTCCGAGGAGTCCTCGGGCGCGTTCGTCTTGCCGCGTGTGACGGTGACGGGGACGGGCGACCGACGGATGACGCTCTCGGCGACGCTCCCGAGGAGGATGCGGGTGACGCCGGAGCGGCCGTGGCTCCCCATGACGACGTGGTCGACGTCGTGCGCGTCGGCGTAGTCGACGACGGCGTTCGTCGGCCGCCCGATCTCGATCGCAGTCTGGACGCTGCGGTCGGGGTCCTCGACGCGGTCGACGGCGGCCGTGAGATGTTCGCGAGCGTCTTCGCGTGCGCGTTCGAGCCACTCGTCGCCCAGTGGGGGGAGGGAGAGCCGCCGTCGCGATCCGGCGTCGGCGGGGTCGATGACTGTCAGGAGGGTCAGATCGGCGTCGGGGAACGCTTCGCGGGCGAACGACAGGGCCTGCTCGGCCTGGGGGGAGTCGTCGTACGCCACAAGCACGTGAGACGACATGGTAACATGTAACACGGCCCCGTGGATAAGGGATTCGACCGTTCACGCGCCGTGAACGCTTCGCGTCGCGCGAACGCCACCGACGGCCCGGCCTGCTCGACGCGCTCGACGGTCAGCGCCCGTGCTTCGTCAGGCACTTGGAGAGCCCGACGATCTCGACGGGTTCGGAGTTGTCCGGCGAGTACACGACCATCTGGCCCTTCTCCATGTACGGCACCTTGTCCTCGAGGTTCGCGGGGATGTTCACCGCCGAGATCGCGTCCTCGTCGCCGAGGTTCAGGACGACCGTCGAGTTCACCTGCTTGAACACGGGGTCGGCGACGTCCTGCGGGTCCTGCGTGATAAGGAACAGGCCGAGGCGTTCCTTCCGGCCCTGCTTGGCGGCGTCCGTGAACTTCGAGATGACCTTCCGCGCCTGCACGTCCTCGGCGTCCGTGAGGAAGTTGTGCGCCTCGTCCATCCCGAGGACGAGCGGCGTCTCCTTGATGCGGTCGTGGACGGGGTCGTTCGAGAGCTTCTGGTCGACGAGCAGACTGGCGAGCGCGAGCACGACCGTCGTCGTCTGGCGCGAATCCGTCACGTGATACGTCGGCACGACGCTCATGCCGCCAGGCCGCACGAACTCGTGGACGACGTCCGTGATCGAGCGCGCGCTCTGGTCGAACACGTCCCCGAACCCGTACGTCCGGCGCTTGATCGCGTCGAACGTCGCCTCGTGCACGCGCCCTGCCTCGTCGAGTTCCTCCTTCAGCGCCGGGTCGTCGAGGAACGACCGGAACTGCGAGTACGTCCCCGAGTGACCGTGATCGTCGAAGAAACGCTTCAGGAGGTACTTGAGCGCCGGATACTGGTTGTCGTTCAGGCCCGCACTGGCGACGAGCCACGGCCGCGAGCGCACCATCGAGAACGGGATCGTGAACTCGACCTGCTCCGCGCGATGGTGGTCGGCCGCGTACGTCGCTTCGCCGACCTTCGGTACGAACGCCTTGCAGTCCTCCACGCCGCCGTGCGCGACGCCCTCGCGCTCCAGTCGCCGCCGGAACGCGTCGTCGACGTCGGGGTTGTCGTCGTGCATCTGCGCGTACTCGTCCTGCGGGTCGAACATCACGACCGCCGGCCGCGACTCGCGCCCGTCCGCCATCGGGTACGTGCGGTCCTCGGCGAGGAACTGCCGGAGGACGTTCTTCGCGCCGTGAGTCTTCCCGCTCCCCGTCCCGCCGGCGACGAGCGTGTGCCGGAACAACAGCGGGTCGCCATCGCTGTAGTCGTCCTTCAAGCGGTAGTCGATCGTCGGCGGCTCCGCCGCCGTCCGCACCTTCTCCCCGCCCACGGAGAGGTGCCCGAGGAACACGCCGTCGTCCGGCATCTTCAACCCGGTCTTGATCTCCTCGGTGTCGCTCGCCTCGCGGACGACGGTCTCGGGCTTCGGCACCCGGTCGACCATCCGCCGCTTCAGCTCGCCGTCGCTTCCGTCGGCGTCACCGTCTTCCCGCGGCATCTCCGACGCCGCGCCGTCCTCGAAGATGATACTCATCGGCTCGAGCGTCGCCATGAACTTGTAGTCCGCCTCGTCGATCCCGTCCCGCCGCATCGCCCGCCGCGAGTGGATCTCGTTCGCGTCGTCGCTCACGAACGCCTGCTCGTACTCCAGTCCCGTGATGCGACAGAACAGCTTCTCGCCGTCCGGATACGGCACGAGCAAGTACTTCCCGATGCGCACCCGCGGCCGATTCCCCGTCGTCACGTACGCCCGCAGCTGCGTGTCCTCCTCGCGCTCCGCGATCTGGAGGCCCGCCGACACCGCCACCGTCCCAACTCCGTCGTCCTCGCCCGCCGGCGACACGTCCACGCGCTCGAAGTCGTCGTCCTGCACGTCGGCGCCGCCACCGTCGCTCCCCGACGAACCCGTCCTCCCACTCGCAGCCTCACCACTCGCAACATCACCACCCGCATCGTCGTCTTCGGTGAACTCACCGAAGTCCCCGAGGTCGGTCATGCAGCACTCTCTGACGCCGAGCACCATACCACTTGTTGAAGACTTGACTGCGCGTACACGAACCACCAACACGCCAGCTCGTATGCTCGTGCGGGCAGAGCGTTCTCCCGAAACGACGGTCTGGCGGCCGCCGTATGCTCGTGCGGGCAGTGCAGCCGAAACGCCGGCCTGGCGGCCGCCGTATGCTCGTGCGGGCAGTGCAGCCGAAACGCCGGCCTGGCGGCCGCCGTACGCTCGTGCGGGCAGTGCAAGCCACGCCCCTTATTCCGCTGGCCGTCGAACGTCCGGGTATGTTACTTGTACGCGGCGCTGCCGGGGGGACCGAGCTCACCGGCACGGTCTACGAGCGCGGGGAGCGCGCGCCGCAGTTCCGGGGCGCACCCGACGAGGACGCGCCGTACGTGTGGGTCTGCGACGAGTTCTACGAGGTCGAGAGCGGCGGCTCCATTCAGGAGGTCGACGGCCGCGAGGTCCACGTGGCGTTCGACTCGCCGATGCCGCGCGGGTTCGACACGCGCGACCAGGCCGTCGAGGCGGCCCGGGAGCACGTCCGCACCCAGTTCGCGCGCATCGGCGTCGACCCCGACGAGGTCGAAGTAGCAGTCGAGAAAGCCGAGCACGCCTAACCGACGGAGCCGACGGCGTCGAAGTGCCTACACGCACCGGAATTCGGCGATCGAACGCCAGCGAAGCGCGAAGTGTATCTCACTCGCTGGGTTCGACGTTGTGGTTCAGATGGAACACGTTCTCCGGGTCCCACTCGTTTTTCACCGCGACCAGCCTGTCGTAGTTCTCGCGGTAGGCGGCCTGCTCGTCACCGACCTCCTCCGGGACGAAGTTGGCGTACACGCCACCGGTCGCGTGCGGCGTCATCGCCTCGTGGAGGTCGCGCGCCCACGCGATGCACTCCGCGTCCTGCGCGGGGTCCTCCCACTGCGTGTGGACGTTCATCGTGAACGTGGCGTTCCGGTGCGGGTACGCGGTCGCGTCGACGGGCAGGTCGTTGATGGCGCCGCCGAGTTGCGCGCACGCGATCTCCGTGAGTTCGGAGGGGATGCGCTCGCCGTACTCGACGAAGTTCTCGATCATGCCGTCGGTCATCTCGACGAAGTTGTGGGACTTCCAGTAGTTCCGGTTCCCGGCCGGCGCGAGGCCGTCGAACGCCCCCTGCCAGCCGGCGTAGGGATGCGGGCCGATGGCGTCGGCGACCGGGTCGCCGATGTCGCGGAGCGGCTGGAGCACCCTCTCGCCGTCCTCCATGTCGCCGGCGTAGAACGCGGCGAGGATGAGGACCTTCCGGCCGTGCCACTCCTCGGGGATGACCTCGAGAGGCGGCGCGTGCCGGACGACGAACCAGACCGTCGCATCGTTGGGCGCTTCGGTCGCGTACTCGCGGTACTCGGAGAGGACCGCCGCGGCGTCCTCGAGCGGATGCACGATGGGGCCGGAGAGGACGGTCGGGCCGACCTCGTGCAACTGGAACTCGAAGGACGTGACGATCCCGAAGTTGCCGCCACCGCCGCGGAGCCCCCAGAAGAGGTCCTCGTTCTCGTCCTCGCTTGCGTGAACGAGTTCGCCGTCGGCGGTGACGACGTCCGCCGAGCGGAGGTTGTCGACGGTTAGACCGTACTTGCGCGAGAGCCAGCCCCAGCCGCCGCCGAGCGTGAGTCCGGCGATTCCGGTCCTCGAGTTGTACCCGACGGGGGTCGCGAGACCGAACGCTTGCGTCTCGTGATCGAGTTCGTTCAGGACGACGCCCGGTTCGACGCGCGCGGTCTTCGCGTCCGGGTCGACCCGAACCGAGTTCAGCTGTGACAGGTCGATCGTGAGGGCGTCGTCCTGGACGGCCCGGCCCGCGATGTTGTGCCCGCCGCCCTTCACGGAGATCGTGTAGTCGTGTTCTCTCGCGAAGTTCACCGCACTGATCACGTCCGCGGCCCCGGCGCACTGCACGATGAGCGCAGGGTGTTCGTCGATCATCGCGTTCCAGACGGTTCGGGCATCGTCGTAGCCCTCGTCCTCGGGTCGGATGGCGGTGCCGCGGAGCCTCGCCGCGAAGTCGGTGATGACTTGGTCGTTACTCGCCGGTGTTTTTAAAGACATGTGTGATTATTCACTCCGGAGGAGGTACGCGTCGCAAGGAGATGAAGTAGTAGCTTATTCACGCGAAGGTCAGATTTCGAGTACTCGAACGACGAGGCCCCGAAAGAGTCGAACCGTCCCGAGCGCGATAGCAGGCGCAGGCGCCCACCGCAGCGTGGACCGCAGGCGCACACCCCTCGTGATGGCGTCCGGTTCCGGCCCGCCACCACAGCCGGTCGTCGTCGCTCCCGACTACTCGTCGCCCCACCGGAGGTCGTCGTACTGGCGGGTGCGTCGGGCGCGGAACGTCTCCTCGAGGGTCTCGCGGAGCGACGCCTTCTCGCGGGCGCCGATCTTCGCGAGTTCGTCGGCCTTCCCGACTGCCAGCGGCGGGCCACGTTCGGCGGCGACGGCGGCGAGCGCCCACTGCTGGAGCGCCTCGCGCTGGCCCTCGTCGCGCGTGACGGCGTGGGGAGCTTCGACCCGGTAGAGGACGTCCGTCCGGGGGTCGTAGATCGCGAAGAACGTCACCTCGTAGGCGTCCGGGTCGAGGCGGCGGTCGACGCCGAGGGCGTCGCCGTGCCGGGAGCAGACGCGGTCGGTGCCGCCCCGGGAGACGAACCACGACGTCGCCGTGAGCGCGTCGGTGTCGCGCTCGAACCGCCGTCGCCCTTCCGGGTCGTCGGGGTCGTCGACCAGTTCGCCGCGTTCCAGGAGGCGCTTGAACATCGCGGCGTCGTCCACCCATGGCGCCTGCCCGAAAGAGTCCCTGACCGCTCGCGTGACGGCGTTCCCCGCCGGGTTCTTCACGAACCCGACGAGGGGGACGTCCTTCGCGTCGAATTTCTCGACGAGGCGAACGTAGTTCTCGACGACCTCCTTCGGTTGCTCGTCCTCCTCGAGCACCGTCCGGAGTTCGGGGTGCTGGTCCGCCCACCGCAGGAGGCCAGTCGGGTAGATGGGGCCGTCGAGGACGAGGAGGTCGTCGACGACGTCCGCGTTCGTTCGCGCGTGCTCGCTCTCGGCACGATAGAGGCTCAGGGCGTGCACGACGCCCTCCTCGAAGCGGTTGACGCGAGGCGCCTGCCGGATCTGCGTGCGGACGTAGCCGGCGTCGTTCATCGTCCAGTCGTCCTCGTCGAACGCGACCGTCGCGTCCGCGGAGTGTACCGTCATGACCATCGTGCGGCCGCGGTGGAGGTCGAGGTCGCTCGGGGTCGCGCTCATCGCGGCCTGCGCGATGTCGAGCACGAGGCCGTTCGAGAACGTCGTCGGGTTGATCGTCCCGGCGTCGAGGCCGTGCACGGTATCGTATTCGGTGTCGGCGAGCGCGACGTCCTCGGCGTCCGCGACGAGGCGTCGCTGCTCGTCGAGCGGTTCGAGGACGCGGTCGCCGTCGCGCACGAGCGGGTCGAGGAACTCCGCCCAGACGGTCTCGGCGACGTCGCGGTGATCGGTCTCGTCGACGTCGTACTGGATGCGTCTGGCGAGGCGCGTGATGCCCTCGTAGTGCACGGGGTCGAGCGTCACGACGGGAACACGGCGGGCGATTCGCTTAAACGCGATGGTCGGGTCGCCCGCCAGCCGACGGCGACCCGGCGCACGCCGCGTGTCGGAGCGAGCGATAGGGTCGCTCGCGGCGTCGGACTCGGTCAGTTCCCGTCGTCGAGTCGCTCAACCCGCACCCGGTCGTCGCGGACCGTGACGTCGCAGTCGGCGTACTCGAACGTGATCGCGTACGCCCGGAGCGTCCGCGACTCCTCGACGAACGCGTCCAGCGAGTCTGGCTCGATCGCCCGCCCGATCGGGGGGATGTCGAGCACGTCGCGGTCGGTCACCTCCGAGACGGCGTGGTACGCCGCCTCCGTCGGCGTCTCCGTCGAGCGGCGCTGGTACGCGCCCATCAGTTGGCGACCGACGAGACGACCCGGTCGACCGTCTCGATGCCGTCTGCGGGGTGGACGACGCCGGCGTCGGAGTCGTACGCCAGGAGGTCGATCCGTTCGAGTTTCGGGAGCAAGCCGTGATGTAACTCGACCTCCGTCTCGTCGACGGTCGTCGCGTCGAAGGGAGCCCCGGAGGCGACCGTCGCCGCGAGTTCGGTCCGATCGATCGGAGTGGCCGCGCTCGCGAGCGTCGAGAGGATCGTCCGGCAGCGTTCGCTCTCGAGGATCGAGAAGAGGTCGTCCCAGTCGACCGCGTCCGTCTCGAACGTCTGCACGAACTCCCAGACCTCGAGCGGCGCGCGTCGCCCGAGCGTGACCGTGCCGTCGGTCCAGTGGAGGAGGCGTGCGTCCTCGAGCGTCGGGAGGTGCCGGTGGTGGAGCGTCCGCTCGACGGCCGTCCGCCGCTCGGCCGGGACGGCCGAGCGAGCGGTGTCGTCCTCCGTCGCCGCGACGCGCGTCGCGAGTTCCGTCGGCGAGGCCGGCGACTGCCGCTCGAGCACTCCCAGGAGCGTGCGTCGACGCTCGTTCGCGAGCGCCGCGAGCGCCTCGCGCGGTACCTCCGTCTCCCACGAGATCGCGCCCTGCTTCGAGTTACTGAAAGCCATGAGTGATCTACTAGATGGACGCTCCACGGATGGAGGAGGTCCGGCATTGTATTTTCAACTCCTTAAGAGAGGGGAGACGTCAGTCGTCTTCTTCGGGCGGGGTCACGGTGAGCGTGGTCTCGATGAGCGAGTCGTAGCCTCGCCGCAGGCGGTTCGAGAGCGCTTGCTGAGAGATCCCGAGTTCGTCCGCGACGTCCTCGAGCGTGACGTCGGCGTCAGTCTCGTAGTACCCGGCCTCCCACGCGGTCACGAGCGCGTCCCGCTGTTTGTCGGTGAGTTCGTACTGCCGGCTGGTCTTCGGGTTGGTGACGTCGTGGAGTCGGTGGAGTTCGAACTGGAGGCCGTGCTCGACGCAGTACTCCTGGAACTGCTCGAGTCGCCCGTGGTCGTCGAACCGGAACTGGAGCTCCCAGACCTCGGCGGAGCCGGTGGCTTCGAGGATGACCGCGCCGATCTGCGTGTACGCGTACACGATGGACTCGATGTTCTCCGTCCAGTTGGCGCGGTAGAGGATGGAGTCCTCGAACTCGTCGATGCGTTCGAGGTTCTCGATGGAGCTGTCGGCGTCGGCCGCGGCCTCGAAGTCGTCGAAGCTCCCCTCCGAGACCCAGAAGTACGGCGTGAGGAGGTCGCTGGTCGCTGCGACGCGCTCGATCTCGATGACGGTCTCCGGGGCCGCCTCGAACGTGAATTCGAGCGCGAACGCGTCGGTCGGGATGTGGAACTCCGCGAAGACGCTCATACGTGTAGTGACGTGCGCAGCAGTGAAGAATCCGATACTGAGCGGGCTGACAGGAGTGCCGGTACTGGCCGGACGCGGCGTCCGCGAGATGTACGTCGTCGCCTCGTCAATTCTGTAGTATGAACGAGGGAATCGGACTGCTCGCTGCCGGCGCGTTCGTGGGGGCGCTGGGCGCGCTGACACGGTTCGGCGGGATGGCCGAACTGGTCGCGGGGTACGACCCGGAGCGGGTCGAGGACGATCGGGCCTGGCGCGCTTCGTGGGGTCGAACGCCCTATACGTCGCCGCGCTCACCCTGGCGGTGGGGATCGTCGAGTACGCGAGCCTCGTTGACGGCGTCGGCTGGCACTGGGGGGCGTACATCGTCGGCGTGTTCGCGCTGGCGGCGCGGATGGTCCGCGGCGCGCGCCGGATCGAGCGGTCGTCGGACGCCACCGCCGATGCGTGATTTACTCGCGTTCGAACTAAATTCTATACGTGCGTTTATGTTTCTGGGTGTCGAAGCCGCCGGTAGATGACGGACTCCGCGGCACCCGGACGCGGCGAGGACACCGACCCGGTCGACTGGCGACGCACCGACGACGGCGTCCGGCTGTTCGATCCCGGAAACGACGACGCCTGGATCGAGGTCGAGTTCGAGGCCGGCGTCGACCCCGAGAAGCGCCTGTTCATGGTCTGTCCCGACTGCGGCGCCGTCGCCGCCCAGCGGACCCGGCCGGGCCGCGCGAGCGTCTGCGCGGACTGCGGCACCGAACACTCCCACGAACCGCGGCGCGCCCGCGAGTAACTCCGTCGGGACTACTCACCACGTTCGGAAGGGATTGCGAAGCGATGCCCTCGAGCGGACGCGCTCAGGATTCCTTGCCCGAGAACAGTGTTCCGGGGGATCGCGGGGCGAGATACTCCCGGCCGAAGACGAGCGGGAGTCCGACGAGTAGCCCGAGCCAGACGAGGAGACCGAGCGCCGCCGCCCACCCAGGGCCGTCCGCGACGAACTCGAACGCTGGCGTCGCGTTGAACACGGCGTGACCGAGCATGACCACCGGAATCGCCCCACCGCTCCCGTTGAATAGCCACGCGAAGATGACCGCCATCAACACCATCAGGAACGGGAGCGCGAGTAGCGCGCCGATGCCCGCCTCCTCGTAGCCCTCGCCGGCGAGCAACAGCCACGGATAGTGCCAGATCCCGACGGCGACGCCGACGACGATCGCTCCCCGGAGCGCGTCGTAGCGCTCCTGCAGGTGCGGCTGGGCGAACCCGCGCCACCCGAACTCCTCGATCGACCCGGCGACGGCGAGCGTGACCGCGAAGTCGAACGCGACGTCTTCGAGCGGCAGGGGCGTGACCGCGACGCCCGCGAGCGCGGCGGCGACGTGTCCCGCGTCCGCGTAGAGGAACGCCACGACGGCGGCGAGCGCGTACCACCGGAGCCCAGTTCTCGGGTCCGCGACCGACTCGAGCCACGTGCGCGCGTCGCCGTGACGGACGTGGCCGACGACGAGCGCCCCGGCGAGCGGCCCCCATGCGAACGGAATCTGCCAGAGCCGGGAGTCTCCGAGCGTTTCGCTCCCGACGGCGGCGAACAGGACGCCGAACACCGCCCACGAGTACGCGAACGCCACCGCGAAGAACGCGACGACCGGATGGCTATCGACGAATCGAGCGAGTCGGCCACTGGAATCGTGGGTCTGCTCCATGCTCGAGAGCCCCCGCAGACTGTTCGTTCAATTGTTTCGTCGCTTACACCTAAAGGTGCGGGAATCGAGCGCATCGCGTCCGGACGAGCCCCGACTTGCCCTGGCCGTTCGCGCTCGTCGAACGTCGCGTTCCCGGTCGGCCGAGGGGGTGCGTGAACTACCCCTGCCTACTTCGCTCGCCGCGGGCGGTACGTGGCCTGTTCGACCGGATCGCTCGCTCTCGATCGCGATCACAAAAACGCATCCACGCTACTGGGAGCAAGCCCAACGCCAGTCCGTTCCGTTGAATCGACCGGTAGCGATGTGTAACTCACGGGACGACACGACGACGAAGATCGACCGAGACGAGTGCTGTGACGCGAACGCAACGGAGAGGGGGAACGGCGGCGTCCCCGACGACTGGCTCGACGGACCCGACGTCCTGGACGCGGAGCTCCCCGCGGACCTTCGCGCGTCGCTCGGTCGATTCGTCGGCCGAGCGTCCGTCGACACGCTCGGCGAGTGGGCGATGCACGTCCGTCGGATCACTCCCGGCCGTTCGATCGCCGTCGAACAGCTCTGTCACGCGGACGCGGAAACCGAACACTGGGGGACGGCCGGCGGCGAACGGTATCACTTCCAGTGCTTCTACGACGCGGTCGTCCTGGCCGCGATCGAGGACCACCCGGTCGACGTCCACACGGAGAGTCCCGGCGGGGGCGTCGTCGAAGCGCGCGCTGTCGGCAGCGAGTCGCTGTCGGTCTCGCCCGAATCCGCCGTCTTCTCGTTCGGCATTGCAAACGACGCACGCGAACGGTCGGGTGGCGAGCCGACGCTGGAAGACGGCTACGCCGCGATCTGCCCGTACGTGAAAGCGTTCCCGGACTACGACGCGTACGAACGGTGGGCCGACCACGTTCCTGCAGCAACGGTCGCCCTGCCGCTGAGCGGAGCGACGGACGTCGCGAACGCGCTCGTCGGGTGAAGACCCACCTAACGCTTAAATGCGCCCACCATCCTCGGCGTTAACCTCTCGTCGATGGTGGACGAACGTCCTCGTATGGTGCCCGAGAGCGCCCCGCACGAGGAATCGACCACGGATTCGTCGGTTGACGACCGTTCGGGGGCGGAGACGGCCCGCGTGCTCGCCGGCCATCCGTCCCAGTCGATCGACGACGTCCGCGACACCTATCGCGAACAGGCCGCGACGATCGACCGAACGAGCTGGCTGAATCGAGCGCTCACGGGGCGGTATCGACGGCGGCTCTTCGGGGACGCTCGCGGCCGCGTCCTGGACGTCGCATGTGGTATCGGGACGAACGCCCGGTACCTCCCCGAGGACTGCGAGTACGTCGGCGTCGACGTCAGCCCCGAGATGCTGGCGAACGCGGAGGAGCGGCTCGCGCAGTCGTCGCGCGAGACGACGGTCCACGAGATGAACGCCCAGGACCTGACGTTCGACGACGACAGTTTCGAGACGGTCGTCTCGTCGCTGTCGACCTGTACCTTCCCCGACCCCGTCGCGGCGCTCTCGGAGATGGCGCGAGTCTGTACGCCGAATGGACGAATCCGCCTCCTGGAGCACGGCCGGAGTAGCGTCGGTGCGGTGGCCAGATTCCAGGATTGGCGCGCCGACGCGCACTTCGAGAAGCACAGCTGCCGGTGGAATCAGAAGCCGCTCGAGGTCGTCTCGCGAGCCCCGCTCGAGGTCGTCGATTCGTCCACTCGCTTTCTCGGGATGATCACCGCCATTCGCGCTCGACCGGCGTGATCGGCAGCGCCATCTGGACGTCCCACGATAGTGGGCGCAACGCTGTAGTGAGTTCTCGTCCAAATCCGTGGTATGCGCGAAGCCGAGGTGAGCGTCAGCGAGACGGCGTTCGAAGCGATGGGAGTCGACGAACTCGTCTCGCTGACTCGGGAGGCGGGCCACCGGACGGTCGAGGAGCTGGCCTGTCACGGGAACGGCGCGGTCGTACAGGTCGAGGTCGAGAGCCGGCTCGACGAGGACCGGTTGACGGCGCTCGACTGCGTCGACAAGTGGAATCACGTCGCCGCTCGAGACGACTCGCACGTGTACGTCATCTCGTTCACGGCGCCGGACCTCCCGGAGACGCTCGCGGACACCGCGGACGACCTCGTCGGGACGTGCGACCCGGAGGTCGACGACTCCGGCGCGACGATGTCGCTGGTCGGCCCGCACGCCGCGATCGCCGGACAGCTGAGCGAGTACGAGCGCGCTGGAGTGTCACCCCAGCTTCGACGCATCGGCCGCTACGAGGGACCAGACCACCCACTGGACGAGTTGACGGCGCGCCAGCGGGAGGTGATCGAGACGGCCTGGGAGCTCGGGTACTACGAGGTACCCAGGGCGGTCTCGGCGGACGAGGTCGCCGCGGCGCTTGCGCTCGATTCGTCGACCGTCACCGAACACCTCCAGCGCGCCGAACGGAACCTCATGGGCCAGTTCCTGTGACCCGTCGTCGCCCGCGCCAGGTTTCTTCCCGCCAGCGTCCCTCTCTCCGAGCATGCCCAGCGACGACGACCGCGACGCGACCGGCCGCGATGGAGACGCGACCGGCGACCGCGGCACGCACACGGTCGAACTGGACGCTCGCGTCTACGAGCACGTGCAGGCGATGGGAATGCCCGACGAGTCCGCGAGCGACACGCTCGCGCGCCTGCTCGGCCTGACGCCGGACCCGGCAACCGTCGCCGGCGACGAACTCTCGTCCCCGCTCCCCGAGGACCCCGCCGTCCCGGATTCGCTCGCTGGCGACCCGACCGCGGACGCGGCCGCAGTCGACCCGAGCGAGGTACCGGACCCCGAGCCCGCGCCCGCCGACGTCGACGCGTCGCTCGGCGAACTCGCGACGGTCCTGCACGACGACGAGCGCGACCGGATGGAGGCGCTGCTCGCCGAGATAGCAGCCGCCGACCCCGAGCAACTCGAGGGCATCGTCGACGCGCTCGAAGACGAGGACGACGCCGGCGAACGCTCCGACCGCAGCTAGAAGATGTTCGCCTGCCGGTAGACCGAGAGGCCCTCGTTCGTGATCTCGTAGGGCTTCGTCTCGCGGGAGTGGTTCGCGTCCCGGATCTTCTGGATCTCGATCGCGAGTCGGGTCTCCCGGAAGTCGTCCGGGCGGACGTACTGGAGGACGAACACGGCGTCCGTGAGGTACTCGACGATGCCGTGCCGGCTCGTGTACGCGTACCGGTCGGACGCCTCGCTCGTCAGCATCGTCGTCACCCCTGCTTCCTTCAGTGACCGCGTGAAGTCGTAGATCTCGTTCCGGCGCTTCGCGCGGTCCTCGTACATCATCTCGAGGAGCGACACCGAGTCGAGCGCGAGTCGCGTCGCGTCGAACGCCTCGATGAGCCGCGGGAGCTCCGAGCGGATCGAGCGTAGCGAGTTCGCCATCTCGATCGGGTCGAGGTCGACGACCGCGAGCTGACCGTCGTCGGCGTAGGAGTCGAACTCGAGGCCCTTCTCGGTCGCCGAGTTGATGACGCGCTCGCGGGACTCCTCGAGCGTGATGTAGATCGCGCGCTCGCCCTGCTGGAGGGCTTCGTGGAGGAACTGGAGCGCGAACGTCGTCTTCCCGGTCCCGGCGGACCCGATCGTCACCATCAGCGAGCGCTCGGGGACGCCGCCCTGGATCATCTCGTCCAGTCCCTCGATGCCGAGGTCGATGCGCGCCAGGTCCGTCTCGTACTCCTCGTCCGCCTCGAACCCGCCACCGCCGCCGCCCATCCCGAACTCGCCGCCACCACCGCCGCCACCCATCCCGAACTCGTCACCGCCATCGCCACCCATCCCGAACTCGCCGCCACCACCGCCGCCACCCATCCCGAACTCGTCACCGCCGTCGCCACCCATCCCGAACTCGTCGTCGACGTCCATGCCACCGCCGAGGTCCTCGCCCGCACCGGTTCCGCCACCACCGCCGCTGGGGCCACCGGGGCCGGCGGCGTCGGGCGCGTCGCCCATCGCCGCCGCGAAGTCGTCCTCGAACAGACCGTCGCCATCGCTCTCGTCGGCGTCCGACTCGCCGTCGCGGGTCGCGCCGCCGCTCGCGGACTCGTCGTCCCCTCGCGGCGGTTCGACGTCCGCGTCCGCGGACCCGGTCGCCCCCGTGCCGTCCGCGGCGTCGCCGTCGCTCTCGGGACGGTCGCCCGCCCAGTCGTCCCAGTCGTCCCAGTCGTCGGGGGCGTCCTCGATGTCGTCCTCGGACGGGTCCTCGCCGAGTGCGCGCTCGAACCAGTCCTCGTCGTCGTCGTCGCTCATCGTCGAATCCACCCGCGAGCCCCACCGGAGACGCCACGGGCGTGCTTGTCGGGGTCGACGAGAGCGAAACGTATCAACCTTGTTGCCACCGTCGGTCCGCGGGCCGAGACCGCCGCCCGGAGCGGCGACGACGACCCGGCCGACGACGCGGGGTTTTTCACGACCCACGTGGTAAGGCCGGCCATGCACGTAGGTGTCGTCGCCCAGAAGGGGAACGTGCGCGCCGCCCACCTCGCCGGCGACCTCCGCGAGGAACTCGCCGCGCGGGACGTCGACGTCGACGTCGACAAAGCGACTGCTCGGGCACTCCGGGGAGACGAGGCGACTGCTCAGGCACTCCAGGGAGACGAGGCGACTGCTCGAGCACTCGGGGAGGACGAGGCGACCGCCACGGAACTCGACGTCGACGGCGTCGCCGTCGGGTCGATGGGCGCGTGCGACCTCGTCGTCAGCATCGGCGGCGACGGCACCTTCCTGTACGCCGCCCGCGGCGCCGGGTCGGTCCCGATCCTCGGCGTGAACCTCGGCGAAGTCGGGTTCCTGAACGCCGTCTCGCCGGCGGACGCCCACGACGCCGTCCTCGCTGAGGTCGACCGATACCGGAAGACGGGCGCCGTCCGGTCGCGCGCGCTCCCGCGACTCGCCGCGACCGGCGACGACTGGTCGCTCGCCCCCGCGATGAACGAGATCGTCGTCCAGGGCCCCCAGCGCGGGCACGGCGCCGGTGCCGGGTTCGAGGTCCGCGTGGACGGCGAACTCTACTCGGGCGGGCACGCCGACGGCGTGCTCGTCGCGACCGCCACCGGGTCGACCGCGTACAACCTCAGCGAGGACGGCCCGCTCGTCGCGCCGTCCGCGGGCACCCTCGTCGTCACGGAGATGTGCGCGGCGGACGCGATGCCCTCGCTCGTCCTCGCCCGCGACCAGACGATAACCGTGCGCGTCGACGACGCCGACGCCGCGCACGTCATCAGCGACGGCCGGGAGACCCACGAACTCGAGCCGCCAGCGACCGTCGAGGTCGGCGTCGCTGACGACCCAGTCCGGGTCGCCGGCCCGCCAGTGAACTTCTTCGAGGCACTCGGCAAACTCGACTAGGGCAGCCGCGCCCGCACTCGCGACCGCCCTCACGCCCGCACTCGCACCCCTGGCCACCATCGCGGGCGGCCGAATCCACCATCACGGGCGGTCGAATCCACCGTCACGACGGGCGTTCGCGAACGGTCGCTGCGGGTGCGGTCGCCGTTCCCCCTTCGTCAGGTACAAGCGGCTCTCGTCCCTTCCGGGTACCAATGAGCCAGGAACTGCCGGACGTCCAGGCGTCGAGCCCGGACGTCACCGTCGGCCTCAACCAGGTCGGGGTCACGGGCGTCGAGAAGCTCGTGAAGCTCGCCCGACCGGAGAAGCGCCCCATCGTGCTGATGGCGGAGTTCGAGGTGTTCGTGGATCTGCCGTCGTGGCGGAAGGGCGCGGACATGAGTCGGAACATGGAGGTCATCGACGAGACGCTCGAAGCCGCGACCAGAGATGAGGCGTACCGCGTCGAGGACGTCTGTGGGGACGCCGCCGAACGCCTGCTCGACAAGCACGACTACACGACGAAGGCCGAAGTCCAGATGGAAGCCGAGCTCGTGACGCGCGAGCAGACGCCCGCGAGCGACCGCGAGACCCAGAGCACCGTCGACGTCATCGCTGGCGCGACCGCGACCGACGAGGGGACGCGCGAGGAGGTCGGTGCGCGCGTCGTCGGCATGACGGTGTGTCCGTGCTCGCAGGGCATGAGCGCGGCGCGCGCCCGTCGCGTCCTCGATGACCTCGGCGTCGACGACGAGACCGCGGACGCGTTCCTCGACGAAGTCCCGCAACCGGGTCACAGTCAGCGCGGGCACGCGACGCTCACCGTCGAGACCGACGGCGCGCCCGAGGTCGACCTCATGGACCTCGTCGAGGTCGCGCGCGACTCGATGAGCGCGCGCATCTACAACCTCGCGAAGCGCCCGGACGAGGACCACATGACCTACGAGAGTCACTCGAACGCGAAGTTCGTCGAGGACTGCGTGCGGTCGATGGCCGAGGGCGTCGCCAGCGAGTTCCCGGACCTCGCCGACGACGCCGTCGTCACGATGAAGCAGAGCAACGACGAGAGCATCCACCAGCACAATGCGCACGCCGAACGCATCGCCGAGGTCGGCACGCTCCGCGAGGAACTCGCCGAGGACTGACGACCGGGCACGAGCGCGGGCCTGTGCCACCCGACCGCGCGAGTCTCAGAATGAGAGCGGCTCTACCTAGTCTCTCTGCCTCTCAGAACGAGAGCGGTTCGGCGCCGTCCCACGTGGGCCGGAACTTCTCGAAGACGTCCGCGGCGAACTCGGGGTCCTTCAGGTCGATCATCGCGAACGCTTCGGTGCCGCCGAGGGGGTTCGGGACCTGGATGACGACCTCGATGTCGTCGATGAGGTTGAACGTGCCCGTGACGTCCTCGCTCGTGCGCACGGAGAAGTTCGGGTCGTCGGTGAGTCGGTTCCGGTAGCGGCGGCCGACGTCCTCGCTGAGGGAGGCGACCATCTCGCGAGTCATGAGGACGTCGACGTGGACGCCGCGGTCGAGTGCGTTCTCCATCTCCTCGACGATGGACTCGCCGATGTCGGCGACGTTGAACTGCGGGCTCGGGTCGGAGGCGACCATCACGATGCGGTCGTCGGCGGCCGTCAGCCGCTCGAGGAGGAGGTCGGTGGTCTCCTCCTGGCCGACGGCGGCCGTCCAGAACTGTTCCTCGACGGGTTCGGCGGCGTCGAGTTCGTCGCTCAGTTCGTCGACGATGTTCTGGTACTGCTCGGCCTTCTCCTCGAGTTCGCGCTTCTTGTCCTCGAGCAGGCGGTCGAGCGCTGTCGCGGGTTCGACGGCGACGTACTTCTTCGGTCGCGAGGCGGTCTGGCTCCGAACGAGGTTGTACTGCTCGATGCTGTTGAGGACGTCGTAGATGCGACCCATCGGGACGTCGCTCGCCCGGGACAACTCTTTGGCGGTTGTCGGGCCGGTGTTGAGGAGTGCGCGGTACGCTCGCGCCTCGTATTCCGACAACCCGAGGTCTCGCAGGCTGGCCATAGTAAACCCAATCAGAGTGGAGAACCATAAACACATCGGTAGTTGTGGCCGACGGCGAGGGCGTCGGTCCGAACGCGCCTCTCTCCTCGGCAGCTCGCATGCGCGGCAGCCCCGAAGCCCTCAGACCGTCTCCGCGACCAGGTCCGCGAGCGCCGGCGGCGTCGTCGCGGTGCCGGCGACGTCGTCGCCGCGCGCCACCGTCGCCTCGCCCGCCGGCACGTCGCTCGCGGCCGGGACGACGACCTTCTCGTGGTCCGCCATCCGGAGCGCCGCGCGATGCAAATCGCTGCCTGCGTCATCGCCGACGCGGATCACGAGCGGCGACTCCAGGTAGCGCGACGCGGCCGCGGCGTACGTCGCGACGCGGACGCCGAACCGGTCGGCCGCACCGCCGAACGCTTCGAGCGCCCGCCGGCCGCGAGCGCGGTACTCGTCGTCTCCGGTGACGACCGCGAGGTCCAGGAGCGCGTCGGCGAGCGCGACGTTCCCGTCGAGCGGATACAGCGGTTCGTCGAGCAGGCCCGCGCCCGACGCCGGGCCGTCGCGGAACGCGTCCTCGTCGCCGAGCGCGTCGATCGTCCAGTCCGCGACCGCGCGCGCCGCGTCGACGACGTCGCCACCGACGGCGTCCGCGCCGAGGACCTGTCGCGCCCGCAGGAGCGCCGAGAGCACGTGCGCCTGATCCGCGAGCACGCCGCGTTCGCCGGTCTCCCCGTCGACGCGGTAGTGCGTCACCGCGCCGTCGTCGGCGACGAGGTCGTCGCGGACGAACGCGAGCGCGTCACGGCCGTACTTGCGCGCGTGCTCGTCGTCCGTGTACGACGCAAACGTGAGGAGCGCGTCCGCCGCGAGCGCGTTCCGGTCCGCGAACGCCGTCCCGTCGATAGCGGGGGCCTCGGCCGTCTCGCGGTCGCTCGGGTCGAGCGCGTAGTACTCGTCGTCGTCGGCCTGACTGCCCGCGAACGCCTCGCCCGTCCACAGCGTCGACGCGAGGTACTCCACGCCCGACCGCGCCGCGTCCCGGTACGACTCCGTCCCCGTGTAGAGGTACGCGTTCGCGAACGCCCGGACGAGCGCGGCGTTCGAGTCCAGTAGCTTCTCGTGGTGGACCGTCGACCAGTTCGCGTTCTCCGCGAACCGGTAGAACCCGCCGTCGTGGTCGTCCCGGAGGTTCGCGTCCACGGCGTCGAGCGTGCGGACCGCCTGGTCGCGTTCGCGCTTCAGCGCGAACTCGACCGTCCGCGGGAGCGGGAACTTCGCGCCCTCGCCCCACCCGCCGTCGTCGGCGTCGAACGCGTCGACGAGCTGGCCGAGCATCTGCTTCTCCACCTCCGGCGTCAACGCGCCCGCCGGCGGCGTGCCGTCGCGGAGCGACCGCGGGACCGTCCCGGCGTCCTGGCCCTTCGCGTCCCACGCCTTCCGGACGCTCGAGAGCACTTGCCGGAAGCCGTCCGGAGCGAGGTAGCCCGCGCCCGAGAGCACCGTTCCGTCGGGCGCGAGGAACACCGTCGACGGGAACCCGCCCATGTTGTAGCGTTCGCGAACGCGCGGGCGTCGGTCGACGTCCACGCGAATCGGCACGAAGCCGTCGTTGACGTTCGCCGCCATCCGCGGTTCGTCGTACGTCTCCCGGTCCATCTCGTGACAGTGCGCGCACCACGTCGCGGACAGCGACAGTAGCACGGGCTTGCCGGCGCGCGCGGCGTCGTCGAAGGCGTCCTGACTCCACTCGCGCCACTCGACGCGCGTGCGCTCGGCGGACTTATCCATACGCCCGGTTGGGTGCGGCGGTGATAAAGGGCTTTGAACCCGGACGCGTTACGCACGGGCATGGTCGGGTACCTCCGGTACGTCGCGGCGCTACTAGTCATCCCGCTCCTGGACTCAATCGTCCTGGTGTGGCTGGTGACGTCTGGGACCCTCGGCGGGCTGCAGGCGGTCGCGCTCGTCGTCCTCACCGCGTTGATCGGGATGGTGCTCGTTCGCGCGGAGGGCCGGCGGACGCTCCGGAAGATCCAGAAGTCGCTCGCGGCCGGGAATCCGCCGACGAACGAGCTGCTGGACGCGGGCCTGCTCATCGCCGCGGGCGCGTTCCTGCTGACGCCCGGACTGGTGACGGACGCGGTCGGGATCGCGTTGACGCTCCCGCTCTCGCGCATCCCGATCCGGATGGCCCTGAAGAAGTACGTCGTCGTCCCGTACATCGACGAGCACGCGGCCGGGATGGCGTCCGGGAAGGCGTGGACGTTCGGATTCCCGAACCCCGAGGACGCGTCCTCGGGCGGCGGTGGCGGGTTCGGCGCGACGTTCGGCGGGAGCTTTGGCACCGGCGGCGACGCTGACGGCGGTCCGTTCGGCGCAGGGAGCGACGGTGACGGCGGTCCGTTCGGCGGTGGCGCCAGCGAGCGCGCTGAGAGCGACGACACCATCGACCTGGACGAGGACGCGTTCGAGGTCGACGTCGAGGACGTCCACGAGGACGACGAAGACCGAGACTGACCCCCACAGAACTGCAAGAAGGAAACCCTTTTATCCATCACCCATCTACCTCAGACTGGGTTCGGGCGGATAGCTCAATTAGGTTGAGCGCCACTCTGATAAGGTGGAGGTTCTCGGTTCAAATCCGAGTCTGCCCACTTCTCCAGCGAACAACGACGTCGAGCGCAGCGAGGCGTCCGTTCGCTGGAGAAGTGCAATCTCGATTTGAATCCTGTGAGTCGCAGCCCGCGCAGCGGAGCGAGCAGGAACGTCTCACATCGGTTCAAATCCGAGTCTGCCCACTCCTCTGCTGCCACAAACGAGGAGCGTAGCGACGAGTGCGGCAGCGGAGAAGTGTAGTATCTGTTCGAGTCTCGTGAGTCGTAGCGCCGAGGGTAGCGATGTCAGTGGCTGGTGGTTCGGGGACGCGACGGACGGTATCCGGCGCGGCGGATTGCCGTGGTGGCTGTTCGTCCGGTCAGTCCGGTGGCTATTGGGGTCGTGAGGACGTCGGAATCGCGGTCACGGGCTACCAGTCGATGCGTTCGATGCTGTATCCGCCGCAGTTGGGGCAGACGTGGTGTTGGACGTCGTAGTCCGTCTCGCAGGAGAGACAGACGTAGTCCGGTGGCGCGTCGTCGTCCTGGAAGCGCGCCACTACTGCTTTCAGTGTTCCCATCCGACGGATGCCAGGGTATCGATGGGTATAACGCTTCTGTCCTGGTATCGGTCGTCGCGCAGTGTGCCGATTCGTGCCGCTGTCGGCCGCCTTGACGGTGCCTCCGCCGGAGTTTCACTTTCACTCTGCATGGCGCGGGTTTAGGGGCGTCGTGAGCGTCTGTCTCGGTATGAGTGCACAGGACGACGTGCGGGAGGCGCTCGAGGCGGCGAAGCTCGCGGCGGCGTCGGACGACTACGATTCGCTGGAGGACGCGGGCCTGGAGCTCGTGGGGTTGGCGCGTCGCCGGCGCCACGAGGACGACTGACGGGTCGCGAGTGGGCGACGGCGGCGGCGTTAAGTCGTCGCCGTCCGAGGCGTCGGGTATGGCGATGGACCCGGACCCGGCGGGTCGTGCACGCGACGGGGCGTCGGACTACGACTACGCGAGCGACGCCGTCGAACGCCCGGACCTGGCGGCAGCGCTCGCCGAGCGCGTCGACGGCGAGGTGCGGTTCGACGACTACTCGCGGCAGCTGTACGCGACGGACGCGAGCCTGTACGAGGTGACGCCGATCGGGGTGGTGTTCCCGACGGGGACCGCGGACGTGTCGGCGGTGCTGTCGTTCTGCGCGGAGGAGGACATCGCGGTGCTGCCGCGGGGCGGCGGGACGAGTCTCGCGGGGCAGTCGGTGAACGAGGCGGTGGTGCTCGACTTCACGACGCACATGGACTCGGTGCGCGAGGTCGACGTCGAGCGGCGGCGGGCGCGAGCGGAACCGGGCGTGCTATTGGGGGACCTGAACGAGCGTCTCGCCGAGCACGACCTGAAGTTCGCGCCGGACCCGGCGTGGGGCGACAAGTCAGCGCTCGGCGGCGCGGTCGGGAACAACTCGACGGGCGCGCACTCGCTGCAGTACGGGAAGACGGACGCGTACGTCGAGCGCTGCGAGGTAGTGCTCGCGGACGGCACCGTCACCGAGTTCGGCGAGGTGTCCCTCGCGGAGGCCCGCGAGCGCGCTCGCGGCGACGACCTCGAGGCGGGGATCTACGCCAAAGTGCTGGAGATTCTCGACGAAGATTCGGACCTGCTCCGGGAGCGGTACCCGGACCTGAAGCGGTCGGTGTCGGGGTACAACCTCGACTGGCTCGTCGAGGACTACGCTGGCGGCGAGCGCGGCGTGGGCGAACCCGATGGGCCGGGGGACGTCGTGAACCTCGCGAAACTGCTGTGCGGGAGCGAGGGGACGCTCGCGGTCGTCACCGAGGTCGAGATTGCACTCGAGCCGGTGCCGGAGACGAAGTCCGTCGCGTTGCTGTGCTACGACGACCTCGTGACGGCGATGGAGGACGTCGCTGCGGTGCTCGAGCACGACCCGGCGGCGGTCGAACTCGTCGACGACGTCCTCCTAGGCCTCGCGCGGGAGACTCCGGAGTTCGGCGAGGTCGTCGAACTGCTGCCCGCGGCGACGAGCGACGTGCTCCTCGTCGAGTTCTACGCCGAAGACGATGCCGCGGGCGAGCGCGCCGTCGCGGAACTGCTCGCCGACCGCGTCCCGGAACCGACCGGGGAGGGCGCGACGCGGACGGACGCGGTGGCGGGCGACGAACCCGGAACCACGGGTTCGCCCGACGGACCGCCCGCTCGTGCGGTCGCGGGACTGGAGGCGCACGACGCGGCCGAGCGCGAGAAGTTCTGGAAGCTCCGGAAGTCGGGGCTCCCGATCTTGCTCTCTCGGACCTCTGACGCGAAGCACGCGTCGTTCATCGAGGACGTCGCTATCCCGCCCGCGAACCTCCCGGAGTACGTCGAGGCGTTCCAGAAGGTCCTCGACGACCACGGGACGTTCGCGTCGTTCTACGCGCACGCCGGCCCGGGCGTCCTGCACGTCCGGCCGCTCGTAAACACGAAGACCGTCGACGGCGTCGAGACGATGCGGCAGATCGCGGACGCGGTGACGGACCTCGTCGTCGAGTACGGCGGGTCCGTGAGCGGCGAGCACGGCGACGGTCGCGCGCGCACGGAGTGGAACCACAAGCTGTTCGGGGCCGCGATCTGGGAGCGCTTCCGCGAGCTGAAGTCGGCGTTCGACCCGGACTGGCGACTGAACCCCGGACAGGTCTGCGGGGACGTCGACATGACCGAGGACCTCCGGAGTGGACCCGATTACGCGTTCGACGCGGGGTTCGACCCGGCGCTCGCGTGGGAGAACGAGAACGGCATGCAGGGGATGGTGGAGCTCTGTCACGGGTGCGGGGGCTGTCGCGGCCCGCAGGAGACGACGGGTGGCGTGATGTGTCCGACGTACCGCGCGGCCGAGGAAGAGGTGACGAGCACCAGGGGGCGCGCGAACCTGCTCCGGCAGGCGATGAGCGGCGACCTCCCCGACGACGCCCATCTCTCCGAGGAGTTCCGCGAGGAAGTCCTGGACCTCTGCGTGGGCTGCAAGGGCTGTGCGCGGGACTGCCCGAGCGGCGTCGACATGGCGAAGCTGAAGGCGGAGGTGACCCACGCCCACCACGAGCGCGAGGGCGCGACGCTCCGCGAGCGAGCGTTCGCGAACGTCGACGCGCTCGCGACGGCGGGGAGCGCGCTCGCGCCGGTGTCGAACTGGCTGGCGCGCGTACCCGGGGCGCGAACGCTCCTGGAGAAGACGGTCGGCATCGGGACCGAGCGGCCGCTCCCGACGTTCCGGCGGGAGACGTTCCGGGACTGGTTCGAGGCCCGCGGGGGGAGTGCGGTCGACCCGAACGCGGCGACCCGCACGGTCGTCCTCTTCCCGGACACGTACACGAACTACACGAACCCGGAGGCGGGGAAGGCCGCCGTGCGCGTCCTGGAGGCGGCGAACGTGCACGTCGCGGTCCCGGGCGACGTCACCGATACCGGCCGGCCCGCGCACTCTATGGGATTCCTCGACCAGGCTCGCGAGACCGCGGAGACCGTCGTCGACGCGCTCGCGCCGTACGTTCGCGCCGGCCGGGAGGTCGTCGTCGTCGAGCCCTCCGACGCGGTGATGCTCCAGTCGGACTACCGCGACCTCCTCGGCGACGACGGCGAAGAATTGGACGCGGTCAGCGACAGCGGCGAACTGGAGGCGGTCAGTTCGGCGACCTTCGGCGTCTGCGAGTACCTGGACGCGTTCGGCCTGGACGCCACCGTGGACTGGGCGGCGCCGGACGACCACGTCGCGTACCACGGGCACTGCCACCAGCACGCGACGAAGAAGGACCACCACGCCGTGGGCGTGCTGCGGCGCGCGGGCTACCGCGTGGACGCCCTGGACTCGGGGTGCTGTGGGATGGCGGGGAGCTTCGGGTACGAGCGCGAGCACGAGGCGATGAGCGACGCCATCGCGAGCATCCTCTACGAGCAGGTCGATGCGAGCGACGCGGACGGGGTCGTCGCGCCGGGCGCGTCCTGTCGGACGCAGCTCGCGAACCGCGAGAGCGCCGACGGCCATCCGCCGACGCCGATCGAGGCGCTCGCGGACGCACTCCCCGGTCGCTGACAGCCGCCGGCCGTTGACGCTCATCGGTCGCTGACAGCCGCCGATCACTGACAGCCGCCGGTCGCTGCCGCTCACCGGTCGGGTACGGTCGTCGGTCGTCTCGCCGTCGGTCGGTTCGAGCCGCTGTGCACCCCGTTTGCAGGCCCCCGAAGGAACTTAGACGATTCGCGTGCAAATGGGTGGCGGACGCACGAGCACGCTCCATGGTTCAGACGTCCCGTGCGTCCACCCCCTTTGTACCGCGTTTCGGGTCTCGGAACGCCGAAGCCGGTTTCTCCGGGTGCTGACGACCGGTTCTCGGATTGCAGGCGCACAGTTCTCGGACCGCGCGCGCAAGGCCCATCGAGGCTACGGACGATTCAGGGACCGGCCCGGCGCGGAACCGATGGGTTCAGGCGGGTGGCGGCCAAGCGTCGAGTATGGTTACGCTCGCGGACGAACGCCTGCAGGCGGGGCTCACCGTGCTCGCGGGCGTCGTCGGCCCGGGGTTGGCGAAGTTCGCGCTCACCGCCGCGGGGTACTCGCTCCTCGGGACGCTCGCGTGGACGTGGGGGTTCGCCGCCATCGTCACGCTGTTCTGGCATCGATGGATTCGCTCGCTGGACTTGACGGGGCCGACGCCCTGACCGCGGCCGGCCCGTCTCGCGAACGCACTGGGGGCGCGGTATCGTTACGTTAAAGACCGCTTCGGGGCGAGATACGACCTAGGAATGATGGACATCGCGCTCCAGATCGTCGACAACTTCCTGCTCAACTACAACGTGGGGCAGGCTCTGCTCTTGCTGTTGATCGTGTCCGTCCTCGGCGCGCTACCCCTGAAGTCGATGAAGCTCGTCGGGCTGACGCTGGTCGCGTTCGGCGCGATCTTCGTCCTGACGCCGAGTTCGCTCACCGGGATCGAGTACCGGTTCCTCGGGCTGGCGCTCATCTTCGTCGGCCCGATGATCGTCGTCGCGTCCCGCAAGTAATCCGCGGGATCGATCGCGTTCTGGGCGTTCTGGGCGTTCCGGGCGTTCGGGTGTTACGGTCGTCGACGCCACGACTGCCCGGGTCGAGTCGAATCCGACCGTACCGGATCAGTCCACGAGGTTCTCGTACTGCGCGCCGGTCTGCTTCAGGGTCTCCGTCGAGTAGAGGCGTTCGTGCGCGAACGGCAGGTGGTCGGTCGCGAGTTCGTCTATCTTCTCGTCGACGACGGTCGCCTCGCGGCCGTGAATCATCGTGAAGAGGTTGTACTCCCAGTCGAGGTCGGGGCGTCGCGGGCGATGATAGCACAGCGTGACGTACGGGAGCGCCCCGACGCGTTCGCCGCGCGCATCGAGTTCGTCGTCGGGGACGTCCCAGACGACCATGCAGTTGTTCTCGAATCCGGTGACGACGTGGTTGACGACGCACCCGATGCGCTTGATGCAGTTCCCCGCACGGAGCGCGTCGATGCCCTCGAGGACGTCCGCGACGTCGGCGTCGAGTGCCGCGGCGAGGTCGCGGTACGGCGTTCGCGAGACGGGGAAGCCGTCCTGGATCGCGAGCAGGAGGTCGGCGTCGAACGCCGAGAGGTCGCCGGTCGCGTCCTCGCTGATGCGGGTGGCTGAGACGTCCGTCGACTCCAGGCTCTCCCGCGCGAACCGGTCGTCGTTCACGACGGGGAACTCGAGGTCGATGTAGTAGTCCGTCAGCATCGGGAGCGAGAGCACCGTGCAGCCGGTCTCGGCCTCGATCTCGGCGAGGATCTCGTCGCGTCGCTCGCGCGACCCGGCGGTGACGACGAACCACATGTTCCACTCGTGGTCCCGCCGGTAGTTGTGGTTCACCTGCCGGTAGGAGTTCACGACGTCCGCGATCTCGTCGAAGCGGTCCTCGGGGGCGGCGACGGCGGCGAGCGTCGACGACCCGATGACGGGCGGGTTCAGGACCGCGCCGAACCGGCGGAACACGCCGTCGTCGAGGAGTCGACGCGTGCGGTCGAACGCGTCCGCTTCGGTGGTGCCGATGGCGTCGCCGACCGCCGCGAACGGGCGTTCCTCGATCGGGAAGTCGCTCTGGAATCCGTCGACGAGGCGTGCGTCGACGTCGTCGATGCGCTCCCGCCAGTCCCCCGAGTCAGTCATTGCTCGCGCTTGGCACCCCGTGGGTTTCAACGCCGCGGAATCGACGCGGCAGCGACCGGGAGACCGCATTCGACGCGGCAGCCACCGCGAGTTCGGAATCGAGCGACGGACGGCCGTGGTCGTCAGTCGTCGCGCTTCGCGGCCGGGTTCGTCACTGCGCCGTTGGCGGCGGAGTCCATGTCGCGGCCGTACTTCGCGAGGACGCCCGACGCGTACGCGGGTTCGGGGTCGTCGCGGGCGTCGAGGCGCTCCGCTATCTGGGAGTCGGTGAGGTCGACGTCGAGCGTGCGGTCGGGGACGTCGACCGTGATCGTGTCGCCGTCCTCGACGGCGCCGATGGGGCCGCCGTCGAACGACTCCGGCGCGACGTGCCCGATCATCGGGCCGCGCGTGCCCCCGGAGAACCTGCCGTCGGTCAGGAGGGCGACGTCGTCCTCGTGTCCGGCGCCGACGACGGCGGCGGTGACGCCGAGCATCTCGCGCATCCCGGGGCCGCCGCTGGGGCCCTCGTTCCGGATGACGATGACGTCCCCGCTCTCGATACCGCCCTCCTGGACGTACCGCATGGCGTCCTCCTCGTTCTCGAACACTTTGGCGGGGCCCTCGTGGTGGAAGGCGTCGTCGCCCGTGACCTTCAGGACGCTCCCCTCGGGCGCGAGGTTGCCCTTGAGGATGCGGATCGCACCCTCGGCCTGGTAGGGGTCGTCGACAGTGTAGAGGAAGTCCGCGTCCGCCGCTGCGACTTCGTCTCGGGTGGGGAGGCGCCCGGAGTCCTCGAGGTACTCGAGTTCCTCGGCGACGGTGCGACCCGTAATCGTGTTCGCGTCGCCGTGGACGAGGCCGGCGTCGTGGAGACGCCGGAGGACGACGGGGACGCCGCCGAGCTCGTGGAGGTCGTTCATGACGCGCGTGCCGCCGGGCTGGAGGTTCGCGATCTTCGGCGTGCGCTGACTGATCGTATCGAAGTCGTCGATGTCCAGCTCGATGCCGGCTTCGGCAGCGAGCGCGAGCAGGTGGAGGACGGCGTTCGTCGACCCGCCGATGGCGACCTGGAGCGCGATCGCGTTCTCGAAGCTCTCGCGGCTCAGGACGTCGGAGGGGCGGCGGTCGGCGTGGACGGCGTCGAGCGCGAGTTCGCCCGCGCGCCGGGCCTCTTCGTACCGAGATTCGTCCTCGGCGGGCGGGCTTGCGGAGCCCAGCGGCGCCATCCCGAGCGCCTCCGAGATCGACGCCATCGTGTTCGCGGTGAACATCCCGCCGCAGGAGCCGGCGCCGGGGCACGCGTGGCGCTCCATCTCGTCGAGTTCGGCCTCGCTCATCGTCCCCTCTGCGACCGCGCCGACGCCCTCGAAGACGTTCTGGATGGTGACCTCGCGGCCGTCGTGCTCGCCGGGCATGATCGAGCCACCGTAGAGGAAGACGCTCGGGAGGTCCGTGCGGATGCTCGCCATGAGCATCCCCGGGAGGTTCTTGTCGCAACCGGCGACGGTGACGAGGGCGTCGACGCGCTCGCCGAACGCGACCAGTTCGACGCTGTCGGCGATGACCTCCCGCGAGATGAGGGACGCCTTCATGCCCTCCGTCCCCATGGAGATGGCGTCCGAGATGGTGATGGTGCCGAACTCTATCGGCATGCCGTCGGCGCTATCGATGCCCTCGATGGCGGCGTCGGCGACGTCGTCGAGGTGGACGTTACAGGGCGTGATGTCGGCGGCGGGGTTGGCGACGCCGACCATCGGCGCGGACAGGTCCTCGTCGTCGAATCCCATCGCGCGGAACATCGCTCGATGCGGGGCGCGCTCGGTGCCCTCCGTGACCTCGCGCGACCGGAGGCCCTCGGGCTTGTCGTGCTCGCTCATATCCGCAGGTAGCGCCGCGGCGTCTTAAGTTACGGTACCACGACAGACGTTGCTGGCAGGGCCGTCGTCGACCGAATCGATTCGGCCGCGCCCCGAAACGGCGACGGATTCTTGACACGAGCGTCTGTGGATCGAGGTATGCGTACGAGTCGACGAGATGGCACGCAGTCGTCGCGCACCGCCCTCGCTGCGGGAGTCGCGACCGTGACCGGCGCCGTCCTGCTCGTCCTCACCTTCCACAGAGGCGGTTGCACGGACGCCTTCTGTCCGGGTGCGACCGCCGTCGCATTCGAGAGCGTGTCGATCTCGTCGTGGACGATTCGCTGGCAGGAGGGCTGCAACAGCTGCGCGGCGAGCCTGACACCAGCGCTCGCGGGCGTGGTGCTGTTCGCGCTCGGCGTGCTCTGGCTGACCAGGAGCGTCGTTGCCGAAGACCCGGGGCCGACCGGAGCGGACTGACCGAGCAGTTCCGTCACCGGACGTGGTTGCCACCGCCGAAACCCCTTGGACCTCCACTCCCTAGCAGTCGGTATGGTCACGGTCTCGGCGGGTGCCCGCCTGCACTTCGGGTTCCAGAACCTCTCGCTCGCGCACGACCGCCTCTACGGTGGCGTGGGCGTCGGACTCGCCGAACCCCGCGTTCAGGTGCGCGCCGAGCCGGTGGACGCGGTCGCGGTGGACGCGGCCGCGGACGCGATGCCGGCGGTCGGCGGCGACGAGCGCGCGGACCTCGACGCGACCCGCCGGTTCGCCGACCGCGCGGCGAGCGTCCTCGGCGTCGACGGCGCGCACGTCACCGTCGAGCGCGCGCTCCCCCGGCACGTCGGCCTCGGCAGCGGCACGCAGCTCGCGCTCGCGACGTACGCCGCCGTCGCCCGCGCGAACGACCGCGAGCCCAGGCCTCGAGAGCACGCGCCCGCGCTCGGTCGCGGCGGCCGCAGTGGCGTCGGCGTCGGGACCTTCGAGGCCGGCGGGTTCGTCGTCGACGCCGGCCACCCGACCGCCCGGTTCACCACGGACGAACCCGCGCGCGGCGAGTGGGAGACGCCGCCCGTCGTCGCCCGTCACGACCTCCCCGCGGACTGGCGGTTCGTCGTCGCCGTCCCGGACGTCGACGCGGGCCGGAGCGGCGAGAGCGAGGCCCAGAGCATGCGGACCGTCGTCGAGCACGCCGACGGCGGCGTCGCCGACGCCGTCGCCGGCACCCTCACGCGCACGCTCCTCCCCGCCGCCGCGACGAACGACCACGCACGCTTCGCGGACGGGATGGCCGAACTCGGCCGACTGAACGGCGCGTGGTACGCCGACGAACAGGGCGGCGTCTTCCGCCCGCCCGTCGGCGAGATCGTCGACTCGCTCGCCCGCAGCGACGCCGTCGGCGGCGTCGGCCAGTCCTCGTGGGGGCCCGCCGTCTACGGCCTCTCGGACGAGTCACGCGTCGACGACGCGATCGACGCCGCCCGCGACGCGCTCGACGCCGCCGGCGTCGACGGTAACGTTCTCGCCACCGCACCCGCCACCACCGGTGCAGACGTCGAATAGACCAGATCACCGCCACCGTACCCACAGTACCGACCGGAGAAAGCGTCACGGGACGACTCGCGAGTGCTTCGTTTCAGCAGTCACCCATCTCACTGTCCGTCACGTGACTGTGCGAACTAAGCACTCGATGTATGCCTGTACTTCGTAAGCACCGCCAGATTCTCGCTCTCAGGAATCGCCCAGGCTTTGACTCAGTTACTTATTATGCCGCTCCGTTTTTCAATCTCACTCCTCAACACTTCCCATGGATGAACGCCCTTACGAAGGGTCAGAAGATCATCAAGGAAGCGACATCGAACACATCCAGAACGAGTATGATTGGAGCAGTACGAATCCGTCGGTAGCAATCGTAGAGACAGTCGCAGTCACTCTTAATCGTGAACCGAACAAGCTCCCGCCGCTCTATGATTTCATCGATCCAGACGCCATCGATGCTCTCCTCTCACGACCCAACAGTCGGGGCGTTCACTTGAGCTTCGTGTATGCCGGAGTCCGAATCACAGTAGACGACGACGGGACCGTCACGATCCATCCCCGTGGTGAAGATTGAAGACGGTATTGCTACAGAGAGATCGTTGCCAGCACCTACGAATCCAGAGTTTCGAAGCTCAACAGCTTTCTGAACCTGACCGACCGACGGGAATCAAACTGCATTTTCATACACGGTCCGTTTTTACGTACTCACTCACTGCTCGGTACCACCAGGAGACGGGTCGTGCAGTGTGATTTCTGCATCACCGCAGGGACACTCCCCAAGCCCATCCAGACAGAACGATCCGTCGGGGCTTATCTTGGCCACGTAGACCGATTCACAGCTATCGCATCTAGCAACCGTTCTGGCCACCCCGCTGTCGCGTTTCCCTGACATCTTTATTATCTTTCTATGTTGCCGTTGTCGGCGTTTGAATAGGGCTCGGGAGCAGTTAATCGACACTCAGTTCCATCGGCGCTTCGAGGGACGAGTCGGCGTCCAGGATCGTAGACAAAGTTGGCTGCACCTGCGCTAATTGCTCGGTTGGTTCCACGAGTTTGCGCTCCGGGTCGTAGTCGACGAGTCCTTCCGAACTCAACTTCGGGAAGTGGACGTGATACAGCGAGAGGCGAATATCTGTGAGTACATCCGCAGACGCTTCTGTGATTGGCGTCTGATGATTGTACTTGAGGACGGCCTGCGTGAGGTCGTTGAGCGTTAACGACCGCTGTTCTCTTGCGAGCACCCCGAGGACGATCCGACGGTGCTGGTGTTGACAGAGCTCGAGTACCGAATCAAAGGCGATAGAATTCTCACTCATTAAACTACCGTAGCCGGCCGACGGGAATCACGGTGACTTTTTCAGATACAAACCTATTTTAAGCCCTCGCTCGGGATTCGACCGAGAAGGTAGAGAGCGTGCCCCCGAGGACGTGCTTGATTCCCCCTCGGAGGCGGGAGCCGACGGCCTGCTGGGAGATGCCGAGTTCCTCGCCGAGGTCCTCCAAGGTGACCTCGCGGGGGGACTCGTAGTACCCGCGCTCGTAGGCGAGCACCAGCGCTTCTTGCTGGGTGTCGGTGAGGCCGGCTTCGGTCGCCGTCTCGACCGGCGTGAGTGCGTGTAACTCCGTCAGCGTGATCGGGATGTCCAGCTCTCGACATCGTCGCTGGAAGTCCGCGACGTCGCTTCGGTCGTCCCCGCGGATCTCGAACGTCCACTGCTGGTCGGTGCCTGTGGCCGCGATCAGTGGAACCGCTGTCTCCGCGAGGATGGTCAGCACGTCGGCGTAATCGAGCGCCCACTCGACGCGTAACAGGTACTCGTCCTCGACGGAATCGACGAGTCGAATATTCTTCACGCCCGGGTGCTCGTTGAACGCGCTTTCGATGTCGTCGACTTTGGTTCCTCGCACCCAGAAGTAGGGGATGACCACGTCCTGTGCGGGGATCAGTCGCTCCAGCGTGATCGTCACATCCGGTAGTTGTTCGAATACGGTTCCCAGGGGGAACTGATCGGACGGTACCGTGAACGTCGCTTCGGTCGCCATAGCGAACCGATACGATCTGTCGGGAAAGGACTATGGCCAATACATCTCGCAGGTGAACTGTCAGAAACACGGTGCTGGCCGATACGTATGCCACCTGCATCTACCACTACCCTGGTGGCTACGAGAGAGGCCAGCGAGGGATTCGAAGACTCGGTACTGGCGTCGGTTCCTGAGACCAGGCCTTCGCGTTGCCGCACCTCGTGCAGTCGATACCCTCGTGAGGCCACCGAATCCGAAACGGCGAGCTGGCGGCCGCCGTATGTTCGTGCGGGCGGTTTACTGCCGTAAGACAGTTACCACCTGCTCTCCACCGTGCGTGCATGGACCGGCTCCCGTTCGGGATCTCGCGGCTGGACTCGATGATCGACGGCGGTGCGCCGCCGGGGAGCGTCGTGCTCCTCGCCGGCGAGGTCGGCGCGGGTGCTCGCGAGTTCGTTTACACGGCCGTGGCGATGAACGGGCTGGCGCACGCGGACGCGGAACTGTTCGACCTCTACTACGGCGGTCTGCACGGCGACGCGGTCGTTCCCGACGACATCCACTACATCTCGTTCACGGAGGAACGGGACGCGATCGTCTCCGAGATGCAGTACGCGATGGACGACGACATCGTCGACGCGGGCGCCGACGCCGTCTCGTTCGCGGACTTCTCCACGGAGTACTTCGACCTGTCGCAGGTCCCCCGCGAGTGGTACACGGGAAAGACGCGGAAGATCACGGAGCTCGGCGACCGGAACGAGCGTCGCGGGACGCTCGACGCCGTCGGCGAGTACATGAACGACCACGCGAGCGGGAGTCTCGTCGTCGTCGACTCCGTCACCGACCTCCTCTCCGCCGCCTCCGGCGACATGACGTGGAACGAGATCACGCTCCTCATGAAGGGCTTGAAGAAGGCGAGCTACGAGTGGGGCGGACTCGTCCTCTTGCTCGTGAACACCGAGGCGTTGTCCTCGCAGCAACTCGGCGGGCTCATGGAGTCGACGGACGGCTCGCTCCTGTTCGAGTGGGAGTCCGGCGGCTCCGAGCGCGCTCGCACCCTCGTCGTCAAGCAGTTCCGCGGCGTGCTCTCGCGGCTCGAGGAGGAGAACATCATCCAGTTCGAGACCGACATCAACGACTCCGGGTTCGACATCAGCGACGTCCGGAAGATCCGCTGATCGTCCGCGACCGTCCGCGGCAGCGTCCGTTGCGCGCGTTCTCCACCGGCGTTACACAGGTCGATTTTGCAACAACCCTTATGCACCCGAGGACCGAAGCAAGCCCGAATGGCGAGCGAGGAGCACGTCGACGTCTCCGTCCGACTGCCGCCGGATCTCGAGGAGTGGCTCGACGAGCAGGCCGCCGATCGGGACCGGTCCCGCGAGGACGTCGTCCGAGAGCTCGTCGCCGCGTACCGCTCGATGACGGAGAGCGACGCGAGCGGCGACGTACTCACCGACGGCGACCTCGACGACGTCGTCGACGCAGACGACCTCGATGGTTACGTCGACGAGGGTGATCTCGACGAAGCGCTCGCGGCGTACGTCGAGTCGGGGACGTTCGAGTCGGCGCTCGACGAGCAGCGCGAGGAGTTCACGGCGCTGCTGGAGGACGTCCGGAAGCGCGTGGTGCAGGTAAAGCGCGAGGCGGACGCGAAGGCGCCCGCGGACCACGGACACGAGGACGTCGAGGCGCGCGTGGACGCGGTCGAGAGCGACGTTGCGTCGCTGTCGGAGACGGTGGACGAGGTGGCGTCGGACCTCGACGCTGGGTTCGAGAACTTCGAGGACGTCCTGGAGTACCTCACCGAGCGGACGGACGAGCTCGAGGAGAAGACGGGGACGCTGGCGCGCGTGCTCGTGGACCTGCGGTCGGAGGTGAAGCGGTTGCGTGCGACGGAGGCGCGGCGCGCGGAGGCGGAGGCCCTGCAGCTCGCGGCGAACCGCGAGGGGGTGCGGACGGCGAAGTGCGGCGAGTGCGAGTCGCCGGTGGACGTGTCGCTGTTGTCCGCGCCGGAGTGCCCACACTGTGCGAGCACGTTCGGCGACGTCGAGAAGCGCTCTGGGCTGTTCTCGTCGAACCGACTCGTGACCGGCGACCCGCCCGCGCTGCCGGAGAGTCAGAAGGCGGCACTGGACGACGACCTGGCTGCGGAGCTCGCCGAGCAGGCGGAGGACGCCCCGGAATGACCGGCAAGCACCACGGCGAGCGCGGTGACGGCGACGATGGGCGGATCGACGGCGACGCCAGTGAGTCGTCGGCCGAGGAACCCCTCGGTGAGTTCAGCGAGCGCGTCGTCGACGATGCCGACGGGACGGACGACGGCGGCGTGGGAGACGAGACGCCGGCGCTGGAGGCGGGCGCGGACGCGGGTCGGTCCGGGCCGCTCGGCGACCTGGCCGCGGACGTCGACGGGCGCCGCGAGCGCAGCCGGAGCGCAGACGACGAGCTGTTCGACGAGGTCGACGTCGGCGAGGTGGACGCAGACGAGCTCTGGGCGCAGGTCGAGTCCGACGACCGGAACGTCACCGCGGACGGCGAACGCGCGATCCGGAAGGTCGAGAAGCGCAAGTACTGTCAGGGCTGCCCGCACTTCGCGACGCCACCGGACGTGCATTGCTCGCACGAGGGCACGGACATCATCGAGCAGGTCGACATGGCGCACTTCGAGGTCGCGGACTGTCCGGTCGTGCTCGAGGACGAGCGTCTCGAAGACGTTACAACCGACTAGACGCGTACGTTCGCGCATGGAATTCTGCGACGACTGCGGGTCGATGATGAAGACCGACGGCGACGAGTGGGTTTGCGGGGCCTGTGGCGCGACGACGTCGCGGGGCGAGGACGAGTCCGAGTTCGTGTCGACCGACTCGCAGGCGGACGAGGAGGTCATCGAGACGGAGGAGAACGCGAGTTTCGAGGGGAAGCCGACGACGACGGACGTGCACTGCGACGAGTGTGGTACCGAGAAGGCGTGGTACTACATCCAGCAGACGGCGAGCGCAGACGAACCGCCGACGCGGTTCTTCAAGTGCACGGAGTGCGGGAAGAAGTGGCGCGGGTACAACTGATCCCCGCCGTCGGCCCGCTACGTCGTGGAATCGCGACCTTCGATCGATCCCCTACCGACGCGATTCCTCGACGTGCTGTGACTCCGAACCCGTCGACGGACGCAGCTGGCAAAAGTTTATGTGACGACAGATATAGTGGTAGTTGCATGCCAGAATCAGTCGAGATCAGCGACCCGTCGGCATTCAGCGGGCAGTCGCTCGCGACACAAGTCGTATTCACGATAGTAACGTTCGGTCTGTATCCGATATGGTGGTCGTACAAGACCGCGAAGATGCTCGATAGGGGGACGAACCAGAATCTCAGCCCCATTCTGGCCTTCATCCCCTTCGGGAACATCATCCTGTACTGGCAGATCGCGGAGGCTTCGGAGCCGCTCACCGACCAGGACGCGATGCCGACGTTCCTGCTGTTCCTCTTCTTCGGCATCATCAGCTGGTATTGGGTCCAGAGCGGCATCAACGCCGCCGTGGAGTCGTAGCGGAGTTCCCGCACGGTCGCTTCCGGCTCTCGGGACCAGGACGCTGTGACTCTGGCTCCGCGTCGAGCTCGTTGTCGGTTGTTCGAGGAGGTGGTGAGTTGAGCATATCGAGCTCGGCGACAGGACTATCGCTGGCGCTGGCCGACTGTCGCGTTCAGGACCGACCTGTCACTACCGGGTTCGATGCGAGAGGGGGAGAGTGGCGTCGGTGGCGGCGTCGACGTGGGGGGAGTTCGACGCCGCAGCGGACGCCGGGGGGCAATGGGTGGGGGTGAGTCGTCGGTGACGAAACACCAACGTCCCCACGTTCACTTCGAGCGCAATCGACGTAGCCGTGGGTCCTAATACTGTAGGCCGTGCCCCGAGTCCGCTCATCAGGTGTCGGTGACGGCGTCCCGTCCCTCCGGATCAGCCTTCGGGACGCCCTCGAGAGCCGCCAGTGCGCGCTCGCGACTCTCGGCGACGCGCTCCCGGAGCGCGGCGAGGTCGTCGGCCTCGTCCTCGTCGCGGTACGCCGGCCCGGCCTCGAGCACGGCGAGTTTGGACTCGAGCGCGAAGTACTCGCGGAACGCGTCGGCGTGCTCGTCGAGCGCGAGCAGGGCCTCGACCGTGGACAGGAGGGCGTCGCGACCGACGGGCTTGACGAGGTAGTCGTCGAACGGCATCTCGACGACCGAAAGCGCCGGTTCGACGGCGGTGACCATCGCCACGCGCTGGTCGTGGCCGCGGTCCCGCATCGCCGCGAGGAGCGCGTCGCCGGACATCGACGGCATCCGGCGGTCGAGGAGGACGACGTCGACGTCGAACGCCGCGAGGGCGTCGAGTGCGTCGGCGCCGTCGAACGCGGTGTGGACGGCGACGTGCTCGCGGAGCCAGAGCGCGTACGTCTCGGCGAGGTCGGCGTCGTCGTCGACGACGAGCACGGTCGCGTCAGCGGATTCGAGGTCCACGGTGGCGTGTAGCGACGGGTCGTTCGTCCGTGGCATGATGTACTGGTCTCGCGGTGACCGACTACCCGATACTGGTGACTACGGGGGCACGGGTCCTCCGCCTAGGTAGTTTGGGTACGAGTGGCGGGGCGGACCGGGTAGCGGGGTGGACCGGGTAGCGGGGCGGACCGAGTGGCGGGTCGTCGGAGGAGCTGCGGAAGGGAAGGACACTTCCGCGTTCGCGGCGGAGTACGGGGCATGACGGCGGGTACGCGCGTCGAGGTGCATCCGGGTCGCGAGGCGGTCGTGGAGTTCGACCCCGAGTTGACCTTCGAGTGCGTCGACGAGTGCACGTGGTGCTGTACGCACGGCGTCCTCCTCTACGAGGAGGACTTCTACGAGCTCGCCGAACGCGAGAGCCTCGACGAGTCGACCACGCAGTTCCGCGGCGAGGACTTCGTGAAGAAGGAGGCGAAGGACCGCGACGAGCACGTCGGCGACGACGGCGAAGCGTGCGTGTTCCTCCGCGACGACGGCCTCTGTTCGCTGCACGCCGAGCACGATTGGAAGCCGGCGCGGTGCTCGGTGTACCCGCTCGCGGTGAGCGTCGAGGACGGCGAGATCCACGTGGACGTTCGCGAGTCGGCGTGGGAGCACTGCGAGGGCATGAACGTCTCAGAGCGGAAGGTGATCGAGAACCTCGACGCGTTCCTCCCGGCGGTGCTCTGGGAGCTCGACGACCCCGCGAGCGACCGCGAACTGTAAGGCTGGCGTCGGAGCGGTGGCCGGTGTCGGTCCGCGACTCGAGTCAGGCGACGAGCGACCAGGCGACGAAGACGACGAGGCCGCCGAAGCCGGTGCTGGCGACGGCGTGCAGGCGGAGCGAGTCGAGGAGTTCGTGGGCGTGGTCGCTGGTGTGTGCGACGTCGTAGACGTCGCCGCCGATCTCGCACGTCGGGAGGAAGTCCATGGCGACGTGGAGGAAGACCCCAGCGGCGAACCCGAACACGAGCGCGTTCGGGACGGGGTCCGGTGGGAGGGCGACGATGGACGCGGGGATGGCGGTGAGGCCGACGCCGGCGGCGGGCAGGAGGAGGATGCGCGGGTCGCCGTCGTTCGCGGCGAGCCGGCGGGCGGCGGCGTAGCCGGCGGGGCCCTTGTGGGAGACGATGGCGACGCCGAGGAACGCGCCGAGCGTGGGCATGTTGCCGTAGACGATGCCGATGATGGCGCCTGCGGCGAGGGCGTGCGCAGAAATCTCGAGGCTGGTGTGGTCGACGTTCGTCTCGTGCGTGAGGCGGTGGCCGACGGTGTGTGCGCCGAAGCCGAGGACGATGCCACTGGCGACGCCGAAGCCGCCCCAGCGCGGGTGGAGACCGAACGCTTGCGGGAGGAGGAACACGGCGGCGCTGGTGACCATGGCGCCGGCGGCGAGGCCGTACGCCCAGACGAGGCCGTGGGCGTGCCCGGAGTCGGCGCGTGCGCCGAGCGGGATGGCGACGGCCATCGCGACGAACGCGGTCCAGGCGATGCCGACCACCTTCCAGAGTTCGGGTCGGCCGTCGAGTGCGGCGGTGACGGCCCACGCGGTGAGCGCGAGGAAGGCGGCGACGGCGAGGACGGCGACCGCGGGCACCCCCACGAGGTTGTTAAATCGGGACTCTGCGTTAGCAACCATATCAGTTAACAAAACGAGGCCGAACGTTAATAATACCGTCGCTCCCGGACGGTCGCGGCGGCGACCACGTTCGGGGGGTTCGCACGTCGATTTAGCCCGTCGAGTTCGGTCGCGTCAGCGCGTCGCCTGCTTCCACTCGCGGAGACCGACCACCTGGCCGTCGAGGTCGTCGGCTGGGCAGTCCGTCGCCGCCCAGACGAACAGCTCCGCGACCTCGTCGGGGTCTCTGCCGCCGGGTCCCGAGAGGTCGGTGTCGACCGTCCCTGGGTCGACGCAGCCCGCGACGTACTCGGTGTCCGCGGCGAACTGTCGCGCGACCGCCTCCGCGCCCGCCTTCGAGGGCGCGTACCCGCCCAGGCCCGGCTTCGTCTCGCGCGCCACCGACCCCGTGGGTACCAGCAGTCGGGCGTCCTCGTTCAGGTGCGCGAGCGCCTCCCGGAACGTCGCGAACACGCCGCGGACGTTCGTCCGGAACTCGTCGTCGAACGCCGCGTACGAGGTCTCGCCGATGGGCGCCTCGCCCGGCGTCGCGTGGAAGACGCCCGCGTTCGCCACGACCACGTCGACGCCCGCGCGCCCCGTCCGCGACGCGGTCTCCAGCAGGCGCTCGACGTCGAACTCGTCGCGGACGTCCGCGCGCATGCCCGCGACCTCGCCGTCGCCGGCGCGCTCGAGGTCGTCGGTCACGGCCTCGACCGCGCTCGCGTCGCGGCCACAGACCACGACCGTCGCGTCAGCCGCCGCGAACGCCGTCGCGACCGCCCGCCCGATACCACTCGTCGCGCCAGTCACGACCACCGTCGCCCCGTCCGTCGGTCGGATCGTCTCGTCCATACGGCGTCTTCGCCCCAGGTCGGTAGGAAACCACCGGTCCAGGAACCCACCACCCGTCCACGGCGTCGGCTTGGTCTCTCATGCCACACGAATATATCACTATGTATCCAATAAATATCCAGTATGGGGGAGTCCGCCGGACGCTGGCGATATAGCCTCGCTGCCATCGGCCTCGCCGGCGTCGGCGCGTTCGCCGTGCTGGCGACGACGACATCGATTCACGTCGAAGACGTACTCGTGAGCGCCGGCCTGCCACTCGCGATCTATTCTCTCGTCGCCGCCTACGGCCTCAGGCTCGCCGACCGCCAAACACCGACGCACGTCGTTCGCGTCGCCACTATCGCCGTCGGAACGACGCTCGGTTACCTCGTCCTCACCACCGCTTTCCTCGCACTCGTCGGATACGACCACGGCTTTCTCGACGCGGCGCACGCGCTGTCACTCGGGTACGGCACCGCGAGCGCCGGCCTCGCGTTCGGCGCCGTCGGCGGCCACCACTACGTCCGCCAGCGCGAACAGGCCCGCGAACTCGAGCGCGCGAACGCCGAGTTGCGCGAGCAGAACGAGCGCCTCGACGAGTTCGCGAGCATCCTCGGCCACGACCTCCGGAACCCGCTCGCCGTCGCCAGCGGCTACGTCGACCTCGCAACCGAGACCGGGAACATAGAGCACCTCGAGGACGTCCGCGCGTGCCACGACCGCATCGACGCCCTCGTCGAGCAAGTGCTCGCGCTCGCCCGCCTGGAGCGCGACCCGGACGCAGTCACCGCCGTCGACGTCGCCGGCGTCGCCACCGACGCCCTGGAGACCGTCGACATCGGCGACGGCGAACTCCTCGTGGACGTCGACGCGACCGTCTGCGTCGAACGAAGCGACCTCCGGCAGGTGTTCGAGAACTGCTACCGGAACGCCGCCGAGCACGCCGGCCCCGACCCGACCGTTCGCGTCACCGCCGTCGACGACGGCGCGGGGTTCGCGATCGAGGACGACGGCCCCGGCATCCCCGAGCGCGAGCGCGACACCGTGTTCGACCGCGGGTACTCGAACGGCGACGGCACCGGCCTCGGACTCGCCATCGTCGGCGAGATCGCGGCGACGTACGAGTGGACGGTCGACGTCGACGAGAGCGCAGCCGGCGGCGCGCGCCTCGAATTCCGAACCAGTCCCCGCGACGCGGACCACCCCGGGCCCGAGGAGCCGTCGGTCGCCGACGACGACGTCGACCGCGGCCACCGCGCGAGCGTCGCCCCCGGGACCTGACGCGGCCGAGGTCGCCGTCGCCGCATCTGCGGACCACTCGCCGCGTCCGTCCACCACTCACTTCGTCCGGATACCACTCGCCGACACGGGAGTGTGCCGGGTTCGCACACCTACCGAGTCGTGGCGGCTCTTTAAGTTCGTCTCGCCAGTAGTCTCCCGACATGAACGGGCTCTCCGGAACCTCGGTTCTCGTCGTCGGTGCCGGGTTCGGCGGACTGTCGACGGCGTGCTACCTCGCGGACGCCGGCGCGGACGTAACCGTCGTCGAGAAGAACGACGGCCTCGGTGGTCGCGCCTCGACCCTCGAACGCGACGGCTTCCGGTTCGACATGGGGCCGTCGTGGTACCTGATGCCGGACGTCTTCGAGCGGTTCTTCGGCGAGTTCGACCGGGAGCCGACGGACTACTACGGCCTCGAGCACCTCGACCCGCACTATCGCATCTTCTTCAAGGACGGCGACCGCGTCGACGTGACGCCGGACCTCGAACGGTCGAAGGAGGTGTTCGAGTCCTACGAGGACGGCGCCGGCGACGCCCTCGAGCGCTACCTCGAGCAGAGCGCGGAGAACTACGAAGTCGGGATGGAGCACTTCGTGTACGAGGACCGACCGCGCCTCCGGGACTGGCTCGACGGCGACGTCGCGAAGCAAGCCCGCGGCCTCACGCTACTGGGATCGATGCAGGACCACGTCGAGAACTACTTCGACCACCCGAAGCTCCAGCAGATCATGCAGTACACGCTCGTCTTCCTCGGCGGGTCCCCGAACAACACGCCCGCGCTCTACAACCTCATGAGTCACGTCGACTTCGAGCTCGGCGTCTGGTACCCCGAGGGCGGCATGGGCGGCGTCGTCGACGGCATGGCCGACCTCGGCCGGGAACTCGGCGTCGAGTTCGTCACGGACACGCCCGTTTCCGAGATCATGGGTCGCCGCGGCGGGTTCAAGGTTACCACGGAGCCGGGGGAGACGTTCTTCCCCGACCTCGTCGTGAGCGACGCGGACTACGCGCACACCGAACTGGAACTCCTCGACGAGGGCAAGCGGGCCTACGACGCGGACTACTGGGAGTCGAGGACGTACGCGCCGTCGGCGTTCCTCATGTACATGGGCGTCGAGGGCGACGTCGAGGAACTGGAACACCACACGCTCGTGCTGCCGACGGACTGGCAGCAGCACTTCGACGAGATATTCGAGGACCCGGCGTGGCCCGAGGACCCCGCGTACTACCTCTGCGTCCCCTCGAAGACGGACGACTCGGTCGCGCCCGACGGCCACTCGAACCTGTTCGCGCTCGTCCCCGTCGCGCCCGGGCTCCACGACGACTCCGAGACGCGCGAGTACTACCGCGACCTCGTGCTCGACGACGTCGCCGAGAACACGGGCGTCGACCTCCGCGACCGCATGGTCGTCGAGGAGACGTTCACCATCTCGGACTTCGCCGACCGCTACAACGCGTACGGCGGGTCCGCGCTCGGGCTCGCGCACACGCTCCGCCAGACGTCGCTGTTCCGGCCGTCGCGGCGCTCCGAGAGCGTCGACGGCCTCTACTACACGGGGTCGTACACGACGCCCGGCATCGGCGTTCCGATGTGTCTCATCAGCGGGGAACTGACCGCGGACGCGGTCCGCGAAGACGCCGGTCTCGACCCCGTCCGCCAGGGATGACCACCGAACGAGCGCAGGGTTCGACCGGCGAGGGAGCGCAGGGATGACCGCCGAGCGAACGCCAAAATCGACCACGACAGCGGTCGGCGAGGCGCTCGCGTCCCTGCTCACGCTCTCGCGGCCCCGGTTCTGGTTCTACCTCGCCGGACCGGTCGTCGTCGGCGTCGCGTACGCCGCCGCGGACGTCCCCGACCTGTTCGCGCCCGTCGCGCTCGCGCTGTTCGCGTACTTCCTCGTCCCGGCGAACGTCTACCTGTACGGCGTCAACGACGTCTTCGACCGGGACGTCGACGAAGCGAACCCGAAGAAGGACGGTCGCGAGGCGCGGTTCTCGGGCGAGACGTGGGTCGCGGTGGTCGTCGCCGCCTGCGGCCTCCTGCTCGTTCCGGTCGCCGCGTTCGCGCCGCCGCTCGCGTGGCCGTACCTCGCCGCGTACGCCGTCCTCGCCACCGAGTACAGCGCGCCGCCGCTGCGGTTCAAGACGACGCCGTTCCTGGACTCGCTCTCGAACGGCCTCTACGTCCTCCCCGGCGCGGCCGCGTACGCCGCCGTCGCCGGCCAGCACCCACCACTTGCGGCGCTCGTCGGTGCGTGGCTGTGGACGATGGCGATGCACACGTTCTCCGCCATCCCCGACATCGAACCCGACCGCGAGGCCGGCATCAGTACCCTCGCGACCGTCCTCGGCGAGACGCGGACGTACGCGTACTGCTTCGCGACCTGGACCGCCGCCGCGGTCGCGTTCGCCGCAGTCGACTTCCGCCTGGGCGCGCTCCTCGCGGTCTACCCCGTCTTCGTCGCGTGGGTCGCGCGCTCGTCGGTCGCCGTCGACCGCGCGTACTGGTGGTTCCCGTACCTGAACACCGTGATCGGCACGATGCTCACGCTCGGCGCGCTCTGGAGGCTGACGAATGGCGTCTGACGGCCCCAGCGCCGACTCGCGGTCGCTCGCGGACGCGACCGCCGACTCGTCCGAGCGCGAGCGCCTGCAGGCGCGACTCGACGAACTCGTCCGCGAGCACCGGTTCACGATCGCGGTCGTGTTCCCGCTCGTCGGCGCGGTCTCGCTCGTCGCGAGCGCCGAAGGCTGGTACCCCGACCCCGTCGTCTTCCTCGAGTTCAATCCGCTCTTCGTGCTGTTCGGCGTCCTCGTGATGCGGCTCCCGCTCGTCGCCGGCGTCGCCCCGCTCGTCGACCGGAAGGCCGGCGTCGCGCTCGCGCTCCTGACGGCGTACGCGTACGGCATCGAGTACGTCGGCGCCACCACCGGCTGGCCGTACGGCGCGTTCGAGTACACCGTCCCCCTCGGACCGATGATTGCTGACACCATTCCCGTCGCCCTCCCCGTGTTCTTCTTCCCGCTCGTCCTGAACGCGTACCTCCTCACGCTCCTCCTGCTCGGCGACCGCGCCGACAGCACGCCGATACGGCTCGGTGCGACCATCGCCGCCGTCCTCGCGACCGACCTCGTCCTCGACCCCGGCGCCGTCGCCGTCCGGTTCTGGGCGTACGACTGCGCCGCGACCGGCACCTGCGGCTACTACGGCGTGCCGTGGTCGAACTACGCGGGCTGGGTGCTCTCCGCGACCGTCGCCGTCCTCGCGTTCGACCGCGGCCTCGACCGCGCCGGCCTCGGGCGTCGCCTCCGCGAGTGCGAGTTCATGCTCGACGACCTCGTGAGCTTCGTCCTCCTCTGGGGGGGAATCAACGCCCTCTACGGGAACTGGATCCCCGTCGCCATCGCGGCCGCCCTCGGCGTCGGCCTCCTCCGAACCGACCGCTTCGACTTCGCCGTCGGCGACAGCGCACTCCTCAGGGCCGTCCGACGCTGACGGCGACGACGACCGACTCCAACGTCAGCGTGCGCGCGTCGAGCGAAGTCGAAGGGCGGAGCAGGGGCCACGTGCCGTAGAACGCCAGTAGAAGTGCTCGCATCTCTCCGCTTGCCCTACCACGACGGCAGCCAGCCGCGGACGCGACCGAGCGCTTCGCGGTAGTCGAAGTCCGTGCACGAGGACTGCTCGGCGCGCTCCTCGGTGCGGTCGTCGCCGTACGGAACCGCCGACACGCGCCGGAAGACGGCCTCGGGGTCCCTGTTCCACTGCCAGTGCCAGCGCGTGCGAACGAGACACCAGAGCTTCCGCCACGTCGGCAGGTCCACGTCCACGCTCACGGTGTCGTAGTCGCGACGTCGCACCACGCGGTGGTGTTCGGCGTACAGGACCGCCGCGAGCAGGACCGCGAGCTGGCAGTCCTCGGGCAGGTACCGGATGCCGGCGACGCCCTCGCGGTACAGCGAATCCGCGCGCGCGGTCTCCGTCGCGATGGCGTCCCGAATCTCCGGCGTGAACTCGAGACGCTCGACGTCCTCGACGGTCGCACCGTGGCGCTCGAGGGTCGCCTCGGGGAGGTAGACGCGGTCGCGGTCGACGACGTCCTCGCGGACGTCCCGGACGAAGTTCGACAACTGGAACGCCTCCCCGAGCGCGATCGCGTGCGGGAGCGCCTGCTCGTGGGCGTCGTCGTCGAGGTGCATGATCTCCGTCATCATCACGCCGACGGCCGCCGCCGACCCGCGCATGTACGCCTCGAGGTCCGCGTACGTCTCGTAGCGGTCCGTGTCGACGTCCGCCGCCATCGCGTCGACGAACTCGTTCACCCACTCGTCGTCGATGCCGTACTCCTCGCATAGCTCCGCGAACGCCTCCAGCACCGCGTCGTCCGCGGGCGCCTCGCCGAGTGCTTGCGCGCGCAACTCCTCGAGTCGCCGCGCACGCTCCTCGCGAGACCGACCGTCGGGGTCGTCGACGACCTCGTCCGCGATCCGGAAGAACCCGTAGAGGACGTACGTCGGGTGCCTGATGCGTTCGGGGAGCAATCGGGTCGCGATGTGGAAGGTCTTCCCAGTCTCCCGCTGGATCGCCTTCCCTTCCTCCACGTGTTCGTCGTGCATCGTGTGTACTCCGGCGAGGTCCCGATCGGTGGGCGTCTCTCCGTGTCATGATAGGGGAGACGTTAGGAAATAACTGGCCTACACAACAGGTTAGGAACGGTCGGTCACGGACGCCGGCCGCAGGCGGACGCGAACCGCAGACGGCGGGATGCCGGCGCCGAGGTCACTCCGCCGCGGCGTGCGCGTACACGAACGCCCGCAGGAGTTTCGCGGCGAGGGTCGCGGCCTGGCCGTCGTCGCGGTCGTTCACCTCGACGACGTCGAACCCGTCGACGCACCCCGTCGCCGCGACCGACCGGACGACGTCCCGGAGCGTCGCCGCGTCCAGCCCGAACGGCTCGGGCGTCCCCGTCCCCGGCGCGAACGCCGGGTCCGCCGCGTCCACGTCCACGGACAGGTACACCGACGCGTCCGCATCGAACGACGGCTCCCACGCGGGAACGGCCGCCGGCTCGACGACGGTCACGTCGCCCTCGCTCGCGCGCTCGTACTCCGCTTCGCTCCCCGCACGCGCCCCGAGGACGACCGCACGGTCAGCGGTCTCCAGCGCGTGACGCGTCACCGTCGCGTGACTCAACTCGTTCCCGTCGTACTCGGTCTTGAGGTCGAGGTGTGCGTCGAGACAGACGAACACGTCCGGGTCGACCGCGCGAACGCCCGCGACCGACACCGTGTGCTCGCCGCCGACGACGAGCGGGACCGCATCGTCCCACAGGACGTCCGTACAGACGCCCTCGAGGTACTCCAGGTACTCGACGGCGTCGTCCCACGCGCGGACGTCGCCGTGGTCGGCGACGTCCAGCGCAGTAAAGTGCGTGCCGGTGGCGTGGTCGTAGTCGTCGAACGCGCGCGCGTACCGGCGGACGCGCTCGGGCCCGAACCGCGTCCCGGGCTGGAACGACGTCGAGACGTCGAGCGGTGCGCCGACGACGACGTACTCCGCGGCGTCGCGGTCGACGCCCGCGCCCGGGAACATCTACCTCAAAGGACCTTCCGCTGGCCCTCGAACTCGAGGAACTCGATCTCGTCGTCGGGACTGAGCTCCTGGTCCTCGGGCACCTTCATCGAGAACGTGTCGTACGTCTCGAGGTCCATCACCTGAACGACCGTCGAGGACTCGACGGAGACGACCTGGCCCTGCTTGCGTTCGATGATCGGGACCCAGCACTTCTGGTCGACCGGCTGACTCATCGAGCGCTTCTTGCCGTCGAACACGCCCTCCGCTTCCACGCGCGCCTTCGCACTGCCGTGCTTCCCGGGCTTGGCCGTGGAGTACGCGTTGATCTTGCACGGGACGTCGTCGAGCATGACGTACGAGCCCTCCTGGAGGTCTCGTACTTCCTGCTGCTGCGTAGCCATGCACGGCCGTTCTGGCCACGTGGCTATAAACCGTTTGGAACGCCACGGCCGCCGACGAGGGTGGATTCCCCAGACGCGGCCGCGGTCGCGGGACCGTGCCAGCACGCATCAGCGCACGAATATGTCGACTGGGCACGTCTACGGAGACATGAATACCACCGACGTCGACGACGCCGACCCGAACCGGACGGTCGCGAAGATCTACTACGACGACGACCAGCCCGTCCAGGTCGACGCCGCGTTCATCATCGAGGACTGGCCGTGGGTCGTCGGCTTCGACCAGGTCGGGACCGACGGCCACGACTACGTCTCCATCCCGAGCGAACGCGTCGTCGGCGTCATGAGCCCCCTGTACTCGCAGTTCTCGCGGAACGGCCGACGCGTCACCGCGTACGGCATCGAGACCGACGAGATCGAGGAGTACGTTTCCCTCCTCCCACTGTAGACGCCGGACCGCCCGTTCCCTCGTCGACCGCACGACCGCCGCGAGCCCGTCAGTCGTCGCCACGGCGCTTGCGCATCTCCTGGCGCGTGAACTGCGGGCGAGCACGGATCCCCTTCTTCGTGCGGAACGACCGCCAGAGCGCGATCGCACCACCCACCCCGATGACCGCCGAGACGACCGTCGCGTACGGCGCACCGCCCTGATAGAGATACGCCGTCGACAGCAGACTGAACCCGAACACGAGCCCGTACACGATGCGGCGCGCGAGCATGTCGATGACCGCCTTGTCGTCGCCGAGCTCCACCTGCACCGTCAGGTTCCCGCGCTGGGCCGAATCCAGGGTGTCCTCGAGCTTCGGCGGGACGCGAACGATCGAGCGCGCCGAGTCCTGGACCTGGTCGCTCGCGCCCGCGAGGTACTGGCGGACGGTCTCCTCGCGGTACCCCTGCTCGGTGAGGTACGTCGTCGCCGTCTCGATGAAGTCGAACGTCGGGTCGAGCGTGACGCAGACGCCCTCGACGACCGTCGCGACGCGGAGGACGAGCGCGAGGTTCGGCGGCAGCCGGAACGGGAACTCGTAGATCGAGTTCTCGATCTGGCCGATGATCTGCTGCACGCGGTACTGCTCGATGTCCTCGCCGCGGGCGTCCGCGATCGCGAGCTCCATCACGTTCCCCATCACCTCGCGGTCCGCCTCCGGACTCAGCGTCCCGATCGCGACCAGGGCGTCGAGGATCGCGTCGATGTCCTGGTTCGCGACCGCGACGTAGAAGTCCACGATCTTGTCCTGCACGTAGTCGTTCACGCGCCCGCTCATCCCGAAGTCGTAGAAGACGATCGCGCCGTCGTCGAGCACCGCGAGATTCCCAGGGTGCGGGTCCGCGTGGAACACGCCGTCGTCGATGATCATCTTGAGGTACGCGCGCTGGAGCGTCTCCGCGACGCGCTCGCGGTCGATGCCGCGCGCGTCGAGTTCGTCGACGTCGTTGATCTTCGTCCCCGGCAGGTACTCCATCGTGAGCACGCGCGGCCCCGAGTACTCCCCGACGACGCCCGGAACGCGGACGTCCTCGGCGTCGGCGAAGTTCGCCTTGATCTCCGTGAGCATCCGGGCCTCGCGCTCGTAGTCCATCTCCTCGCGGATGGTCTTCGCGAACTCGTCGGCGAGGTTCTCGAGACTGAACGCCTGCGCGTCGCCGACGAAGCGGAGGAGCAGCGGGAGGCTCCAGCGGATGACGCGCAAGTCAGCCTCGACGAGGTCCTCGACGCCGGGGCGACGCACCTTCACGGCGACGTCGGTCCCGTCGACGCTCGCCCGGTACACCTGCCCGAGGCTCGCGCCACTGATCGGGTCGGTGTCGAACTCGTCGAACGCCGCGCCGACCTCGCCGACCTCTTCCTCGAGGACCGCGCGCGCACCCGCCCACTCTGCGGGCGGGACGTCGTCCTGGAGCGAGGACAGGACGTCGATGTACGCCGGCGGGAGGACGTCGGGGCGCGTCGACAGCAACTGGCCGAGCTTGATGAACGTCGGCCCGAGCGCCAGGAGCGACTCCAGGAGGCGCTCGGCGCGCTCCTCCTGGGTCTCCGTGTCGACGCGCCGCGCTCCACCGAAGAGGAGGTAGCGCCGGCGGTCGCGAGCGTACGCGAGCAACAGCGGCAGGAACTGGCGTGCGACGACGAGGAACCGCCAGTACGCCCGAAGGGTGACCAGCCTTTCTCACCTCGAGTCAGGCGTCCCGGATCTCGATGCGGGTCTCGTCGTCCCTGGTGCGCTTCGGTATCGCCAGTTCGAGGACGCCACGGGAGATCTCGGCGTCGGCGTGCTCGGGGTCGGCGTCCGGCGGGAGCGGGAGGTCGGCGTCGAGGAACAGCGACCGGTCCTCGCGCTCGTAGCGGTACTCGGCCGGAACGTCCTTCTCGCGTCGCGCTTCGATGGAGACGCGTCCGTCGCGTGCGACGACGTCGAGCGTGTCTGCGGTGACGCCCGGGAGGTCGACGACGAGCATATAGCCGTCGTCGCTCTCCAGGAGGTCTGCGAACACGGCGTCGGGGAGGTCGGCGAACGCCTCTCGGAGCGCGGACATGACCGGGACTAAGAGCCCTGGGTCGAAAAACCCACGGGTAGCGGGTCGGGGAGAGCGACGCGACGGCCGACTGGAGCGGACGCGACCCACGGACCGGGACGCCCCGGACGAACCCGCGGACGTGCGACGCGAGTAACCGTCGATTTCCGCCGAGTAAGACGGTTATTCCTCGCGAAAACGATCGTGACCGGTCCACGCCAGTTATACCACGGGTCGTGGTATCTGGGAGCGATACACAATGTCGATCATCGACCGCGTCAAGTCCATGTTCGGGACCGAACAGCGGACGTTCGAGTACTGGTGCACGAACTGCGAGTCGACGTTCGAATCGCCGAAGTCGGACATGTCCACGGTGAGCTGTCCCAGCTGCGGCGAGACGCGCGTCCGGTCGGCCGCGACCGTCAAAACCGCTCAGTGAACCCCGCTCAGTGAACCCCGCTCAGTGAACCCCGCTTAGTGAACCGCCTCGGAGTCAAGCTCCGGGGCACTCGCTCGCTCATCTGTAGAGACCACTGCGACGAAACCGGCGGGGGCGACGGGAACGGTGAGACGGGACCGTGACCTGGTGGTCGGCTACGTGAGACGGGACCGGATGGTGTACTACTGTCCTTCCAGAACGTCCGTGAACGCCTCGACGCGGTAGTCGCCGCGCACGCAGTGCCCGCGGCGCTCGTGGCCGTGCCGTTCGACGTGGATGGCGTCGAGGCCGGCGTTCCACGCCGCGCCGACGTCGTTGCTGCCGTCGCCCGCGAGCACGCCAGCGTCGTCGCCGTCCACGCCGAGGCCGTCGCGAGCGAGTTCCACGGGCGCCGGGTCGGGCTTCCAGCCGGTGTCGTCGTCGCAGCAGACGACCACGTCGAACCAGTCCGCGACGTCCAGGTGCTCGAGGACGGGATCGGCGAGGAACCGCTGGCAGTGCGTGACCAACCCGACCGGCCGGTCGAGATCGCCGACGAACGCCGCGTCCTCGTGCAGGAACGTGTGCTCGGCGCGCGTCTGCGGGTCCTCCTCGGCGTGGAACGCCCGCCAGAACGCCTCCGGATCGATACCGTACTCGTGGAGCTGTGGGTTACGCGGCCCCGTGAGACCGTGCCAGAGCACGTACGCCTCCCGGTCCGAGAACTCGCGACCGAGGCGGTCCCCGACCCGATCGAAGACGTCGCGCGTGTACGACCACTCCGCGTCCACGAGCGTCCCATCGAGGTCGAACAACCAGTAATCGTACGCGTCGGCAACCATCGGACGGAACTAGCGCCGGCAGCGATAAAGTGTCTTCCGGAGGGCTGCGAAACGTTCGCGTGGACACGGACAGTCGGGACCCAGGGCCGGTCAGTCCGAACCCAGGCTCGGTCAGTCAGTAGCGACGACGTCGATGCTGCTCCCGAGGTACTTGGAGAGCGCGTCGTCGACCGAGTCCGCCTTGAAGGGCTCGAGGTCGTCGGCGACGGCGTCCCGGAGCGCGGCGACGTACTCGCGGTCCGCGCGGAGGCTCCGGAAGTCGACGGACTCGACCGGCACGCCGAGTTCGTCCTCGACGATCCGACGCGCGTGCTCGTGGTCGTTCACCTCGCCGCGCCAGAGGGTGTCGCGGAAGAACAGCCAGCCGTCGGTCCCGGGCTCGGGCGCCGCGTACCGGAGCGTCGTCTCGAACGACGACGGCGACAGCGAGACGCGGTCGCTCGCGTCCGCGCGGAACCGAACCCGGAACACGTACGCCCCCCGCATGCTCGACGCTCGAGAAACGCCGTCAGGCGGTCTCCTTGTTGAGAATCTCCGCCATCTCGACGTCCTTCTCCGTGATCCCGCCCTCCTCGTGACTCGTGAGGCGAACCTCGACCTCCTCGTACCGGATGCGGATCTCGGGGTGGTGGTACTGGGCTTCGGCGATCTCGCCCGTGAGCTGCGCGAAGTTCACGCCCTTCATGTAGTCGTCGAACTCGAAAGTTCGAACGATCTCGTCGCCCTCCTGCGACCAGCCCTCGGGGAGCCGTTCCTCGATCTCGTCGTCGTCCAGCACGTCTGCCATGCGCCGAACATCGTGACCAGAGGGCATAATCATTGGGGCGCAGGCTGCGCGTCGCCGCCCTCGAGTCGTCGAAAGCGACGTCAGTCGCCGGTTCGCCGGCGCGACCGCGAGCCGTCAGTCCGCCGGTTCGCTCCCAGCGAGGTCCTCCGCGTCCGCTCGCTCGCGCTGTGGGAGCGCGTCCCGGAACCGGTCGACGACCGCGCGCGCCTCCTCGAGTTCCGCGTTCCCGAACGCTCGAACGAGCGCGAGCGCTCGCCGCGCTCGCGTCCGCCGCCAGGACTGCTCGCGGTTCTCGTACGTGCGGATCGCCCTGAGGAAGTCGACCTTCGAGAACTCCGGCCAGTACGGCGCACAGAAGAACACCGCCGCCTCGTTCCCGTTCGCGTGCCACGGCAGGAAGTTCGACGTCCGCTCGTCCCCGCCCGTGCGGATGATGAGGTCGACGTCACGCACCGGACAGTCGTACAGCCGGTCCTCGACCGTCGCCACGTCCACGTCCCCCGGCGCGAGTTCGCCAGCGGCGACGTCCTCGACGACGCCACGAGCGGCGTGCAGGAGCTCGTTCCGGCCGCCGTACGCGACCGCGACGTTCAGCACGAACCGGTCGTGCTCTCGCGTTCGTTCCTCCGCGTACCGCGCCGCCGACCGGACGCGCTCGGGGAGCATCTCGTCGTCGCCGATGACGCGCACGCACACCTCGTTGTCGTGCACGCCCTCGGCGTCCGCGAACTCGCGGAGCTTCTTCGCGAGCAGGTCGAACAGCGGTTCGCGCTCCTCGGGCGGCCGGTCGAAGTTCTCCGTCGAGAACGCGTACAGCGTCAGTTCCTCGACGCCGACGTCCTGGCACCACTTGAGGACGTCCTCGGTCGTCTGCGCTCCCGCCCGATGGCCGTCTGGGGCGTCGTCGCCGCGCTTCCGAGCGTACCGCCGGTTCCCGTCCATGATGACGGCGACGTGCGTCGGCGACCCAGAGATCTCGCGCCGAAGCAGGTGCTCGTAGCCCGCCTGCAGTCGGTCCTCGAGCCACGTTCGCATCTACAGTATGCATGTTCGACCGCGGATATGTGTCTTCTGCTTGGCATCGCCCTCTCACGCACCGACCGAGTTCGTTCGGGACTGGGTTCGTTCGCGACCGACTCCGGTTCGACGCCGCCTTTCGCGCTGGCCCCGACCCATTTCTCACGCCAGAAGCCGCCGTACGTCCAGGTAGCCCCCCCGATACCCGCGAGAACGGCGTTTCGGACAAATTTATGTATTAGGACTCCCTCTCTCGGGGTGCAATGGCGAAAGGCGAGGTTGACTTCTTCAACGACACTGGTGGCTACGGTTTCATCGATACCGACGAATCCGACGAGGACGTGTTCTTCCACATGGAGGACATCGGCGGTCCGGACCTCGAAGAGGGGCAGGAGGTCGAGTTCGACATCGTGCAGGCCGACAAGGGCCCGCGCGCCGAGAACCTGACCCGCCTCTAAGTCGGTTCGATACCACCAGTTGCGGTAGCGGTTCCGGGCGGTGGCGGTACTCGTCTCCTCTCGCGAAGCGGACTTCGGTTATTTTCGACACGCCCCGGGCGAGCGCGTTCGCGCTCGCTCCGGGGGTGTCCCGGTCCTCGCAGTCGAAGAGCGACGGCTCCTCGCGGTTCGCGAGCGACGGCTCCTCGCGACGGGGAAGCGAGGGCTCGCAGCGAGGCAGCCGGCGTGCGCGAATCGTGAAGCGTTTACTCTCGGCCCCGGAACGGTCGTGACATGACCGAGACGCTCGACGACGACCTCTATCGGCGGACGAAAGCGCTCCTCGAACCCGGCGACGTGGCGCTGAACGGCGTCGTCGTCCACACCGACTACGACGGCCAGTCCGACGTCCAGATGATGCAGGCGACGCTCGACGTCGCGGACGTCATCGCCGAACACAGCGGCCACGACCCCGAGGACGTGTACGTCGAGAGCGGGAACGACGACCCGAACTTCTCCTCGAACCAGCACCAGGGCCTCACCATCGACGACGAGGAGTTCGTGTGGGAGTGCCAGCAACTCCTGCGCGAGGGGAGCTTCGACATCGTCATCTACTACCTCGCCGAGGCGGACCACGACGCGATCGTCGCCGGCGTCGAGGACCTCGGGTTCGACGTGACGGGCGTCCGCGGCGACGAGTAGGCCGCGAGCCATCGGGGACTCCGTTTGGCGGGTGTTTCGAGCCAGATGCGTCTGGTTTCGCGTGCTCGAAAGACCCGCGTTCCTTATACGGTCTCGGGACTGACAGCCTAGGAAATGGGACGGGGAGAGGTCGACTACGAGCTGGACGACGTGGATCGCGCGGTCGTGAACGCGTTCCAGGGCGGGTTCCCCGTCGTGGAGCGGCCGTTCGAGCCGGCGGCGGCGGCGCTGCGCGAGCGCGCGATCGACGTCGAGGCCGACGAGCTGCTGGCGCGCGTTCGGACGCTGGACGACGAGGGCGTGCTGTCGCGGTTCGGGCCGCTCGTGAACGCCCAGGAGATCGGTGGGGCGGCGACGCTCGTCGCGATGCACGCGCCGGAGGACCGCTTCGAGGAGGTCGTCGAGGCGGTGAACGCGCATCGGGAGGTCGCGCACAACTACAAGCGCGAGCATCCCCACCTGAACGTGTGGTTCGTCGTGAGCGTCGCGGACCCCGAGCGCGTCGAGTCGGTGCTCGCGGAGATCGAGGCCGAGACCGGTCAGGAGACGTACAACCTGCCGAAGCAGGAGGAGTTCCGCGTGGAGGCGAAGTTCCTCGTCGACGGGCCGGTTCCCGAGGGCGACGTCGACCTCGCCTCGCTCGGGCCGAGTCCGGCGCCGTCGGGCCGCGGGACGCTGACGCCCGAGGAGCGCGACCTCGTGCTCGAGGTCCAGGACGGCCTGCCGGTGACGGCGACGCCGTACCGGGACGTCGCCGAGCGCATCGGCGCGGACGTCACCTGGGTCCTGGAGACGCTCCGGCGGTTCGAGGTCGAGGGGAAGATCCGACGCATCGGGGTGGTGCCGAACCACTACGCGCTCGGGTACACGGAGAACGGGATGACGGTCTGGAACGTCCCGGACGACGTCGTAAGCGAGGTCGGACCGGCGGTCGCGAGTCTCGAGTTCGTGACGCACTGCTACGAGCGACCGCGCCACGAGGGCGTGTGGCCGTACAACTTCTTCGCGATGACCCACGGCCGTAGCGAGGAAGAGAGCGCCGAGCGCGTCGAGCAGGTCCGAGAGGTGATGAGCGAGTACTGGGACGTCGGCGACGAGGACTGGGACACGCTGTTCTCGACGCGCATCCTGAAGAAGACGGGCATCCGGATGGCCGAGCGCGCGGACGCGAACACCGACGCGGACGCTGGCAAGGAGTCATCCTCGGACGAATCGACGGACGCGAACGAATCGTCGAACGCGGACGGATCGCCGACGGAGGAGTCGGCGGTGGACGCGTCGAGGTGACCCTTTGATCCCGCTCTCCCACGACTTCGAGGGCGAGCGCGTGCTCGTCGTCGGCGGCGGTCGGGTCGGCGCGCGGAAGGCCCGCCGGTTCGCTGCCGAGGCCGACGTCGTGGTGGTGTCGCCGGGGTTCGCGGACGCGGCCTTCGGCGGCGCCGAGCGGATTCGTGCCGAGGTCGCGCCCGGGGACGTCCCCGGGTGGTTCGACCGCGTCGACCCCGTGCTCGCGGTCGCCGCGACCGACGACGGCGCGCTGAACGCGCGCGTCGAGAGCGTGGCGCACGAGCGGGGCGTGCTCGTGAACCGGACCGACACGCACGGCGGCCGTGATGCAGGGAGCGTCGTCGTGCCGGCGACGGTCCGGGACGACCCCGTGGTCGTCTCCATCGCGACCGGGGGCACGAGTCCCGCACTCTCCCGGTACCTCCGCGAGCGCGTCGAGGACGAACTCGACGGCGCGGGCGCGATGGCCGAACTCACGGGCGCGCTCCGCGAGGACCTGCAGGCTCGCGGCGTCGACCCGGAGCGACGACGGGACGTGGTACGTGCTGTCGTGCGGTCGCCGGACGTTTGGACAACTTTACGTACCGGTAACGCGAAACCACGACAACTGATTGACGACGTCCTCGCGGACGTCGCACCCGATCTCGCTAACTCATGAAGGACACAGGCGTCATCACGGGCGTTCGCGTCACACACAGCACCGGGAGCGTCGACGACGTGGCCGCGGCGAGTCGACGCGAGTCCGCGGCGGTGCTCGGGACGCTCGCCGCGACCGACGGGGTCGAGGAGGCGTTCGTCCTCCAGACGTGCAACCGGGCGGAAGCGTACGTCGTGACGACCGACGTGGGAACCGGCCGGGCGGCACTCGCCGAGTACGGCGCGGACGCCGCCGAGGACGCGCGCGTCGAGATGAGCCACGAGGAGAGCCTCGAGCACCTGCTGCGGGTCGCGGCGGGCCTGGATTCGCTCGTACTCGGCGAGGATCAGGTGCTCGGGCAGGTCCGGGACGCCCTGGAGACCGCCCAGCAGGTCGGGACGGCGTCGGACATCCTGGAGGACGCGGTCCTGAAGGCGGTGCACGTCGGCGAGCGAGCGCGGACGGAGACGGACGTGAACGAGGGCGTCGTGAGCCTCGGGTCGGCGGCGGCCGAGCGCGTCGCCGCCGAGCGAGACCTCGCGGGGGCGACGGCAGTGGTCGTGGGCGCGGGCGAGATGGGGACGCTCGCGGCGCGCGCGCTCGCCGACCGCGGCGTGGGCCGGGTCGTCGTCGCGAACCGCACCGTCTCGAACGCCGAGCACGTCGCGGGCGAACTGGACGTCGAGACGGAGCCGGTTCCCTTGTCCGCACTCGATACCGTCCTGGACCGGGCGGACGTGGTGCTATCGGCGACGTCGAGCGACGAGTTCGTCGTCGAGGCGGGCGACCTCGACGGGGAGCGCGACGTGACGGTCGTCGACCTGGCGCAGCCCCGCGACGTCGACCCCGCGGTGGGCGACCTGTCGTCGGTGAGCGTGCACGACCTGGACACGCTCGAGGACCTGACCGCGGAGACCCGCGAGAACCGGCGGGAGGCGGCGGACGCGGTCGAGCGCATCGTCGGTCGCGAACTGGAGAACCTCCTCGAGCAGTTCAAGCGCCAGCGCGCGGACGAGGTCATCGCGGCGATGTACGAGTCCGCCGAGCGCGTCAAGGAGCGAGAGCTCGAGACGGCGCTGTCGAAGCTCGACCTCGACGACGCGGAGGCCGAGGTCGTCGAGTCGATGGCGGATTCGCTCGTCTCCCAGTTGCTGTCCGCGCCGACGAAGAGCCTGCGGGACGCGGCGGCGGACGACGACTGGTCGACGATCAACACGGCCCTACAGCTGTTCGACCCCGAGTTCGGGAGCGAGGGGATGCCGCCCGCTGTCGCAGCGATGCTGGCGGCCGACGACAGCGATGACGCGCCGAGCGAGCCGCCGCTCGGTGCGTTCACGGACGACGACTAGGCGGTTCCGCGACGCGGTCGATCTCGATTCTACCGGCGCCGGAGTCTGGTAGCGACGGTGCTGACGACGCCGGCGAGTGCGGCGAGGGCGCCGAAGCCCGGGCTCTCGCCGGCCGCTGGCGTGTCGTCTGCGGTCGCCGCGTCGCCGGCCGTGGTCGCCGCGTCGCCGGCCGTTGTCGTCGCGTCGCCGGCCGTTGTCGTCGCGTCGCCGTCGTCGCCCGCGGCGGTGCCGTCGGTCGTCGTGGTCCCGGTCGAGTCGTCCGCGGGCGCGAACTTCGAGAGCTGCCCGCTGTCCCCTCCGGGGCCACTGTCGGCGTCGGTGGCGACGTAGAGTTCGCCGTCGTGGTCCGCGCCGAACGCGAGCACGAACCGGTCGAAGCCGCCGCCTGGTGCGACCGCGAGGTCTTCGCGCGTCCACGTCTCGCCCGTCGGGTCGGCGACGAACAGGCGCTGTCGCCAGTCGCCGAAGACGTACTGGCCTTCGACTGCGGGGACGTCGCTCCCGCGATAGACGTGGCCGCCGACGACGGCGATGCCGACGTCGTGGTCGTACTCGAGCACGGGGTCGACGAGCGGGTCGCCGTCTGGCGTCTCCGTCGGACAGTCCTCGGCGTCGAAGCAGTGTCGGCCCTCGCGGACGTTCCAGCCGTAGTTGCCGCCCGCTTCGATCACGTTCACCTCCTCGTAGCGGTTCTGGCCGACGTCCGCGGCGATCAGGCGGTCGTCGTCGAAGCTCAGCCGCCACGGGTTCCGGAGGCCCCACGCGTACTGCTCGGGGAGGCCCTCGCGGTCGACGAGCGGGTTGTCGTCGGGGATGCCGTAGGGTTTGCCGTCGGTACTGCCGTCCACGTCGATGCGGAGGATACTCCCGAGGAGGTTCTCGGTGACGTCCTGGCCGTTCCCGCCGGCGTTCGCGTCGTACCAGTCCTCGACGTGACCGGTGCCGCGGTCGCCGCCACCGCCGCCGTCGCCGACGGCGACGTAGAGGTAGTCGTCGGGGCCGAACGCGACGTCGCCGCCGTTGTGGTTGCCCTGGGGCTGTGGGATCTCGAGGAGCGTGCGTTCGTCGTCGACGGCGAGCGCGCCGTCGTCGTCGACCGGGAGTTCGTCGAGGACGAACGTGTGCGAGTACCCGCTCGGGGTGCCGTCGCGTCGCGGGGCGCTGTACCGGACGTACGCGCGAGAGCCGTCGGGGTGGAAGGCGAGCCCGAGCAGTCCCCGCTCGGTGTAGCCGGAGCCGACGTCGACCACGCGGTCTGTGAGGTCGGCGACCGGAGTGGGGCCGTCGGCGTCGACGCGGTAGACGGTCCCGGGCTGGTCGGCGACGTACGGGCGGTCGTCGCCGGGCCGGAACGCGACAGCGGCCGGCGACCCGAACCCCTCGGCGACGGTCTCGAGCGCGACGACGGCGTCCGCGTCTGCGTCGCTGGAATCGAGGCCACCGAACGGGAGGTCGAGACAGCCGGCGAGTGCGCCAGCACCGGCGCTAGCACTCGCGGCGGCGCTCGCGAGCACGTCGCGCCTGCGCAGCGGAGTCATACCCGAACGTACGGCGTCGTCGCACTTAGTGGCACGCGAGGCGGCGAGAGGCGAGTGTTCCCCCCCAATACGCCTCGGTTCGCCGACGGCCCTACAGGCGCGCGACGTACCGTGCGGTCGCGTCGAGCGTCGCCGGCGACAGCGCGTACGTGTGCCCCCACCAGTCCGGGTCGTAGCCGACGTCCCGCGAGAACCGCCCGAGACAGCCCGACCCCGGCCACTGGGTCTCGCCGCCGGCGGTCGTCTCAGCGTACGCGGTCGCGAGCGGCGTCGCGATGGCGCCGCTTCGACCGTCGCCGACCGGAATCACCGCGCCGAGGTCGTGCTCGCAGCCGCGGTCGACGACCTCGCGCGCCTCGGACGGCGTGACGAGCCCGTGCAGGACCTCGTGTATCGCCATGTTGGCCGTGACCGCGGCGTCGTCCCAGCGCTCGGTCGCGCCGACGTTCGCGAACGACACCGGCCCGCCGTCGAGGAGGTGCGTGCGATTCCCGCCGTACCCGATCGACTGACCGAACGGCGCGTCGACGAGCATCAGGTGGAGGGCGTCGGGGTCCCGGCGGTCGGTCGCGTCGAGCCAGTCCGCGGTCGACTCCCACACCGCCTGGCTCGTGTTCGTCACGACAGTCCGATCGCCGGCCGTCGCACCCGCGACGACGTCGTGGTCGACGCGCCGGTCGAGCGCGGCGTTCGCGTTCCGCGCGACCTGCTCGACGCCGCTGTCGACCGCCCGCCGGACCCGCCGGTAGACGGCGTCGTCGATCGAGGGGACGCGATGCACGGCCACGCCGACGGTCACGGCGTCCTCGTCGGCGTCAGCGCGGTCGGCGCGGTCGTCGCGCGACCCGGTTCGAGTATCGAATCGGCCGGCAGGCTGGATGGCGGGCACTCCCGCCGCGATGCCTCGGAGGAGCGAGCGTCTGGACGGCACGCCACCGCCTTCTCGTCGGACCGGCGTAAGTCTCCTCCCCGGAGCGGGCGCGGCGCGCGCTCAAGTGCGGCGTCCGCTCGCGGTCGCACCGCGGCGCTCAGGCGTCCTTTCGCATCTTCACGTGCGGGATGCCCGCCTCGTCGAACTCGTCGCCGAAGCGCTCGTACCCGAGTCGCTCGTAGAACCCTGCGGCCTGCGTCTGTGAGTGCAGGAGGAACGCGTCGAACCCGCGGTCGCGACCCACGGCCTCCAGTTCGTCCATCAGCGCCCGTCCGACGCCCGTGCCGCGGACCGACTCGACGACGGCGACGCGCTCGACCTTCCCCACCGCCGCCTCGTCGCGGTCCTTCGGCCGCAGTCGGGCGGCGCCGACGGGACGCTCGCGGTCGATCGCGTCCGCGTCGGCGCCCTCGTCCACGTCGTCCTCGACGTCGACCGCCTCGACGGCCGTCGCGTACGCGGCGACGTGCGTCGTCGCCGCGTCGTCGTCCCAGTCGTCCCACTCCAGGTGCTCGTCGACGTCCTGCTCGTCGACGAACACCGCCTGCCGGACGGCGAACGCGTCCTCGCGCTCGCCGTCCGAGTCGGCGGTCGTCACGCGTACGTCGGTCATGCGAGAGGCGACGGCGGCGACGACCGAAGGGGTTTCGCTCCCGGAATCCACTCGCCGCCCGCGGCCGGTGTCAGACGAGTCCGCCGCCGGTCGCGACCACCATCGACGCGTACACGTCGCCGTCGGGGTCGACGTGGACGTCCACGCCCGCGTTCGAGAACCGCTCGTTCAGGAGGAACGCGCGGACGTCGTCGTTCGCGAAGAACGATTCGACGAACGTCGACGCCACGGCGTCCGCGTCCGCGAACCCGTCGATGCCCCGCTGGGAGCCGTCGCCGGAGACGACGCGGCGGACGACCTGGAACCGACCGATGCGGAACTCGTCGAGTCGCCCGTAGAGCTCGCGCGCGCTCCCGTCGCCCTCGACGACCGTGTACGCGGTCGCGTACCGCGCCGCCGACCGCGCCGACTCGGTCGCGGAAAGCGGCGTCTCTCGCTGGTCGTTCACGGCCGCGAGAATCTCGTCCGCCGCGGCCGACAGCGAGATGCCGCCCGCGCGCTCGCTGTTCCCGGGCGCGTCGGGGATCTCCGGCGGCGTGTACGCGTCCCAGAGGAGGTAGCCGCCGCCGACGGCCGCCACCGCACCGGCCGCGCCGTACCCGAGGAGCGCGCGCCGCGTCGTCGGCACGAGCGACTCCGCCGCCTCGACGTCCGCAGCCGAGTTCACCGGCACCTGCTCGAACTGCATCCCCCCACAGTTCGAACACGGCGGATTGTGCTTCGGCGAGCGGTCCCCGCAGTGCTCGCAGCGCCACTCGAACCCAACACCGTCTCCCGCGTCGTCCATCGTCCACAGCAAACGACCGAGCGCCCAAACCGCTACCGACTCGCCGCGCACGCGCCAGCCCACCGACTACGCGCGTCGAAGAACGGAGAGAAAAACCGGGGCGGCTCTACGAGAAACCGCCTCCGACAGTTTCTCGATGTTTTCGCGGCTCCGCCGCGAAAGGACGAGCGGCTCTACGAGAGTCGCTCGATATTCCCGGAAATCGAAGATTTCCGGGCGCTCGAAAAGCTCAGGAGAGCTTTTCGATGTTCTCGATGACTTCGTTCGCGAACTCGGTCGTGGAGACCTTCTGGGCGTCGTCGAGGTTGCGGGCGAAGTCGTACGTTACGACGCCGCTGGAGATGGTTTCCTCGACGGCGTCGCGGACGAGCGTGGCGGCGTCCGTCCAGCCCATGTAGTCGAACATGAGTTCGCCGGAGAGGATGAGCGCGCTCGGGTTCGCCTGGTCCTGGCCGGCGCGCTTCGGGGCGCTGCCGTGGACGGGTTCGGCGAGGACGCGCGCGTCACCGAAGTTCGCGCCGGGTGCGATGCCGAGGCCGCCGATCTGGGCGCCCGCGGCGTCGCTGAGGTAGTCGCCGTTGAGGTTCGGCATCGCGAGGACGTCGAACTCGTCGGTGCGGAGCTGCATCCACTGGAGCATCGCGTCGGCGAGGCGTTCCTCGACCATGACGGCGTCCTCGGGGATGTCGATCTCGTCCTGGGTCTCCCAGAGCGAGTCGGGTGCGGCGAACACTTCGTCGTCGTCGTACTCTTCTTCGGCGACCTCCATGCCCCACTCGGAGAACTGGCCTTCGGTGAACTTCATGATGTTCCCCTTGTGGACGAGCGTGACCGTGTCGCGGTCGTGCTCGATCGCGTAGTCGATCGCTTTGCGGACGAGGCGCTTGCTGCCCTTCTCCGTGATGGGCTTGAGGCCGATGCCGATCTCGCCCTCGTGCATGACGTCGTCGAAGCCCATGTCGTCCTCGACGAAGTCCCGGACCTGCTCGACTTCGTCGGTGCCGGCTTCCCACTCGATGCCGGCGTAGACGTCTTCGGTGTTCTCGCGGAACGACACCATGTTCATCTCCTCGGGCGCTTTCATCGGCGACGGGACGCCGTCGAGGTAGTACGTGGGGCGGACGTTCGCGTAGAAGTCCAGCGTCTGGCGGAGCGCGACGTTCAGCGAGCGGAAGCCGGCGCCGACGGGTGTCGTGAGCGGGCCCTTGATGGCGACGCGGAACTCGTCGATCGCGCGGACGGTGTCCTCGGGGAGGTTCTCGTCGTAGCGCTCGCGAGCGGACTCGCCGGCGTAGACGCGCATCCACTCGATGTTGCGGCCGGTCGCGTCCGCGGCGGCGGAGAGCACCTTCTGGGCTGCCGGTCCGACGTCCTTCCCGATACCGTCCCCGTGAACGATGGGGATGATGGGGTTCTCGGGGATGTCGAGTTCGTCAGCCTCCTCGTCGACGACTTCGATCGGCTCGCCGTCCGACGGCACGTCGACCTTCTCGTACTCGTGGCTCATAGTCGGTTAGATGGTCGGAATACCCGCCTAAAAGGGCTATCATTTGCTCGCGAGACCTGCGGTGTCGGGGAGTTCGCGCCGACTCACGGACCGGTCGGTGGGGTGGTTTTCACGGGTCGGTCACGGCGAAAACAGCGCACGGTCGCGGCGACGAGTTCCCCGGCGGCAGCGACGTGGTCGGCGCAACTGTGGCGACGACGGCGACGACGATAGCAGCGACGAATCAGCGCGACTGCGGCGACGTGATCGGCAGGCAACTGGCTTCGAGCGCGGCGTCGGTTCGGGCGTCGAACGGCGGGTCGGGCGTCGAACGGCGGATCGGGGTCGAGCGGCGGGTCGTTCGCGGACGACGGTCGGAATGTGGTGTGCGTGCGGTACCGGTCGGCGGTCGATGCTGGTTGGTGGTGTGGGCCCGGTCGGCTGCGGCGTGGCCTGCGCCGCGTTGGACCGGGGGACGTGCGTGGTCGGCCACGACGTCTGCGTCTCCGTCGTGGGGTGGTCGGGGTTCGGTGCGAGTCGGCCGCGGTGCAGGCGGTTCACCGCGGGGGTCGCGGGTCGGCGTCGTGGTGTCGGTTCGAGTCTGTACGGTTCGTGGTTCCGGTCCGGGTCTGTGCGTTTCGTGGTCTCGATCGTCGGCTGTGCGAATTCGTGGGGTCGACCGCGGTGCGTGCAATTCACCGCGGGCGTCTCGCGTCGAGGTAGTCGGCATGCGGTACGGGCGGCCGCGGCGCAGGCAATTCGCCGCGGCGGTCGACTTCGTGCCGGTTCGGGTTCGAACGGTGACCGCGGTGCAGGTGATTCACCGCGGGCGTCGTTGGTCGGAGGCCCGTTGGTCGGCGGTCGGTCGGTGCGTTCGTGGGTGTCGCCCGCTGCGTCGTGGTCGCGCGGACGACGTCACGGTCGTCGCAAGCGTATTGTCCGCATCACATCCAAGACAACAGTTAGCACACGTCAAGTACTTTGGGGCCGAATTGATCGTGGCCCACGACTCGACGCTCCCGCAGCCGGAAGTCCCGACTCCGGCCGAGCCCGAGCGGCAACCATTAAATCGCCGCGGGCCGCGTCCCCGGTCGTGCAAGTCATCCTCCACGGCGGGGCCGGCAGCGCCCCCGACGACCCGGAGCCCAGACAGCGAGTGCTCGACGACGCCGCGGCAGCGGGCGCGGCCGCGGAGACGCCCCTCGACGCGGTCGAGACGGCTATCCACGAGTTGGAGTCGTCGCCGCGGTTCAACGCCGGCGTCGGCGGCGCGGTCCAGTCCGACGGCGTCGTCCGCACCGACGCTGGCGTCATGACCGACGACCGCGCGGCGGGCGCGGCGTGCTCGATGCCCGGCGTCGAGCACGCCGTCAGCGCCGCGCGCGTCGTCCTCGAGGAGACCCCGCACGTCCTCGTCTCCGGCGAGCACGCCGTCTCGCTCGCCGACGCGTACGGCGTCGAGACCGACGTCGACCTCCACACCGAGCGCACGCGCGAGAAGTTCGACGACGCCGACCCACCCTCGGGGTCGCCGCGCGAACACCTCGCGTGGCTCGCCGACCGGTTCGGCGGGATGGAGCGCGCGTCGACCGACCCAGGGAGCGCCGGCCGCGACGGGGACGACGAGTGTGGCCGCGACCACACCGACCACGACACGGTCGGTGCGGTGGCGCGCGACGGCGACCGGCTCGCCGCCGCGACGTCCACAGGCGGGCGCTGGTTCGCGCTCGCGGGTCGCGTCGGCGACGTCCCCCAGATCGGGAACGGGTTCTACTGCGCGCCCGCGGGCGGTGCGAGCGCGACCGGCGCCGGCGAGGACATCGCACGCACGACGCTCGCGCGACGCGCTGTCCGGCACGTCGAGGCCGGCCGCGACGCGGACGCGGCCGCCAGCCTCGCCATCGAGGAGTTCGGCGAACTCACCGGCTCGTCGGCGGGCCTCATCGTGCTCGACGCCGACGGCAACGCCGGGAGCGCGTACAACTCCGAGCGGATGCAGACCGCCGTGGCCATCGAGTAACGCGATACCGCGGGCCACGTTCGTCGCGCCGTTGGCGACGTCGCGACGTGAACCCGTCGCCATCCGTCGCGAAACGGCACCGACGCGACGGCACTCGTACGAGGATTTCGACTATCGTCGTACCCCATCTTTATCATCGTCGATTTCGATATAGGGATATGCTCGAACAGCCCCAGTTCCGCGGCGAAGTCTGCCCCGAATGCGACACACGGACCATCAACGTCCAGGGCGTGGACGCCTGCCCGGACTGCGCGTGGATCGCAGAGGACTGACCCGCGCCAACCGCGGGAGAGACTGCCGGCCGTCGATGCGGAGACGCAACCTCTTTCTCGCCGACTGATGTACGCTGGTGCATGAGCGACGTCGACCTCGACGCCGAGCAGTACGAGAAGCATCGCGAGGCCGGTGAGATCCTCGCGCAGGTACGCGACGAGGCAGCCGACCGCCTGGAGGTCGGCACGAGCTACCTCGAGATATCGGAGTGGACCGAGGACCGCATCCGCGAACTCGGCGGGACGCCGGCGTTCCCCGTGAACGTGAGCGTCGACGAGGAGGCCGCACACGGGGCCGCCGGCCCGGACGACGACCGCGTCGTCGGCGAGGAGATGGTGAAACTCGACATCGGCGTGCACATCGACGGCTGGCTCGCCGACACCGCCGTCACCGTCGACTTCTCGGGGAACCAGGAGCTCGTCGAGGCCGCCGAAGAGGCGCTCGACGCCGGCCTCGACGTCGTCGAAGCGGGCGTCGACGCGGGCGAGATCGGCGCGGCCATCGAGGACGTCATCGACGGCTACGGCTACAATCCCGTCGTGAACCTCACCGGCCACGGCCTCGGGCACTGGGAACAGCACACGTCGCCGACCATCCCGAACCGCGCGGTCTCCCAGGGAGCGACGCTCGAAGCGGGCGACGTCGTCGCCATCGAGCCGTTCGCGACCGACGGCTCCGGGAAGGTCTCCGAAGGCCAGCAAGAAGAGATCTACATGCTGGAACGCGAGGCATCCGTCCGCGACCGGAGCGCCCGACAGGCCCTCGAGCAGATCACCGAGGAGTTCAAGACGCTCCCGTTCGCGACGCGCTGGCTGGACGTCTCGCGCCCCGAGATGGCGCTCCGCCGCCTGAAGATGAACGACATCGTCCACGGCTACCCCGTCCTGAAAGAAGAAGACGGGTGCCTCGTCAGCCAACGCGAACACACCATCATCGTGACCGAAGACGGTTGCGAGATCACCACGCGCTCGCGATAGGACAGCCACCCAGAGTCACAGTCGACGCGATATCACTTCGGAAACGTCGACCTGGCGGTCGTCGTATGCTCGTGCGGCCACCTTCCCCCTGAAACGCCGACCTGGCGGTCGCCGTATGCTCGTGCGGCCACCTTCCCCCTGAAACGCCGACCTGGCGGTCGCCGTATGCTCGTGCGGCCACCTTTTCCAAAAAATCGTGTTGCCGCCGTCACCCCAGTGCCGGCGGCGATTGGTCTGTCTTGGACACCCCCGTGCCCACCGATGCGTCAGGCGTTGTTCATGCGTTGGCTCGAGCGATTCCCACAGCGTTGGCATTCGGCCACGCGGTAGGGTTCGCGCGAGAACTCCGCATTTTCCTCCTTCAGGCTCTCTGTACGGATCTGCACGGACACCTGGTGCAGCGTGTTGGTGTCGCAGTCGGTGCAGTGCTCCGTCAGGCCGTCGAAGGAGTTGTCAGTCGTTGCCATCTACAAACCACATGTTACCCCGATTGGTAATAAATCGATTCGTCGGTTTTCGTAGCGGAAGGGCGAAAAATAGCAGACGGGACCGCCGTAGGTGGCTTCGAAGGCAAGAGATAGTTCTATACCGTCTAAAACACCCTCTCGGGCGTTCGTCCGGCGCTAACGGAAAGCATCTCAGTCGGTTGTCAATGGTTTTCACGTAGTTATGGGCTGGTTAATGTCCACGAAATTTTACTTTCGAGCGGCGGAGCGGCGGCCCTTTAGATCGCGGTCGATGCGTGGTTTCAAACCCACGACCCCCCATGTCCGCGTATGGACCAGGTGTTCGCGCCGTGGCGCATCGAGTGGGTCGAACGCGACGACAAGAACCCAGACGTCGACTGTGTGTTCTGCGAGTTCCCCAACCGCGACGACGCCCGGAACGCGCTCGTCGTCGCACGCAACGACGACGCCGTCGTCATGCTCAACAACTACCCGTACAATCCCGGGCACGCAATGGTCATCCCCGCCGCGCACGAGGGCGACTGGCGCGCACTCGACGACGACCAACTGCTCGCACACGCCCGCCTCAAACAGCGCACGATCGACGCGATGGACGACGCGTTCGACCCCGACGGCTACAACGCCGGCGAGAACCTCGGCGGAAGCGCCGCCGGCGGCAGCATCGACGACCACCTCCACACGCACGTCGTCCCCCGCTGGACCGGCGACACGAACTTCATGCCCGTCCTCTCGGACACGACCGTCATCGTCGAAGCCGTCACCGACACCTACGACCGCCTCCACGACGCATTCGCCGCCCAAGACGACGCGACCGTCGCCGACGCCGGCTACGTCCAGTTCTGACGCAGCCGACGCACGAAACGACCCCCTGCCGGGAGCCGTACGCTCGTGCGGGCAGCTCCACTCCGAAACGGCTCCCTGACGGGAGACGTACGCTCGTCCGGGCAGCTCCACTCCGAAACGGCGACCTGGCGGTCGCCGTATGCTCGTGCGGGCAAATACACCCAGAAACGGCGACCTAGCGGTCGCCGTACGCTCGTGCGAGCAGGGGAGTCGACACGCCCTTGACACCCCACGCCGTAGCCGGACGCGATGAGTGACGCGACGACGATGCGCAGGGTGGGTGCGCTCGTCCTCGCCGTGAACCTCGCGCTCGCCGTCGGGAAGACCGTCGTCTACCTCGACGGCGGGAGTCTCGCCGTCGGCGGCGAGGCCGTCAACAGCTTCGCGGACGCCGCCTACAGCGTGTTCGTGATCGTCGGACTCTACCTCACCACGCAGCCGCCCGACTTCGAGCATCCCCATGGCCACGAGCGCATCGAGCCGTTCGTCGCGCTGTTCGTCGCGACCGGCGTGTTCGCCGCCGGCGGCGCCATCCTCTACCAGGCCGGGCAGGCGCTGCTCGCGGGCGAGACGACCGTCGACTTCGGGCTGTCAGCGGTCGGTATCCTGGTCGCGTCCGCCGTCACGAAGTACGTCCTCTATCGGTACGTGTACGCGAAGGGGCAGGAGACGCATTCGCCGGCGCTGAAAGCGGCCGCGCTCGACAACCGCAACGACGTCCTCACCGCGTGCGCGGCGCTCGTCGGCGTGCTCGGCGTCCGCGCCGGCTACCCACTGCTAGACCCCATCGCTGCGGGGTTCGTCGCGCTCGCCGTCCTCTACACGGGCGTCGAGATCGTCCGCGACAACGTCGGCTACCTCGTCGGGAGCGCCCCGCCAGAAGCGTTGCGCGCGGAGATAATCGAGCGCGCACTCGCCCACCCCGAGGTCGAGGGCGCGCACGACGTCGTCGCGCACTACGTCGGCCCGGAGGTCGACGTCTCGCTCCACATCGAGGTCGAGGGCGACCACACGCTCTTCGAGGCCCACGACATCGAGACGGACGTGATGGAGGCGATCCGAGACCTCCCCGAGGTCGACGACGTGTTCGTCCACGTCGACCCGAAGGAACTCGGCGAGTGGAAGGCGGACGCGGACGTCGACCGGCTCGCAGAGGGTCGCCGCGAGGACTGAGCGCTCCGCGGACGTCGTCGACGCGTCGGCCGTGACTGGTCCGACCGGGTTAGCGTTTTGTCGTCGCCGCCCCTGGCTGGGGGTATGCCTTCGACGCTCGTTCACGTGGCACTCGGTGGGCTGGTCGGGTGTGCGCTCCTCGGGGCGGCGTTCTCGCCGCGCGCGATCGCGGTCGTGCTGGTGGCCGTCGCGGCGGTCGACCTCGACACGTTCCTCGGGTGGGTGGTGCTCGGCGCGCATCGGTCTGCGTTCCACACCGTCCTCCTCCCACTGGTTCTCGGCGCGGTCGTCGCGTGGGACGCCTGGGGACGCGAGGAGTCGTTCCTGCGAGCGCGCGTCGGTGAGACGGCACCGCGGGTCGCCGGCGTCTCCGTGGTCGCAGTCGCGTTCGCCGGCATCGGGCCGGACCTCGTCACGAACGGCGTGAACGTGCTCTGGCCGGTGCACGACCAGTTCTACGAGGTGACGGGGAAGACGTACCTCAGCGACCGGAAGGGATTCGTCCAGACGTTCGTCGACCTCGGGAACGAGGAACCAGTACAGGACGCGAACCTGGGGTCGTCGAGGGAACGCCAGTACTACACGGGCGCGGACAGGGACCCCGGGCAGTCGGGCGAACCCGTGGTCGAGGAGCGAGTCTTCCCGCTCGCGAACTCGGGGACGCAACTGTTGCTCGTCGCCACGGGCGCGCTCGTCGTCGCAAGCCGGGTCGTCGAGGACGTCCGCGAGCGGCGGGCGTGAACTGGTCGCCAGCGACGACCGCGGCGGCCCCAGCAGGCGACCCGGTCGCTACCGGGACCGGAAGGTTCGTCGTCGCGCCGCTGGACGCTTCGTGCATGGACGTCACGATTCGACCGTACGACCCGAACCGGGACCGGGACGCGCTCTGGGAGCTGAAGGCGGGGTTCGAGCGCGGTCTCGGCGCGGGGACGGGCGACGACGCGAAGGAGGCGACGTACGAGGACAAGCTCACGGCGGCGTATCGCGCGGACTGGCTCGCGTGGGTGGAGCGCTGCGTCGGGGACGACGAGCGGTGCGTGACGGTCGCGAGCGCGCCCGACGAAGCCGGCGAGGACGCACTTCTCGGGTACGTGTTCGTGCTCCCCGAGCGCCTCGCGTTCGTGTGGGACGCCGCCGTCCTCAACGAGGTGTTCGTCGTCCCCGACGCCAGAGGGACCGGGGTCGCGGACGACCTCGTGGACGCCGCGGTGTCGCTCGCGCGCGACCAGTCGCTCCCGCTCGACAGGCTGGTACTGGACGTCGACCGCGAGAACGAGCGCGCGAAGGCGTTCTACGACCGCCACGGGTTCGCGCACTGGGGCGAAATGGTCGCGAAGGAACTGTAGCGACTGTCGCGACGCTCGCGTCGCCCCGGTCAGGTCGCGTCGGCGACGACGCCGCCGATCGCGCCGAACGCGACGGGGTAGACGACCCCGGCGAGGATGACGGCGTTCGGGAGGGAGACGCCGAGGCTCGCGCCGTCGCCCTCGGCGGCGAAGACGAGGGCGCCGACGACGACGAGCGCGAGCTGGCCGATGGCGACGAGCGCGCCCGCGACGGCGGACTGGCTGGTGCCGCGGACGCTCGGCGAGGACGCGGCGAGGTAGCCGGCGGCCGCGAGGCACAGCGGCGGGACGACGTACGCGAGCGCGAGCGCCGACCCGCTCGCGAGGTCGATGACGCTGAACGTGGACTCGGTGAGCGCGCCCTCGTAGGTCAGTTCGACGAACTGCGCGTTGAACAGCACGTAGCCCGCGGCCTTCCAGGCGGGGACGGTATCGCGGAGTGCACCGAGGACAGCCTGGTTGAACGCCTCCCCGAAGCTGTCGGGGTCGGGGAGTTCGACGAACGTCCAGAGGAGGAACGAGACGAGGTACGAGGCGACGAACGCGCTTGCACCGGCAGCTGCTCCCCTGATCGCGGTCGACCCGTTGATGCCGCTGCGGATGGCTCCCTGCCCGGTACCCGTGCCGTCGCGCGTCGTCGAACGTGCACACATATCGGATGTCAGTCGGAACCACGCGGTAATAAACCGGGGGCTAGCTGGCAGGTCGTCAACTGGTCGCCGGGGCGAGTGCACGAACCGACGGGGTTACGGCGGCGGCGGGCGAGACTCCGAGCATGGAACGACGGCGACTCGACGAGTACCTCGAGGCCGAGGGACTGGCGTCGGTGTGGTTCGCGCGCCCGGAGGGGTTCGCGTGGGTCACCGGCGGCGACAGTCGCGTCGACCGCGAGGCCGGCGTCGGCGTTGCGGCGGCGGGCTACGACGGCGACGGCGTGACGGTCGTCGCGCCGAACAACGAGACCGAGCGCCTGCGGGACGAGGAGCTCCCGGAGGACGTCGCGGTGGTGTCGTACCCGTGGCACGAACGAGACCTGTCGGAGGCGGTCGCGGCTGTCGCGAGCCAGCCGGCGGCTGCCGACGTCGACGTCCCCGGGTTCGGGGGCGTGGACGCGAGCGCACTCCGCCAGCCGCTCTCGGACCGCGACCGGGAGGCGTACGCGGACGTCGGCCGACGGACGGCCGCGGCCGTCGAGGCAGTGTGCAAGGAGCTGCAGTCGACGGACACCGAGGGCGAGGTCGCGTCCGCGCTCTCGGTCGCGCTCTCCGTGCGAGAACTGACCGCGCCCGTCGTACTCGTCGGTGGCGCCGACCGCGTCGGCCCGTACCGGCACTTCACGCCCACCGAGAGCCAGCTCGGCGACTACGCCGCGATATCGGTGACGGCGTACGACGACGGCCTGTACGCCTCGTGTACGCGGACGGTCGACTTCGACGCGCCCGAGTGGCTCGCCGAGCGCCACGCGGCGGCGGCGCGCGTCGAGACGACGGCGCTCGCCGCGACGCGCGCGGTCGGCCGCGAGGACGGCACCGCCGCGGACGTCTTTGAGGCCGTACAGGACGCGTACGCCGAGGTCGGGTGGCCCGACGAGTGGCGCGAGCACCACCAGGGCGGCGCCGCCGGCTACGCCGGCCGGGAGTGGATCGCGACGCCGACGAGCACCGAACCCGTCCACCTCCCGCAGGGGTACGCGTGGAATCCGACCGTCGAGGGGGCCAAGAGCGAAGGCACCGTGCTCGTCGACGAGGACGGCTTCGACCCGCTGACGACGACCGACGACTGGCCGACGATCGAGGCCGACGCCGTCGGGTTCGACGTCTCCCTCGACCGGCCCGCGACCTACGACGCCTGAGCGGGGCTCCGTCTCGAAACCGCCACATGCCTTTCGACGGACGTCGAATGTTCCTTTCGATTACCTTTTAGTCCGCCCCGACGGTGGGTTCTGGCATGGGACTCGACGAGGACTCACTGGACTATCACGCGGAGGACCCACCCGGGAAGCTGGAGATATCGACGACGAAGCCGACGAACACCCAGCGAGACCTCTCGCTGGCGTACTCGCCGGGCGTCGCCGCACCCTGCGAGCACATCGCCGCCGACCCCGACGACGCGTACAAGTACACCGCGAAGGGGAACCTCGTGGGCGTCGTCTCGAACGGCAGCGCCGTCCTTGGACTGGGCGACATCGGCGCACAGGCATCCAAGCCCGTCATGGAGGGCAAGGGCGTCCTCTTCAAGCGCTTCGCCGACATCGACGTCTTCGACATCGAACTCGACCAGGACGACCCCGAGAAGATAATCGAAGCCGTCGACGCGATGGAACCGACGTTCGGCGGCATCAACCTGGAGGACATCAAGGCCCCCGAGTGCTTCCAGATCGAGGAGACGCTCCGGGAGTCCATGGACATCCCCGTGTTCCACGACGACCAGCACGGGACCGCCATCATCTCCGGTGCAGCGCTCGTCAACGCCGCCGAGATCGCCGGGAAGGACCTCGAGGACCTCGACATCGTGTTCTCCGGGGCCGGCGCGTCCGCGATCGCGACCGCGCGGTTCTACGTCTCGCTCGGCGCGAAGAAGGAGAACATCACGATGTGCGACTCCTCGGGCATCATCACGACCGAGCGCGCTCGCGACGGCGGCGTCAACGAGTTCAAGCAGGAGTTCGCGCGCGACGTCCCCGGCGGCGACCTCGCGGACGCGATGGCGGGCGCGGACGTGTTCGTCGGCCTCTCCATCGGCGGGCTCGTCGACGAGGACATGGTCCGGTCGATGGCCGACGACCCGATCGTGTTCGCGATGGCGAACCCCGACCCCGAGATCGGGTACGAGGCCGCGAAGAACGCCCGGGACGACACCGTCATCATGGCGACCGGGCGCTCTGACTACCCGAACCAGGTGAACAACGTCCTCGGGTTCCCGTTCATCTTCCGCGGCGCGCTCGACGTGCGTGCGACGGAAATCAACGAGGAGATGAAGGTCGCGGCGGCGAAGGCACTCGCGGAGCTCGCACGCAAGGACGTGCCGGACGCGGTCGTGAAGGCGTACGGCGACCAGCCGCTGCAGTTCGGGTCGGAGTACATCATCCCGAAGCCGCTCGACCCACGCGTGCTGTTCGAGGTCGCGCCCGCGGTCGCGGAGGCGGCGATGGACGCGGACTGTGCGCGCGTCGAGGTCGACCTGGAGGCGTACGAGGAGCGCCTGGAGGCGCGCCTCGGGAAGTCCCGCGAGATGATGCGCGTCGTCCTGAACAAGGCGAAGTCGGACCCGAAGCGCATCGCGCTCGCCGAGGGGACCGACGAGAAGATGATCCGGGCGGCGTACCAGCTCGAGGAGCAAGGGATCGCGGAGCCGGTGCTCATCGGGAACCCGAAGACCATCGCGAAGACGACTCAGCGGCTCGGACTGGACTTCGAGCCGGAGGTCGCGAACCCGCGGGAGGCCGACGAGTACGAGGAGTACGCAAAGCGCCTGCACGACATCCGTAAACGCAAGGGTCTCACGGAGAACGAGGCGCGGGACCTCGTGCGTCGGGACTCGAACTACTTCGGGAGCGTGATGGTGGAGTCCGGCGACGCGGACGCGCTCATGACGGGGCTGACCCATCACTACCCGAGCGCGCTCCGGCCGCCGCTGCAGGTCATCGGGACCGCCGAGGACGCGGACTACGCGGCGGGCGTATACATGTTGACGTTCAAGAACCGCGTGATATTCTGTGCGGACGCGACCGTGAACCAGGACCCGGACGCGAAGGTGCTCGCGGAGGTCGCCGAGCACACCGCGGACCTCGCTCGCGAGTTCAACGTCGACCCGAGGGTCGCGATGCTTAGCTACTCGAACTTCGGGAGCGTCGACAACCCCGGCACCAGGAAGCCCCGCAGGGCGGCGAAGATGCTCCGCGAGAACCCCGAGTTCGACGCGCCCGTGGACGGCGAGATGCAGGCGGACACCGCCGTCGTCGAGGACATCCTCGAGGGCACGTACGACTTCAGCGACCTGGAGGGGCCGGCGAACGTGCTCGTGTTCCCGAACCTCGAAGCCGGGAACATCGGGTACAAGCTCCTCCAGCGCCTCGGCGGCGCGGACGCCATCGGCCCGATGCTCGTCGGGATGGACAAGCCCGTGCACGTCCTCCAGCGCGGCGACGAGGTCAAGGACATCGTGAACCTGGCCGGCGTCGCGGTCGTCGACGCCCAGGAAGAAGACTAACGACGCGAGCTTACGCGTCCCCTTTTCGCCCACGTTTTGCGCGGACCGAGCGTAGCGAGGCGACGCAGTCGCCTCGATGGCGAACGGGCATCGCCCGTGAGCCGAAGCGAGCGGGTCGACAAACGTTGGTACGTGGTGAGTCAAAGGGGCGTTTGTGCCTTCGGCTGGTTTTTCGCAGTGGGGTTCGTCTGTAATGGTGTGAAGCGACGGGAACTGGTGGCGGCGGGCGTGAGCGTGGTGTGTGCCGGAGTGGTTGGTGCGTCGCGTGCGGACGAGTTCGAGTCGGTCGTGAATCGACCCGATCGACTCGACGGCGCGGGTGCGTCGTCGGGCGAGGCAGAGGCTGAGGGTTCGTCGAGTGGTGACGGGACGAGCGAGGACGGCGACGACCTGGCGCCGCGGTCGACGCTGGAGGTGGTGTCGACGGCGTCGGGCGAGACGTCCGTTCGGTTCCGCCTGACGCGCGCGGAGACGGGCGAGGTCGTCCACGACCGCGTGCGTTCGATGGCGTACGGCGAACGCGCGTACCTCTCGGGACTCCTCTCGCGCGGTGAGTCGTTCGTGTTCGCGCTCGCGGTCGACGACGCGACGCTCGTCCGCGAGACCGTAGAGCCGGGCGAACAGGCGGTGTTCGAACTGGTCGACGAGACGACGGTGTCCGTCGTCGCGTAGGGCCGAATCGCCGGTAGCACCGGCGATCGCTGCGTGAGTCCTCCTGCGGGAGTAGCGAATCGAGAGCGAGAGACGGGTCCGTGGGTGGACCGCGAGCGGCTCGACAAAAGGTGGTCGTGCGACCTCGCGGGCGTCGCCGTCGTCGACGCCCATGAAGAAGACTCGGAACGCGAGCTTACGCGTCCCCTTTTCGCCCACGTTTTGCGGGCCGCGACCGAAGGGAGCGGCCCGACAAAAGGTGGGTGTGTCTAGTCCGAGGCGTGGCGGTCGGCGCGGCTCGGCGGCGGGTACTGCGGGCCGGAACCCGGGGACTCGGGGATCACGCACCGGTCGGGTTCGTCGTTGACGTGCGCGTACTCGCGGGGTGCGTTCGCGAGCGGATGCGCGGGGTTGTCCGCCGAGTGGATTCGCGCGGCGCGGCACTCGGTGAACCCGGAGACGCGGGCGCGGATACCGCGCCAGTGGAACTGGCTCGCGCGCGGGACGTCGATGCTTGCTGTCGGCTGCCAGTCGGGGTGCCGGCCGGCGAGGACGGCGTTGTTCACGTTCGCGGCGAGTTCGTCGTGGTCCACGAGGACGCCGACGCTCGCCGACGCGGGTGCGCGTTCGGCGACGACGTCCAGCCCGAGGTGGAGTGCGCGGTACTCCGCGACGTTGTTGTCGGGGGCGTCGTCGCTCGCGGCGATGCGAGCGACGCGCTCGCCGTCGCGAGTCTCGATGACGGCGCCGATCCCACCGTCGTCGTCCGCGCGGAACGACCCGTCCGTCGCCACGTAGAAGTCGCGGTGGTGGGTCCGGGGCGGGTGTGCGATGTGAGGAGTCGGCGACTCGTCGAACAGATCCCGCAGCGCGGGACGGCCGTGAGCGGCCATGTGCGACGGAACGATATTCGCGGACTTAAATCCATCCCCCGTGCGGTTCGATGGCACGCGCGAGCGGCCCGGAGTTTCGGTACCGGCAGACACCCCTTCGAATCGAAGGCTTCACGCCACGGCCAGTCGTCGCTACCCACGTGAGCCGGTATCGAGACGTCGCGCTGTTCGTACTGCTCGCCGCGATCTGGGGGAGCGCGTTCCTCGCCATCAAGACCGGTCTCGAGGCGGGACTCCCACCGGTCCTGTTCGCGGCGCTCAGGTACGACGTCGCGGGCGTCATCATGCTCGCGTACGCCGCCTGGCGCGTCGACCACTGGATCCCGAGCGGTCGCGCCGAGTGGGCGACGGTCGCCGCCGGCGCGACCCTCATGATCGCCGCGTACCACGCGCTGCTGTTCGTCGGCGAGACCGACCCCGCCGTGACGAGCGCCGCCGCGGCCGTGCTCGTCGCGCTCTCGCCCGTCCTCACGACGGGATTCTCGCGCGTGTTCATCCCCGACGAACCGGTGACGGCCGCGACCGTCGGCGGCACGCTCCTGTCCCTCGTCGGCGTCGTCGTCCTCGTCAGGCCCGACCCCGCGAACCTGCTCGCCGGCGGTGCCGTGGCCAAGACGCTCGTGTTCCTCGCCGCGGGCTCGTTCGCGCTCGGGAGCGTCCTGACGAAGGTCCCCGACGCCGACCTCCCCATCGAGACGATGCAGGCGTGGTCGATGACCGGCGGCGCCGTACTCATGCACGTCGTCAGCCTCGCCATGGGCGAGACGCAGACGTTCGGCGTCCAGTGGACGACGGGCGCGCTCGTGTCGCTCGCATACCTCGCGCTCGCCGCGTCCGCGCTCGGGTTCCTCCTGTACTTCTACCTCCTGGACCGCCTCGGCCCGATCGAGATCAACATGGTGAGCTACGTCGCGCCCATCTTCGCGGCGCTCTCGGGGTGGGCGGTCCGAGGGGAGGTACCGACGCCGTACACCGTCGTCGGGTTCCTCGTCATCTTCGCCGGGTTCGCGGTCGTCAAACGCAGTGCGCTTCGCGCGGAAGTGGCCTCGCTCCGGGACGTGCTCGGGTCCTGACGGGGGTTGGACTCCGAGGCGAGTTCAGGCCTCACCGTGCGGGTGTCCGACGAGGAGGGCGAGGACGTTCAACACGAAGAGTGCGAGGAACGCGAACGTGTCCGACGCGCCGTCCAGACCCGTGAGCAGGAGGGGGATGTGGAGGAACGGGAGGGCGACGGCGGTCCAGAAGCCGAGGACGCGGACCGGCTTGAGTACTGAGCGAGTGACGCGCCGCGAACCGGGGAGGGCGTGGGAGTCCGGGAGCGGGAAGGGCATCGTAGTTCACGCATCGACCGACTGGCGCATATAATGGCGCGATTATTCGACCCGTTTCGCCTCTCTTCACACCCCACAGGTCAACAGTAAAACGTTTCACGAACGGTCGAGAGCGGCCGAGACGTTTTACAAACGTCACAACGCCGCTCGTTGTAACTGGACTACAAGCCGAACGTAGGTGGTCGCTACTCGCGCAGGATCGGAGTCGTTGCGCTGAAGGCTGCGCTCGCATCGGTGATCGCCGTCCGTGGCGTCTCGCGCGCGCTCGTCGCTCCCGGTGCGCGCTCCCCGCGCGCACTCGCCGTCGGGCCAACGCTCGACGCGGTCGCGGTCGGCAGTTCGTTCGGCACAGTCGACTCCCTCCCCGCAATCGACTCGTTCGTCGCAGTCGACTCGTTCGTTGCAGTCAATTCGTTCGTTGCAGTAGATTCGTTCGTCGCAGTCGATTCGTTCGCCTCGGAGTCGACGAGATCGACGGTACGGGTCGCCGCGACCTCCTCGTACGCGACCGAGACCGAGACATTCCCGGTGGCGTCCGGGGTGCGGACGCGCCAGGAGACCGTCGTCGTCTCGCCCGCCGCGACCGACGTCGGGACGCGCGTCGTCCGAGAGCCGACGACAACGACCGCGTCACCCGTCGCGTCGGCGGTGCCAGCGTTCGAGAGCGTCGCGTTCACGCGCATCGCGTCGTTCGCGCGCGCCGACGCCGGCACCGACAGCGACTCGAGGACGATTTCGGGGCCCTCGACGCGGAACGACGAGTTCGCCGACCGGTATCGCTCGCGTACCGTCGAGGCCTTCGTCGCTCGAACCGTCGCGTCGCCCGGGACGTGGAACGGGAACGACACCCGGCCATCGGAGCCGGTCGCGTACGTCGTCCCGAACAGCGAGACGTTGGCTGCGACGCGCTCGCCGGTGTCCGTCCGGCGCACGACGAACCGCGCGCGCTCGCCCTCCCGGACCGGGTTCGGCGACACCCACACCGAGAGGTTCACCGGGATCCGCTCGACGTCGACCCGCGTCTCAGCGGCGAGGAATCGCACCGCTGGCGTCCGGTTCGCACGAACCTCGATGCCGACTCGATCCGCTTCGGCGAACGTCACGTTCGCCACGCCGTCCGCGCCCGTCGATATCGTCCGGGTCCCGACCGAGAGCGTCGCGTTCACCGCCGCCCCCGTGTCCCGTCGCGTCACCGACACCGCCACCGGGTCGTCGACCCGCGGCGCGCTCTCGTTCACGGCAACCCGCAGTCGAACCGGCCGTCGGTCGACCGCGACCGTCGCCGTCCCGTCCACGAACCGGTACCGGTCGGTCGGCGAGCGCGACGCCCGCACCTCGTACTCGCCTGCAGCGTCGAACGTCACGTTCGCCACGCCGTCCCCGCCCGTTTCGACCGTCCGGCCCGCGACCGACACCGTCGCCGACACCGGTCCGCCGTCCGCGCGCCCGACCCGCACCGGCACCGACTCGTTCGTCACCACGCCCCGCGGCGTCGACACAACGAGTTCGGTCTCGTACCGGCGGACGCGCACCGTCGTCGACGCCGTCCGGTTCCCGTCCGGACCCGTCGCCGCGACGTCGTACGTCCCCGGCTCCGCGAGCGACACAACCACCGTTCCGTCCTCGCCCGTCGTGTGCGACTCGCCCGCGACGACCACCGACGCACCGCTGCGCGGCCGCCGGTCGACAGATACCGTCACCGCGACCGACTCGCCCGGCGAGACCGTCGACGCGTTCACCGACACCGACACCTGCCCGTCCTCGCTCTGGTCGCCGAACGGAAACACCGGCGAACTCTCGCCGCCAGCGAGCGTCGCCGGCGACATCACGCCGACGACCCACAGGCCGACGACCGCGACGACGATGCCGACGAGCAACAGCACCTGGGGGTCACGCGTCGGCCGATAGGGGCCCTTCGACGTGCGACGAGTCTTCGACACTGGCGCGACGTAGGACGGGGGCAGGTAAAGTCGTTTTCGCAGACACGCCGACCAAGCGGCGAAAGTACGAGTCGAAGCAACGGCCGACGACGAGTACGCGATCCGGCCGCCAGCCCAGTTACTGGAAGCCGATTCGGCCACCCGCGCGGTCGCGGGACTCCGCACCGCCGCCCTGGAACTGGTCCTCGATCTCGGCGTAGTACTCGAGGAGGTCGTCCGTGATCGTCGGGCGCACGGAGTCCATCGCCGTCCGGAAGTGCTTCATCGTCACGCCCGTCGGTTCCTCCGTCTCGCGGAGCGCCTCGATGGCGGCCTCGCGCGCGATCGACTCCAGGTCGCTCCCGACGTAGCCGTCGGTCATCTCCGCGATCTCGCGGAGGCTGACGTCCGCCGACAGCGGCGTGTCCTGCGTGTGGATGCGCAGGATCTGTTCGCGGCCCTCGACGTCGGGCTGGCCGACCATCACGAGCCGGTCGAACCGGCCGCTCCGGATGAGCGCCGGGTCGATCATGTCCGGGCGGTTCGTCGCCCCGATCACCATCACCTCGCCCATCTCCTCGAGGCCGTCGAGTTCGGTCAGCAGCTGGTTGACGACGCGCTCGCTGACGTTCGACCCGACCTCGCCGCCGCGTGCGGGTGCGAGCGAGTCGAGCTCGTCGAAGAAGATCACGGTGGGGGAGACCTGGCGGGCCTTCCGGAACGTCTGCCGGATCGCCTTCTCGGACTCGCCGACCCACTTCGAGAGCAGCTGCGGGCCGCGGACGCTGATGAAGTTCGCGTTCGTCTCGTTCGCGACCGCCTTCGCCATCAGGGTCTTGCCCGTCCCCGGCGGCCCGTACAGGAGCACGCCAGCCGGCGGGTCGATGCCCATCCGCTCGAACTTCTCGGGGTTGTTGAGCGGCCACTGGATGGACTCCTCGATGTTCTGCTTCGCGGTGTCGAGCCCGCCGACGTCGTCCCACGTGATCTTCGGGAGTTCGACGAGCACCTCCCGCATCGCGCTCGGTTCGACCTCGTTGAGCGCGCCACGGAAGTCGTCGCGCTTGACGATCATGCGGTCGATGAGCGACGGGGGGATGTCCTCCTCGTCGAGGTCGATCTCGGGGAGGTAGCGCCGCAGCGCCTTCATCGCCGCCTCCTTCGTCAGGCTCTCGATGTCCGCGCCGACGAAGCCGTGGGTCTCGCTCGCGAGGTTCTGGAGGTTCACGTCGTCGCTCAGCGGCATTCCGCGCGTGTGGATCTGGAGGATCTCCTCGCGACCGGTCTCGTCGGGCACGCCGATCTCGATCTCGCGGTCGAACCGGCCGGGCCGCCGGAGGGCGGGGTCGACGGAGTCGACGCGGTTCGTCGCGGCGATGACGATGACCTGCCCCCTCGATTCGAGGCCGTCCATCATCGTCAGTAGCTGGGCGACGACGCGACGCTCGACCTCGCCCGTGACGTCCTCGCGCTTGGGCGCGATGGAGTCGAGTTCGTCGATGAAGATGATAGAGGGCGACTCCTCGGTCGCGTCCTCGAAGATCTCCCGCAACTGCTGTTCGGACTCGCCGTAGTACTTCGAGATGATCTCCGGGCCGGCGATGGAGAAGAAACTCGCCGACGTCTCGTTCGCGACCGCCTTCGCGAGCAGCGTCTTCCCGGTGCCCGGCGGGCCGTGCAGGAGCACGCCCTGTGGCGGCTCGATGCCGAGCTTCTTGAAGATCTGGGGGTGCTTCATCGGGAGTTCGACCATCTCCCGGACGCGCTGAATCTCGCCCTGGAGGCCGCCGATGTCCTCGTACGTGATCCCGCCCCCGGTCTTCTCGAACCCGCTGATGGGCTCCTCGCGGAGTTCGACGTCGGTGTCCTCGGTGATGAGGACGACGCCCTCGGGCTGGGTCTCGACCGCGATGAGCGGGATCGCCTGCCCGGGCGACCGCATGAACGGATGGTTCGTGGAGGACATCACGGGCACGATGTCGCGCTCGACGACCGGCCGCTTGAGGATCTGTCGCTTCACCATCCCGGCGGCGTCGCTCCCGAACTGCACGGACGCCTCCTCGGGCGGGGCGAGCGTGAGCTTGTCCGCCTTCGTCGCCTCCGCCTTCCGGATCGTCACGCGTTCGCCGATGCCCACGTCGGCGTTCTGTCGCGTGAACCCGTCGATGCGGACGGTGTCGGTGTTCCAGTCCTGTCGGTCCGCACGCCACACCTTCGCCGCGGTCGTGTCCGCGCCCTCTATCTCGATGATGTCGCCGGGACTCAGCTTCAGATGCAACAGCGTGTCCGGGTCGAGTCGCGCGATACCGCGCCCCGAGTCGTTCGGGTACGCCTTCGCCACCTCCAGTTGGACTTCGTTCATGATTGGGGGACTGCCTGGATGGTCGAACGTGGGTCTCGGGCCCCGATATGTCTTTTGCTCAGACGGGGTCGTGCGTTCGCCCGCACGCCGTCGGTCGCCGACGACCCACCCGCTGTGATACTCTGTAGCATCGTTGTGCCGGCGGGCACAAATCCCTGTCGTCGCTGGCCACCAACTGGACACGAGTACCGAAGCCACGACTCCGGCCTCGGGGTCACTCCGCGAACGAGAACCGGTCACTCCGCGAACGAGAACCGGTCACTCTTCGGCTGGCGCTCGCGGTTCGTCGAACCACTCCACGTCGACGACGTGCCCCTCCGGGTCGAAGTGGACCGTCGCGACCTCGTGCCCGACCGGCGTCGACCGGATGTCGAACCGCTCCATCGCATTCTCGTGGAGGTCCTCGACGTCCCGCCAGTCGGGCTGCCAGCCCTTCGCCTCGCCGAGCTTCACGCCGAACACCTCGCGGCCGCGCTTCTGGACGACGCCGAGCGGGCGCGAGTGCGCCGGTCCGTCCTCGCCGCGCCACGCCGACAGCCGCTCCCAGAGACCCTCGAACACGCTCGAACCGTTCGACCCCCGCGTACTTAACGACTCGCTGGAACGCGACCGTCACGGCCAGCGAGCCGCCGGTTCCAGAGACGTTAAACCACCCGTCCATCAATGCCGCGTCATGAAGCGACGGGAGTACCTCGCCGCGGCCCTTGTGGGGGCCACCGCCGGCTGTCTCCGTCTCACGAACGAGACGACGGAGACGGCGACGATGGCGCCGTCGACCGCGACGGACCGACCACAGACCGGTTCGACGACCGACACGGCGGACGGCGGCCCGACGAATAGCGAGGCGGAGGACGCGGAGTCGACCGACGGGCAGGGGGCGGTCGCGAGGTTCGACGTCGCGTGGACGCACGAGGACGCCGGCCTCGACGTGAACTTCCGACCGGACGCCCTCGTCGCCGACGACGACGAACTGCTCGCGTTCGGCCCGCAGGTCGCTCGCGTCGACCCGAGCGAGCCGGCGACGCTGGCGCGAACCGCTCGCCCGGACGGGAACGTCGGCCTGGTCAGCGTCCAGTCGACCGCGGTCGCCGACGACGTCTGCTACGTCGGGTACCGGAGCGACCCGGTGCAGGTCGTGCGCGTCGCTCACGACGCATCCGCGGTCGAGTGGCGGTTCGAGGCGGACGCGAACCTGGAGGACGTCAGCGCGCTCGCCGTCCACGACGGCGTCGTCTACGCCGGGACGCGAGCACGCCAGACGTCAGGGCGTGCGACGCTCTACGCCCTCGACGCCACCAGCGGCGAGGTGCTGTTCTCCCACGAGTACGCCGAGGACCACGAGATAACGACCGCGTCGGTCCACGACGACGTCGTGTTCCTCGGGATCGACGGGGACGACCCGTACCCGAACGCAGTCGATACGACGAGCCGGGAGCTGTTCGACACCGCGATCGAGTACGGCGTCGCCGCCGGTCGCCTGGTCAACGCGACCGCGGACGCCCTGTTCGTCGTCGACGACCAGACGCTCGTCGCCCGGGAGTGGGAGTCCTTCGACGTGCGGTTCGAGCAGTCCCTCTACGACTACCCGACGCGACCGCCAGCGTTGCACGACGGCGTGCTCTACCTCTCGAACGACCCCGGCGTTCGCGCCTTCGACCCCGAGAGCGGCGAGGAGCGGTGGCTCGCACGGACGACGGCGCGCGTCCGCCGCCCCCCGACGTTCGACGGCGACGGCGTCGCGTTCGTCGGCGACGACGAGGGGATACTGTACGCGCTCGACGCGAAGAGCGGCGAGATACGCCACGAGGCTGCGCCGTTCGAGTACCACCTCGCGGACCAGGTATTCGTCGACGGCCAGCTCGTCGCCGCGATGAACGGCCTCCGCGGCCTCGACGTCGTCCGCGAGTAACCGACCGCGGTCCGGGCGTCCCCTCGCCGCCGACCGCGGCGCTTTTCGCGCTCGCCGACGCTCTTGGTGGTATGCGAACGCTCGCGTTCGACGGCCGGACGGGCGCCAGCGGCGACATGCTCCTGGGTGCACTCGTCGCCGCCGGCGCCGACCCCGGCGTCCTCGACGCACTCGAAGCCGACCTCCCCGTCACGTACGACGTCCGCGAGGTCGACCGGAACGGCATCACCGCGACGAAGGTCGACGTCGTCCACGACGACGCCGAGGGCGGCGACGACGGAAACGACCACGACCACCCCCACGGCGACGACCACTCGCACGGCCACTCCCACGGCGACGACCACTCGCACGGCCACTCCCACGGCGACGACCACTCGCACGGCGACGCGGAGGGTCACGGCCCGAGTCGGTCGTATCGCGAGGTCGTCGAGTTCGTCGAGGGCCTGGACGTCGCGGCGGGCGTCCGAGAGGACGCGCTCGCGGTGTTCGAGCTGCTGGGGGAGGCGGAGGCGAGCGTGCACGGCGTCGACCTCGCGGAGACGCACTTCCACGAGGTCGGTGCCGACGACGCGATCGCGGACGTCGTCGGCGTGTGCGCGCTCCTCGCGGATCTGGACGTCGAGCGCGTGGTGACGACCCCGGTCGCGGTCGGTGGTGGGTCGGTCGAGATGGCTCACGGGACGTACCCGGTGCCGGCGCCGGCGGTCGTGGAGCTCACCGAGCGCGCCGACTGGCGGGTCCGCGGGGGTCCCATCGACGCCGAGCTGCTGACGCCGACTGGCGCGGCACTCCTCGCACACTTCGCCGAGGGCGTCGAGTCGCTCCCGTCGACGACCGTCGACGCGTCCGGGTACGGCGCGGGAACGAAGTCCTTCGAGCGGCACCCGAACGTGCTCCGGGCGACCGTCGGCGACGCTGGGGAGGGCCTCGCGCGAGAGGACGTCGCGGTACTGGAGACGAATCTCGACGACGCCACGCCGGAAGTCCTCGGCGGTCTCCAGGAGTCCCTGAAGGCAGCGGGCGCGTACGACGTGACGATCCTCCCGACGACGATGAAGAAGGCCCGGCCCGGCCACCTCGTGAAGGTCGTCTGTGCGCCCACGGACGCGGAGGCGGTCGCACGACGGCTCGCCGAGGAGACCGGCACGCTCGGCGTTCGCGCGGCGAGCACGAGCCATCGCTGGGTCGCGGAACGGGCGTTCGAGCCCGTCTCCATAGACGTCGACGGCGAGTCGTACGCGGTCGACGTGAAGGTCGCGAGCGACCGCGACGGCGTCGTCTACGACGCAAGCGCCGAGTACGAGGACGCTGCGGCGGTCTCGCGCGAGACCGGACTACCGACGCGAGAGGTCGTCCGACGGGCCGAGAACGCCTACCACGAGGATGCGTGACGAAGTAACAATAGTCTACGCCGCCACTCTATAGACGGTTGCGATCCACTCCAACGTATCCCTAATACACCTCTAGGAATCTCCATGCGCATATATCCATGCAGACATAGCCTTATACTCCACGCGCTGCCATCACTGGGTGAGATGACCCACCCCACCGAAGCCCACGAATTCACGTTCGGCTGCTACCGCACCGAGGAGGTCCCGGACGTCGACGACGCCGAGAACGCGACCACCGACGACCCGACGGTCGTCACCGACGGCGGCCCCGGCGGCGCGACCACGTGCCCCGCTTGCGAGAACGACCTCGCGAACGTCCAGGGCGTCCCCGCCTGCACACGCTGCGCCTGGAACGCGAACTGACCGGACGATCCGCCGCACCGAACCGACCGCGAACTCGCCCACCGCACCACGGCCGTCGCGACCGCACCGTCTCCGGACGGACACCGCCCACCTCGGACGTCCTCGTTCCGTCCGTCCGCGACGGCGGGGCGTCGCGACCGCTTCTCACGACACCCGACGCCGGCCATTTACCCGTC